>CANJKV010000204.1 GCA_947474855.1 Aurantimonadaceae bacterium | reverse complement strand
GCCGAAAGCTTGTCCGCCGTCGCCTCCGCCATCGCCTCGGGCGCCATCGAGGTCGTCGACCTCACCGCCCCGCTCGGCCCCGACACGCCGGTCCTCTACCTGCCGCCGGAGTTCGGCCGGAACACGCCGCGCTTCAAGATGAACGAGATTTCCGCCTACGACGCCAACGGGCCCTGGTGGGCCTGGGGCTGGATGGAGCTCGGCGAGCACACCGGCACCCACTTCGACGCCCCCGCCCACTGGATCTCCGGCCGCGACCGACCCGACAATACAACGGACAAGCTGCCGGCGAAGGACTTCGTCGCCCCGGTCTGCGTGATCGACTGCTCGGCCGAGGTCGCGGCCGATCCCGACTTCGTCCTGACCAAGGAAGGCGTTGAGGCCTGGGAGGCAGAGCACGGCGAGATCCCGGCGGGCGCCTGGGTCTTCATGCGCTCCGACTGGTATCCGCGCAATTCGTCGAGCGAGACCTTCCTGAACGGTGGCCACACGCCCGGCCCGAGCGTCGACTGCATCCGCTATCTCGTCGACAAACACGTCCTCGGCTGGGGCAACGAGTGCGTCGGCACCGATGCCGGCATGGCCCACTCCTTCGACCCGCCGTTCCCGGCCCACCACCTTCTCCTGGAACAGGGCCGCTACGGCCTCGCCAGCCTCGTCAACCTCGACAAGCTGCCGCCGACCGGCGCGCTGGTGGTCGCGACGCCGCTGAAGATCGTCGGCGGCACGGGCAGCCCCGTGCGCGTCATCGCGCTGGTGCCCAAGGGCTGACGCTGGCGGGGCGGGGCAAGCTGGGCTAGGTCGCGGGAACCGGGCGGCGACGCCGCCCGGCCATCGAGGCACGGAGCGGGATCATGGTGGGACGATACGGCCGCGGCGTCCTCGGCAGCGCGGACGAGCGCGAGGGCGCCGTCCCGTCCATGGGCGAGCTCGGGCTGAACCATTTCGCGCCCTATCTCCTCAACCGCATCGCCGCCCGCTGGAACGCCGACCTGTCGGAGGAGCTCAAGGCCTTCGACATGACGACGGCCAAGATGCGGGTGCTCGCCATCCTCAGCGTGTCCAACGGCCTCGCGATCAACGAGCTCAGCGTCTACGCCGTCACCGAGCAATCCACCATGAGCCGCACCCTCGACGCCATGGAGGAGCAGGGCCTCGTGCGCCGCAGTCCCCGCGCCGAGGACGCGCGCGTGCGAGAGACCCACATCACCGAAAAGGGCGCGGCGGCCTTCGCGGCGATCTGGCCAATGATGGTCGGGCGCTTCCGCCACATGTTCGAGGGCGTCTCGGAGGCCGAGTACCAAGCCTTCGTCGCCACCCTCCACCGCATCCTCGCCAACATCCGCCGCAACGACATCTGAACGGCCCGCGAGCGCGGCAGATGGCGTGCGATCGCGCCGCCATGCGGAAAGAGCATGCATATGCTTGCCTTTTCGGCGACGCCTCTCGTCGTCCTGCCGATCATTTGCGCAAGCCGGCAAATTGACATGATTCCAAAAAGCATGAAGATGCATGGATATCGGCGGGCGCGGACAGGCGGCGCCCGCATGCCTCCATCCAGACATGTGAGCGGTCCATGGCCGAGAGATCCTTTGTTCGCGAAGTCGAGGAACTGAAGCTCGGCGAGGGCGAGATCTTCCGCGGCGAGGGCATCCTCGCCATCACCAAGGCGCTGCTCCAGTCCGGCGTGTCATACGTCGGCGGCTACCAGGGCTCGCCGATCTCGCACCTCATGGACGTCCTCGCCGACGCGCGCGGCGTCATGGACGAGCTCGGCGTCCATTTCGAGTCCTCGGCCTCGGAAGCGGCGGCCGCCGCCATGCTCTCGGCCTCGGTGATGTATCCCGTGCGCGGCGCCGTCACCTGGAAGTCGACAGCCGGCACCAACGTCGCCTCCGACGCGCTGTCGAACCTTTCCTCCGGCGGCGTCACCGGCGGCGCCCTCGTCATCGTTGGCGAGGACTACGGCGAGGGCTCCTCGATCATGCAGGAGCGCACCCACGCCTTCGCGATGAAGTCGCAGATGTGGCTGCTCACGCCCCGCCCGAACCTGCCCTCGATCGTCGAGGCCGTGGAAGCGGGCTTCGAATTGTCGGAAGCCTCCAACACGCCCGTCATCCTCCAGGTCGGCATCCGCTCCTGCCACGTCCACGGCCAGTTCGTGGCGAAGGACAACAGGCGGCCTGCCTTCACGCTGAAGGAGGCCGTCGAGAACCCGCGGCGCGACGTCAACCGCATCGTCCTGCCGCCGGCCGCCTACGTCCACGAGAAGGAGAAGCTGGAGAGCCGCTGGCCGAAGGCCATCGACTTCGTGGCTCGCCGCAAGCTCAACGAGCGCTTTGGGCCGGACGAGGGCCGCGTCGGCCTGATCCTGCAGGGCGGGCTCTACAACGGCGTCATGCGCGCGCTCCAGCATCTCGGCCTCGCCGACGTCTACGGCGCCTGCGCCCTGCCGCTCTTCGTCCTCAACGTCTCCTATCCGCTGATCGACGACGAGCTCGTCGCCTTCTGCGCGGGCAAGGACGCCGTCCTGATGATCGAGGAGGGCCAGCCCGAATATATCGAGCAGGCCCTCAGCCTCATCCTGCGCCGCCACGACGTGGCAACGAAGCTCGCCGGCAAGGACGTCCTGCCGCGCGGCGGCGAATACACCTCGCAGGTGCTCGGAAAAGGCATCGGCGCGTTCATCGATGCCCACGCGCCCGAGCTTCTCGGCAACCGCCCGCCGGTGCCGAGCGCCGACGCGGTGCTCGCCGCGCCCGAGGTCAAGGCGCTCGCCGGCGTCGTGCCGGCGCGGCCCGCGGGGTTCTGCGTCGGCTGTCCGGAACGGCCGATCTTCGCGGCGATGAAGCTCGTGGAAAAGGAGCTCGGCCCCCACCACGTCTCGGCCGACATCGGCTGCCACCTCTTCTCGATCCTGCCGCCCTTCAACATCGGCGCGACGACCATGGGCTACGGCCTGGGTCCCGCCTCGGCATCCGCCTTCAACGTCGAGGCGGACAAGCGCCCGATCTCGATCATGGGCGACGGGGGCTTCTGGCACAACGGCCTCAACACCAGCGTCGGAAACGCCGTCTTCAACAAACAGGACGGCGTGATCATGGTGGTGGACAACTACTATGCCGCCGCGACCGGCGGGCAGGATATCCTGTCCTCGCGCGCCGAGAACCCCGAGCGCTCCACCAACAACTCGATCGTTGCGGCCGTGAAGGGCATCGGAGCGAAATGGGTGCGCCACGTCGACCGCACCTACAGCGTCGCCAAGATGCGCGACACGCTCAAAGAAGCCCTGACGACGCCCGAGAAGGGGCCGAAGGTCATCGTCGCCTCCTCCGAATGCATGCTGAACAAGCAGCGCCGGGTGAAGCCGATCTTCGCCAAGGCCGTGAAGAACGGCGAGCGGGTGGTCAAGGAGCGCTTCGGCGTCGACGAGGACGTCTGCACGGGCGACCACGCCTGCATTCGCCTGTCCGGCTGTCCGTCGCTCTCCGTCAAGCACACGGCCGACCCCTTGAAGGACGATCCGGTGGCGGCGATCGACAACGGGTGCGTCGGCTGCGGCAATTGCGGCGAGGTTTCGGAGGCCGCGATCCTCTGCCCGTCCTTCTACAAGGCCGACATCGTCTTCAACCCGACGAAGGCCGACCGCTGGCTGGCGCGCGCGCGGACCCGCGTCATCGGCTTTCTCCAGCGCCGGCGCGACGCGCGCCGCGTGTCCTTCGCCTGAGGAGCCGGCCCGTGACCGTCCACCAGAGCTTCCCCGCCACGGACACACCCTCGCGCCTGTCCACCGACAAGCCGCTCTCCGTCGCCATCCTCGCCATGGGCGGGCAGGGCGGCGGGGTGCTGGCCGACTGGATCGTGGCGGCGGCTGAGGGCGCCGGCTGGATGGCGCAGTCGACCTCGGTGCCGGGCGTCGCCCAGCGCACCGGGGCGACGATCTACTACATCGAGATGCTGCCCGAGCGCGAAGGGACCGCGCCGATCCTGTCGCTGATGCCGACGCCGGGCGACGTCGACGTGGTGCTCGCGGCCGAGTTCATGGAGGCCGGGCGCTCGATGCTGCGCGGCCTCGTCACCCCGGACCGCACGACGCTTCTCACCTCCTCGCACCGCTCCTACGCGGTCGGCGAGAAGGAGGTGCCGGGCGACGGCATCGGCGATCCGGACAGCGTGGTGGAGGCCGCCGGCATCGCCGCCAGGCGCATCGTCGCCTTCGACATGCAGGCGCTGGCGGAGAAGAACGGCAGCGTCATCTCGGCGACGATGTTCGGGGCGCTGGCGGGGTCCGGCGTCCTGCCCTTCGCCCGCGAGCACTTCGAGGCGGCAATCCGGGCGGGCGGCAAGGGCGTCGAGCCGAGCCTTCGCGCCTTCGCCGCCGGCTTCGACAAGGTCGCCGGCAACGATCGCCAGGAGATCGTGCCGAAGGCGCCGGGCAAGGACCTGCCGGAGCCGCCGGCCGCGGTCGGCGTGCCCGCCCTCGACGCGCTCCTCGCGCGCATCGCGGCGCTGCCGGAGAGCGTCAGGCCGATGGCCTATGCCGGCGCCAGGCGCCTCGTCGACTACCAGGACCCGGCCTATGCCGGGGAGTACCTGTCGACGCTCGAAGCCTTGCGCGCCGAGGACGAGCGGGCCGGGGGCGCCGCGAAGGACTGGCGCTTCACGCAGACCGCCGCGAAGTACCTCACCGTCGCCATGGCCTATGACGACGTGGTGCGCGTCGCCGACCTGAAGACGCGCTCGGCCCGCCTGCCGCGCATCCGCCGCGAGGTCGGCGCGAAGGACGACCAACTCCTCGGCCTCACCGAATACATGCATCCGCGCATGGAGGAGGTGGCCGGCACGCTGCCGGCTTGGGCCGGCCACGCCATCGAGAGCCGGCCGAAGCTCTTCGCCGCGCTCGACAGGATCGTCAATCGCGGTCGGCGCGTGCGCACCGACCGCATCCACTGGTTCCTGGCGCTCTACGCGGTGGCCGGCCTCAAGCGCTTCCGCCGCGGCTCCCTGCGTCACGAGCGCGAGACCGAGCACTGGACGCGCTGGCTGGCGCTCGCCCGCGACACGCTGCCCGTCAACTACGACCTCGCCGTCGCGATCCTCTCGGCCCGCCGCCTGGTGAAGGGCTATTCCGACACGCATGCGCGGGGCAATTCCAAGTTCGACCGCGTGCTCACCGCCGTGCCGACGCTCCGGCCCCAGGCCGAGGGCGGCGCCTGGATGGAGCGCCTGATCAAGGCCGCCCTCCTCGACGAGGAGGGCAAGGCGCTCGACGGCGCGCTCCTCACCGTCGCCTCGGCCTTCGACCCCACCTGATCAGCCGATCGACACCCGAAGACGAAAAGGCCGCGGAGCGATCCGCGGCCCTTTCGTTGTGCCGGAGCGGAGGATTCAGCGCGCGGTCTTGGCGCGGCTGCGCATCTCCAGGAAGGAGACGAGGCGCACCATCGGCCAGAGGATGGCGAGGTAGATCAGCGCCGCGCCGATCAGCGGCGTCGGGTTCGCCATCATCGCCTGCGCGTCGTTCGCCTGCTTCAGGAGGTCGGGCATGGCGACGACGGAGGCCAGCGCCGTGTCCTTCAGCACCGAGACGCAGTTGCTCGTCTGGGGCGGGATCATGACCTTCACCGCCTGGGGCAGGATCACCTTGCGCATGGTGAGGCCGAAGGGCAGCCCCAGCGCCGAGGCTGCCTCGAACTGCCCGCGCGGCACGGTCTCGATGCCCGCCCGGCAGACCTCGGCCGTGAAGGCCGACAAAACGAGGATCAGGGCGATCGCGGCGGACGCGAAGGAGGACAGGCGGATGCCGACGAAGGGCAGGGCGTAGTAGAGGAGGATCAGGACGACGAGAACGGGCAGCGCACGGAAGATGTCGATGTAGCCGACCGCCAGCAGCCGGACGGGCTTCGGCGCGTAGAGCCGCAAGAGGCACACGACGAGGCCGAGAATGCAGCCGAAGACGATCGCCGTCGCCCCGAGAAGAAGCGTGTTCCAGAGCCCCCGTAGGAGGATCGGAAAGGCGCGCGCCATGACCTCGGCGTTGAAGAAGGTATCGATCAGCCCCATGGCAGGCCCCCGGGAAATGCGCGGCGCGCCGGATGGCCGGGCGCGTCGAGCCCGTGCCGTCCGGCGCGCCGGTGGTGGTTCTTCGTTACTGCGCGGTGGGCACGCCCGAGGCGACGACGGTGCTGGTGCCCTCGGAGGGTGCCACGCCGAACCACTTCTCGTGGATCTTGGCGAGCGTGCCGTCCGCCTTCATCGCCGAGATCGCCTCGTTGATCTCGGGCAGGATCGCCGAGTCCTTCGGGGCCATCATGGCGAAGCGCTCGCCGGTCGGGATGCGGATCAGGATCTTCAGGCCGGGGATCTTGGTCATGGCGTACTGGAAGCCGGCGATCTCGCCCGCGCCGCCGTCGATGCGCCCGTTCTGAATGTCGAGCATCAGGTCCTGCTGGGCGTTGTAGCCCTTGACCTCGGCGATGCCGTATTTCTCGGCGTTCTCCTTCGCCCACTTCTCGCCGGTCGTGCCCGAGACGACGCCGATGACCTTGCCGTTGAGGTCCTCGAACTTGGCGATCTCCGAGCCCTCGCGGCCGAGGATGGTGCCGTCGCTGTCGTAGTAGGGCTGGGTGAAGGCCTGGTTCTGCAGGCGGTCGTTGGTGATCGAGATCGAGGAGACCGCGAAGTCGATGCGGTGCGAGGCGGTGGCGGCGAAGAGCGCCTGGAAGCCGAGATCCTGGAACTCGACCGGGCGGCCGACGCGCTTGGCAGCTTCCGTGGCGACGTCGATCTCGAAGCCCTCGAAGGTGCCAGCGTCGTTCTTGAACTCCCAGGGCGGGTTCGACGGATAGGCGCCGACGACGATCGGGTCGGCGGCGAAGGCGGGAAGCGCCGGCGCGAGGGCCGCGGCGGCGAGAACGAGGCCGAAGAGGCGGCGCCGGTCGAGCATGGACGAAACTCCTTGGGGGCTGTGGCCGCCGGTCGCGACGGCCGGGTTGGACGCGATCAGGCGGCGGCGGAGCGCCGGACACCGAATTCGGCGAGGGTGGCGAAGAGGCGGGAAATCTCCGCCTCCTCGGTGACGAGACCGGGCGACAGGCGCATCACGGGGCCGCGCGCGTCGCAGTGGAGGCCGCGCTCGCGCAACGGGCCGACGAGCGCTGCCGCTTCCTCGCCGAGGTTCAGCATGACGCTGCCGCCGCGCTTCTCCGCTTCGCGCGGTGAGGCGAGGGGCAGGCCCGCCTCGTCCGCCGCCTCGACAACGAGGTCGGTCAGCCGGGCATTGTGTGCGGCGACCGCGTCGAGGCCGGTGCGCTGGAGGAATTCGAGACCGGGCAGCGAGCCCGCGGCCGGCAGGATCGAGGGCGTTCCCTGGTCGAAGCGCCGCGCGTCGGGGGCGTAGCGGAAGGCGTCGAGTGCCCAGGAAAAGGGATTCTCCTGGCTGAACCAGCCGCGGAACTCCGGCTCGCAGGTCTTGAGGAGGTCAGGCCGAACCTGGAGAATGCCCGCGCCGGAGACGCCGCAGAGCCACTTGAGCGAGGTCGACACGACCGCGTCCACCGCCGCCGTCGCAACCGAGAAGGGGCGGATGCCGACGCCCTGCGTGATGTCGGCGACGACGAGACTGCCCATCGCCCGGCCGTGCGCGGCGAGCGCCGCGACGTCGCAGCGATGCGAGGCGGTGGAAGTGACGAAGGTGAGCAGCGCCAGGCCGACGCCCTCGTCCCAGGCCGCGATCATGTCCTCGTCGCGCACCCAGCGCTCGCCGGCGCGCAACGGCACGGTGTCGAGCGTGAAGCCGAAGCGGGGCGCGAGGGCGGAGAGCAGGAAGTGGAGACTCGGAAAGCAGTCGGCGGCGACGAGCACGCGCTTGCCCCGCAGATGCTGCGAGGGAAGGGCGCCGATCAGGCTGTAGAGGCCGGCGGTGACGCTCTCGGTCGTCGTCAGCGAGCCCGCCGGCGCGTCGATGATCCGCGCCCAGGCCTCGATGAAGCCGGCGCGCAGGCTCAGCATGGTCGGCCACTGCGCGTCGTTCTGCGCCGACCAGTCGTCGGCGAAGCGCCCGAGCGCCTCGCGCAGCGCTTCGGCCTTGCCCGGAAAGGTGCCGATGGAATGATAAAGGAAGTAGCCGCTCACCCGACTGCCCGCCTGGCCGAGGACGATGGTTTAGATTTGAAATTCATACGGGAGATTCCGGCGGGTGCAAACGGCGGATGATCAGTCCGACGAGTTTTGGAGGCTCGGCTGGTTCGACCGCAAGGCCTTTGCAGGCACCCGCGACCGATTGTCGACACGACGCTACCAGCCTTCGATCATTTGATCAAACGCCTTTACACGGGACGTGCACCGGCGTTATCCCGGGTCATCCCCGTCGGTTGCGACCGGCACGGGTGACAACCCCATCGTCCCGCCAAGCCTTCGGAATTCCGCCATGACGCGACGTTCGATCTATTCGGGTTCGAAGTTCGAGGAGATCGCCGGCTACGCCCGCGCCGTGGTCGACGGCGAGTGGGTGCTCGTTTCCGGCACGGCCGGCTACGACCCGGCAACCATGTCCTTTCCCGAAGGCGCCGCGGCGCAGGCACGCCAGGCGCTGAAGACGATCGAGGAAGCGTTGGCACAGGCCGATGCGACGCTCGCCGACGTCGTCCAGGTGCGCGTCTACCTCTCGGCGCGCGAGCACGTCATGCCGGTCTCGGAGATCCTGGGCCGGACCTTCTCCGACCCGCGGCCGACCAACACCACGATCATCTGCGGCTTTCCCGCCGAGGAGATCCTCGTCGAGATCGAGGTCGCGGCGCTGCGCCGCCGGCCCTGACCTGCCCTTTTGCCTGAACAGGACCCAAGCCCGTGAAACGCGTCGCGCAGCGGATCTCCGCCACCGCCAAGAAGAGCTTCGGCATGTATGCCAAGGCGGCAGCCCTCGAAGGCGAGGGCCGCGACCTCGTCCATCTCGAGCTCGGCAAGCCGCATGCCGACACGCCCGCCCACATCAAGGAGGCGACGATCCGGGCGCTGCGGGCCGGCGACGTCCACTACAGCGATCTCCAGGGCGTGCCGAGCCTGCGACGCGCGCTCGCCGAGAAGCTGCGCGAGGCGAACGGCCTCGACGTCGAGGCTTCCGACATCCTCGTCACCAACGGCCTGACCCACGCCTCCTTCGCCGCCTTCATGGCGCTGCTCGATCCCGGCGACGAGGCGATCCTGCTCGAGCCCTATTATCCCCAGCACGTCGGCAAGATCGAGCTGGCAGGCGCCAAGGTCGTGACCGCCAAGCTCGACGCCTCGCGCGGCTTCGCGATCGACCCGGCCGCCATCGAGGCCAGGATCACGCCCCGCACGCGGATGATCGTCCTCGTCAACCCGGTCAACCCGACGGGCCGCGTCTACACCCGGGGCGAACTCCAGGCGCTCGCCGACCTCGCGGTCCGTCACGACCTCCTCGTGGTCTCCGACGAGGTCTACGAGGAGATCGTCTTCGACGGGAATGCCCATATCTCGATCGCCTCGCTGCCGGGCATGGCCGAGCGGACGGTGTCGATGTTCGCCTTCACCAAGTCCTTCGCCATGGACGGCTGGCGGCTCGGCTACCTCGCCGCGCCCCGCTGGGCGATGCCGGGGCTCCTCAAGATCACCGCCAACGACGCCACCCACGTCAACACCTT
>CANJKV010000203.1 GCA_947474855.1 Aurantimonadaceae bacterium | reverse complement strand
CCTCCCATGCCCGCCCTTTGTTGACAGGAGAGGGTGAAGCTTCCTATGAGGCGCCACTTCTACGGGGCGGGAGGCATCCCGCCCAAGCCGACCCCGACCAGGAGGCAGCGCGCCGATGCTCAAGGCAGCGTCGGCACGGCTCGACCGATAGGGAACGAAGCATAGGTTCCCCGCGGGAGACACGCGCGCCGAACCCTTACGATCCGGCGGATCGTTCGGGCCGATCGCGGGTTTCATCCCGGAACACAAGGGAAGGAGCAGCAGCATGAGTCTGCGCGTATCGGGCAAGCACATGGATGTCGGAGAGGCATTCCGCACCCGGATTGACGAGCGCCTCAACGAGGCGGTCGCGAAGTACTTCGATGGAAACTTCTCCGGCACGGTGGTCGTGTCGAAGGAGGGGCCGCGCTTCGCCACCGACTGCAAGCTTCATCTCGACACCGGCGTCGTCTTCCAGGCCGCGGGCGAGGCCCACGACCCGGAGGCGAGCTTCGCCGACGCCGCCGAGCGCATCGAGAAGCGCCTGCGGCGCTACAAGCGGCGCTTGAAGGACCACCATGCCGCGGCGAGCGGCGCCGCCCGCGAGGAGATGGCCGCCTACGCCGTCGTCGAGGCGATCCCCGACGACGAGGACGAGGTGCCGGCCGACTATGCCCCGACGATCGTGGCGGAAACGTCGCTGTCGGTGCGCACGCTGTCCGTCGCGGGTGCCGTGATGGAGCTCGACCGCCAGGACGGCCCCGTCGTGGTGTTCCGGAACGCCGGCAGCGGCGTCGTCAACGTCGTTTATCGACGCAAGGACGGTCATTTTGGTTGGATCGACACCGCCGCGGTCAACGGCGGCGGTTGAGGATCACGCAAGCTTCGCGTCCCATACCGGTGCCGGCGGGTCCGCGCGACGAGCGGAAGGTAAAATGGCGATAGAGATCATCAACCTCATCGGACCCGACGCCATCGTGCCGGGCATGAAGGCCAACTCGAAGAAGCAGGTCCTCCAGGATCTCGCCGAACACGCGGCCGGCCTTTACGGCCTCGACGAGCGGGACGTCTTCGAGACGATCCTGCAGCGCGAGAAGCTGGGCTCCACCGGCGTCGGCAACGGCATCGCCATTCCCCACGGCAAGCTGGACGCCCTGCCGCACATCACGGGCGTCTTCGCGCGCCTGGTGCGGCCGGTGGACTTCGACGCGCTGGACGATCAGCCGGTGGATCTCGTCTTCCTGCTCCTGGCGCCCGAGAATTCGGGCGCCGATCACCTGAAGGCACTGTCCAAGGTGGCGCGGCTCCTGCGCAATCCCGAGATCGTCTCCCAGATCCGGGCCTCGCGCGATGCCGGCTCGATCTTCGCCGCCATGACCGCCGGCGCCTCGCAGAACGCCGCCTGACCGTCGGAAAACCTGCGTCCGGACATGAAAAACCGGCGCGTTCGCGAGAACGCCGCCGGTTTTTGCATCAGGATCGCGGGGCTGGCTCCGCGAGGGCCGTCCGATCCGTCCGATCAGTGGATGCTGACGGTCTGCAGCTCGTTCGCGCTGGCGCTGGCAAGGATGCTCGTGCGGTCGTCGGAGACCGCCAGCGGCGTGCCGTCGGCGGAGAACAGCGCCCAGAGCTTCAAACCCGGCTGGATGGCCTGGGCGGCGGGAAACTTGGCGCGGATATCGTCCGAGGACATGCGGCGCAGGTAAGCGATGGAACCGTCGCCGATGCGGGCGAGCTCGTTCTGCGTGACGGTATGGTTCTCGAAGTTCATGATGTCGTCTCCTTCAAGAGGCAAACGGTTTCAAACCGGACCCGTCAGTCCTCGACAGCGATTTCGATCCGACGGACAAGGCGCTCGGGCTCTGGTTTGGCAAGGTCGATGAGCAGCAATCCGTTCCGCAGCTGCGCGCCCACGACGCGCATGCCTTCAGCGAGGAGGAAGCCCTTCTGGAACTGCCGGGCAGCGATCCCCCGGTGAAGGAAGTCGCGGTCCTTGTCCTCGGTCTGGCGGCCTCGCACGGTGAGCTGGTTTTCCTCCAGCGTCACTTCGAGGTCCTCCGGTCGGAAGCCCGCGACCGCCAGCGTGATCCGCAGGAGGTTGCCCTCCTCCTTGCTCGCGCCGCGCAGCCGCTCGATGTTGTAGGGCGGATAGCCGTCGCTCCCCTTGCCCAGTCGCTCCAATGTCCGCTCGACGCTGTCGAAACCGATCAGGAGCGGGCTCGAAAACGGCGTCAACCGGCTCATGCCTTGTCGTCCTTTATACAAGCGACCCGGAAGGAAGCGGCCCTGAGTTCGGCACCGTTTCCCTCGTTCACGACATCAATATGATGTGCCGGCCCCCTGGATTCAACGGCTTGAGACAGCGATGGTTTATGGCATCCGACCTCAGCCGGCGGCCGCCTCCGACCCCGGCGCGAAGCGCAGCGCGACGCCGTTCAGGCAGTGACGCTGGCCGGTCGGCGGCGGGCCATCGTCGAAGATATGGCCGAAATGCCCGCCGCAGTTGGCGCAATGCACCTCGGTGCGGGGGTAGACGAGGACGTAGTCGGTGCGCGTGCCGATCACCTCGGACGAGATCGGCTGCCAGAAGCTCGGCCAGCCGGTGCCCGAATCGTACTTTGCCGCGGAGGAGTAGACTGGCACGTCGCAGCCGGCGCAGTGGTAGACGCCCTCCTTCTTGTTGTCGTTGAGCGCGCTCGTGAAGGGGCGCTCGGTCGCCTCTTCCCGCAGGACCGCGAAGGCCTCCGGCGACAGGCGCTTCTTCCACTCGTCCACGGTGAAGGACACGGGGAAGGTCTCGGCGGCGCCCGCGCCCGCGGCGCGCAGCAGGCCGAAGCCGCCGGCCGCGATCGTCGCGAGAAGCGCGGTGCCGGACAAAAGAAAGGTGCGGCGGTGCATGGCGGGCATGTCCTCTGCCTGGTGGATGGCATCCGATATGGAATGCACGAGAGCCGGCGCCAGCGGAATCCGCCGGCACCGACTCTCGCGACCTTGAACGGCCGAACGGGCCGGATTACGGCATCAGCACCGTGTCGATGACGTGAACGACGCCGTTCTTCTGCATGACGTCGGCCTGGGTGACGGTGGCGACGTTGCCCTTTGCGTCAGTGATGGTCAGCTTGTCGCCGTCCATGGCGAGCGTCAGTTCCTCGCCCTCCACCGTCTTGACGGCATGCTTGCCGCCGTCGTCCTGGATCATCTTCATCGCGTCGGCCGAGGTCGCGGCGGCCGGGACCACGTGGTAGGTCAGGATCTGCGTCAGCTTCTCCTTGTTCTCCGGCTTCACCAGCTCGTCGACCGTGCCGGCCGGCAGCTTCTCGAAGGCGGCGTTGTCCGGCGCGAAGACGGTGAAGGGGCCCTCGCCGCCCAGCGTCTCGACGAGCCCGGCGGCCTTCACGGCGGCGACCAGGGTCGTCAGGTTCGAGGCGTTCGGCGCGTTCTCGGCGATCGTCTTGTCCGGATACATCGGCGCGCCGCCGACCTCGACCGGCGTGGCGGAGGCGGTCTGCGCGAGCGCGCCGCCGGCCGACAGGAGCGAGAGCGCCGCGGCGCCGGCGATGATGAGCTTCTTCATGATCGTTCCATCCCGTTGATCTCGTATGCCCCGGACACCCGGAGGCCGTTCGAGATACGAAGACGAGACGATGCCGGCTTCAGCCGCTCTCCATCACGGGTGCGTGACTCGCGCGAGGTTCAGTCGGCCACGCGCCCGCGCATGCGCTTCACGTCGGCGCGCCCCTTCTTGGCCTGAAGCCGCCGCTCGATCGAACCCTTGGACGGCTTGGTCTTCCGGCGCGGCGGCGGGGGCGGCACCAAGGCCTGGCGCACCAGCGCGGCGAGGCGCTCGCGCGCGTCCTCGCGGTTGCGCTCCTGCAGCCGGAAGCGCGAGGCCTCGATCAGGACGTCGCCGTCCTTCGTGGCGCGCTGGCCGGCGAGCTTCCACAGCCGCGCCTTGACGTCGTCCGACAGGACCTCCGAGCGCCCCGCCAGGAACCGCAACTGCACCGCCGTCGACACCTTGTTGACGTTCTGTCCGCCCGGTCCCGAGGCACGCACGAACACCTCCTCAAGGTCGGAGGCCGGGATGAACACGCGGCTCGACACCGCCAGCCCGTTCGGATCGATCATGGTGCGGGACTCCTGCCGGCGTCGCGGATGGCAGGGGCCTACCCGTCCCCCGCACCCCAGGCCAGGGGAAATGATGTCCCCTGGCCCCTCCTACTCTGGTCATGTCAAATCACCCGAGGGGGCAGATCCCCCTCGGGTGATTTGAAACAGACTAAAAGAAGGAAGGGCCCGGGAACTCGTTCCCGGGCGGGGGCCGGGGCGGCAGCCCCGCCGGCGCGAGGCCGGCGGGTCGTTTCGCGCCCTACTCGGCCGCGAGGGGCAGCAAGGCCGGGGCGGCGCCGAGGACGTCCTCGTCGACGTGGTCGGCGAACTTCTCGAAGTTCTTGGCGAACATGTCGACGAGCTTGCGGGCCTGGGCGTCGTAGGCGGCCGGATCGGCCCAGGTCGAGCGCGGGTCGAGGATCGCGGTGTCGACGCCGGGAACGGCGACGGGCACGGCGAAGCCGAAGTTCGGGTCGGTGCGGAACTCGACTTCCTTCAGCGAGCCGTCGAGAGCGGCGGCGAGAAGAGCGCGCGTCGTCTTGATCGGCATGCGCTTGCCGGTGCCGTAGGCACCGCCGGTCCAGCCGGTGTTGACCAGCCAGCAGTCGACGCCGTGCTGGGCGATGAGGTCCTTCAGGAGGTTGCCGTATTCGGACGGGTGGCGCGGGATGAAGGGCGCGCCGAAGCAGGTCGAGAAGGTCGCCTCGGGATCGACGACGCCGCGCTCGGTGCCGGCGACCTTGGCGGTGTAGCCGGACAGGAAGTGCACCATGGCCTGGGCCGGGGTGAGCTTGGCGATCGGCGGCATGACGCCGAAGGCATCGGCCGTCAGCATGACGATGTTCTTCGGCTGGCCGGCGAGGCCCGTGTCGCTGGCGTTCGGGATAAAGTGCAGCGGATAGGCGGCGCGGGTGTTCTCGGTGAGCGAGCCGTCCTCGAAGTCGGGGACGCGCGTCTCGTCGAGAACGACGTTCTCCAGCACCGTGCCGAACCGGCGGGTGGTGGCGAAGATCTCGGGCTCGGCCTCGGGCGAGAGGCGGATGGTCTTGGCGTAGCAGCCGCCCTCGAAGTTGAAGACGCCGTTCTCGCTCCAGCCGTGCTCGTCGTCGCCCAGCAGCGTGCGCGACGGATCGGCCGAGAGCGTCGTCTTGCCGGTGCCCGACAGGCCGAAGAACAGGGCGACGTCGCCCTCATCGCCGACGTTGGCCGAGCAGTGCATCGGCATGATGCCCTTCTCGGGGAGAAGGTAGTTGAGGACGGTGAAGACCGACTTCTTCATCTCGCCGGCATAGGCCGAGCCGCCGATGAGGATGCGCTTGCCGGTGAAGTCGCAGCCGATCACCGTTTCCGAGCGCGAGCCGTGCACGGCCGGGTCGGCGCGGAAGGACGGCAGGTCGATGATCGTCAGCTCCGGCTCGAAGCCGGCGAGTTCCGCGCGCTCGGGGCGGATGAGCAGGTTGCGGATGAAGAGCGAGTGCCAGGCGAACTCGGTGACGACGCGCACGCGGATGCGGTGCTCGGGATCGGCGCCGCCGTAGAGGTCCTGCACGAACAGGTCGCGGCCGGCGGCATGCGCCTTGAAGTCGGCGAAGAGCTTGGCGAAGTGCTCGGGCTCCATCGGCTTGTTGTTGTCCCACCAGATCTGGCCGTCGGTCACCTCGTCGCGCAGGACGAACTTGTCCTTCGGCGAGCGGCCGGTGTGCGGACCGGTGGTGGCGACGAAGGCGCCGTGGGCGGTCAGCTTGCCCTCGCCGCGGCGCACCGCGATCTCGACGAGTTCGGCTTCGACGAGGTTCCAGCGGATCGAGGCGAGTCCTTCCAGACCCGTGGTCTCGATGCCCTTGGCAGCGTTGCGCACACCGATTTCGTTCATCGCTCGTCCTCGCCCATGTGGGAAGAATAACACCGGGTCAGGGCCCGTAATGCTTGGCAACATACCGTCCGCACCGCGACGCAGCAAGTGTCACGTCGAAGAAATGCTTAACCTCCATGAAGAACAAATCGATTGAATTTGCCAATGGCGCGGTTCAATCGGTTTTATGGCAGTCTAAATCGTTTAGGTCGCGGCAAATGCTGATGATAGCCGATCACCTGTTTGCCGCCCGCCGAGGCCGGACCGGGCATCCGGCCGCCGGTTCGGCGTGACCCGGACCGCAAAATACCCGCGGCCGCCCCTGGCACCTTCCGGCTCGCCCTGCATTTCCCCCGACATCACGGCGCGACGCGCCATGTCTGGGAAAGGACCTGCGATGCAAAGCCAAGCGGACACGAAGGACTTCTGGGAGCGGATCGGCAAGTACGACACCTGCATGGTCGTGACCCATGACGGCGCGAGGCTGCGCGCCCGGCCGATGGCGCCCAAGCTGTCCGACCTGGCGCCGGGGCGCCTCCTGTTCCTGACCGAGCGCCCGACCGCCAAGACCGAGGAGGTCGAGGCCGACCACGAGGTCGCCTGCACCTTTTCTCGCCACGGCGAATACCTGTCGCTGTCCGGCAATGCCCGCGTTTCGGGCGATCGCGCCCTGGTCGATTCGGTCTGGGACGCGGAGGCCGAGGCCTGGCTGCCGGAGGACCGCAACGATCCCAAGGTCGCGCTTCTCGTGGTGGAGCCGGAGATGGCCGAGATCTGGGACGTGAAGGCCAACGCCGTCACCCGCGCCTATGAATTCGCCAAGGCAGCGGTCGGCGGCAAGGACCGGCCGGACACGACGGAGAACCGCAAGATCGAGTTTTGACCGTCTCGTGAACGCGCTGCCCCGGGCGCGATGCCAGCCCCGTCAAGGGGTTGGCCGCGAGCCCTCAAGCGGGCGAGACTTGGCGCGGGCGTGACGAACGCTTATAAGAACGGCATCGGGACGCACCTCACGGCAGGGCGATCCGATGCCGGACCAAGGTCTCGCGACTTGCGGCCCGGCTCCATGACGTTACGTTAGCTGCGACGGCCGGCGGGGCCGGAGGACCGACAAGCCAGGCGGCGGCGGACGGCGAGGACGAACTGCCGCGCGCGGAACCTGCCCGCGCGAGACGACGGACGGGCGCGCCCTCGCGCGCCGGCCAAGCTGGAGAACAAGGATCCATGCCCACCATCGCCCTCGTCGACGACGACAGGAACATCCTCACCTCCGTGTCGATCGCGCTGGAAAACGAGGGATATCGGGTCGAGACCTACACGGACGGCGCTTCGGCGCTGGAAGGGCTGCAGGAGCACCCGCCGCACCTCGCCATCTTCGACATCAAGATGCCCCGCATGGACGGGATGGAGCTCCTCCGGCGCCTGCGGCAGAAATCCGACCTTCCCGTGATCTTCCTGACATCCAAGGACGAGGAGATCGACGAGCTCTTCGGCCTGAAGATGGGCGCCGACGACTATATCCGGAAGCCTTTCTCGCAGCGCCTTCTCGTCGAGCGCGTCCGGGCGATCCTGCGCCGCGGCGCCGCGCGCGAGGCGATGCCCAAGGGCGCCGCGCCGACGGCGGAATCCTCGCTCGAGCGCGGCCAGCTCGTGATGGACCAGGAGCGCCACACCTGCACCTGGATGGGCCAGCCGGTGACGCTGACCGTCACCGAGTTCCTGATCCTCCACGCTCTCGCCCAGCGCCCCGGCGTCGTCAAAAGCCGCGACGCGCTGATGGACGCGGCCTATGACGAGCAGGTCTACGTCGACGACCGCACCATCGACAGCCACATCAAGCGCCTGCGCAAGAAGTTCAAGGCGATCGACGACGACTTCGACATGATCGAGACGCTCTACGGCGTCGGCTACCGCTTCCGCGAGGTCTGAGCGGACAGGACGGGGACGCGCCGATGGTGGCCCACGCGGACGCCGATGCCGACCGGGCGGACGCGCCGACGGGCGAAGGCTCGCGCGTGCGCGCCCGGCGCCGGGACGCCGCAGCGCGCTCGCGCCTGCGCCGCCTGCCCTTCATCCGCCGCACGCTTTATCGCGTGCGCTGGCTTCTCGGGCATTCGGTCTTCTCCTCCCTCACCCGGCGCATCGTCTTCCTCAACCTCGTGGCGCTGGTGGTGCTGGTCTCCGGCATCCTCTACCTCAACCAGTTCCGCGCCGGCCTCATTGACGCGCGCGTGGAAAGCTTGCTGACGCAGGGCGAGATCATCGCCAGCGCCATCGCGTCCTCCGCGACGGTGGAGACGAACTCGATCTCGCTCGATCCCGAGCGTCTCCTGGAACTCCAGGCCGGCGACACGCTGTCCCCGTCCGCGGAAACCACCGAAAGCCTCGACTTCCCGATCAATCCGGAGCGCGTCGCCCCGCTGCTGCGCCGCCTGATCTCGCCGACGCGGACGCGCGCCCGGCTCTACGACCGCGACGCCAACCTCATCCTCGATTCGCGCCACCTCTACTCGCGCGGCCAGATCCTGCGCTACGACCTGCCGCCCATCACCGAGGCCGAGGACACCTCGATCCTCCAGGAGGTCGACAACTGGTTCCGGCGCCTGTTCCGCCGCTCGGACCTGCCGATCTACCGCGAAACGCCCGGCGGCTCGGGCACCACCTACCCTGAAGTGATGAACGCGCTGACCGGCGGGCCGGCGACGGTGGTGCGCGCGACCGAGCGCGGCGAGCTGATCGTTTCGGTCGCGGTGCCCATCCAGCGCTTCCGCGCCGTCCTCGGCGTCCTCCAGCTCTCGACGCAGGGCGGCGACATCGACAAGATCGTCCAGGCCGAACGCATCGCGATCGTTCGCACCTTCGCCGTCGCCGCGCTCGTCACGATCTTCCTCTCGACGCTCCTCGCCTCGACCATCGCGACGCCGCTGCGGCGCTTATCGGCCGCCGCGATCCGCGTGCGCCGGGGCGTTCGCGAGCGCGCCGAGATTCCGGACTTCGGCGACCGCACCGACGAGGTCGGCAACCTCGCCTCGGCGCTGAAGGACATGACCAACGCGCTCTACGCGCGCATGGACGCGATCGAACGCTTCGCCGCGGACGTGTCCCACGAACTGAAGAACCCGCTGACCTCGCTGCGCTCGGCCGTCGAGACCCTGCCGCTCGCCCGCAACGAGACTTCCCAGAAGCGCCTCCTCGACATCATCCAGCACGATGTGAGGCGCCTCGACCGCCTGATCACCGACATCGCCGACGCCTCGCGCCTCGATGCCGAGCTCGCCCGCGAGGACGCGGCCAACGTCGACCTCGACGCGCTTCTCCACCTCGTCGTCGAGGCTGCGCGCGGCCACACCAAGGACGGGCGCACCCCGACCATCATCCTGCGGCCGTCCTCGACCACGCCGGGCTCCAAGAGCGCCGTCATTCCCGGCCACGACCTGCGCCTGTCCCAGGTCTTCACCAACCTCATCGACAATGCCCGCTCCTTCGTGCCCGAGCAGGGCGGGCGCATCGTCGTCACCGTCCGCCGCCGCGGCACCCGCGTCATCGTCACCGTCGAGGACAACGGGCCGGGGATCCGCGTCGAGGAGATCGAGCGCATCTTCGAGCGCTTCTACACCGATCGGCCGGGCCCCGAATCCTTCGGCCAGAACTCCGGCCTCGGCCTGTCGATCTCGCGCCAGATCGTCGAGGCCCACGGCGGCACGCTGACGGCCGAGAACATCGAGGACGAGAACGCGCCCGACGGGATCGGGGGCGCGCGCTTCATCGT
>CANJKV010000202.1 GCA_947474855.1 Aurantimonadaceae bacterium | reverse complement strand
GGCGGCCGAGCAGCGCCGCTCGGCCTGATCGGCCGCGGGCCGGCCGCTCGGTTCAGGCGGTCGGCCCGACCAGCCGGTCGAGGCAGCGCGACGCGCCGTTCCGCCAGTCCGGCGGAACGTGGCCGAAGGTGTCCCGGAACTTCTGCGTGTCGAGCCGCGAGTTGGCCGGGCGCTTGGCCGGCGTCGGATAGTCGCTCGTCGCGATCCGCTCGACGCGGGCCGAGGGTCCGCCGCGCAGCGCCGACTGGCGCAGGATCTCCTCGGCAAAGCCCGCCCAGTCCGTCTCGCCTTCGGCCACGAGATGGAAGACGCCGGCCAAGCGCTTATCGCCGGGGTTCGCCAGGATCAGCCGCGCCGCGGCGAAGATGCCGGCCGCGATGTCGGGCGCGTAGGTCGGCGTGCCCCGCTGGTCGGCAACGACCCGCAGCACGTCGCGCTCGGCCGCGAGGCGCAGCATGGTGCGGGCGAAGTTGTGTCCGAAGGGGCTGTAGACCCAGGCCGTGCGGAAGACGGCCGCTTGCGGGTTGGCGGCGAGCACCGCCGCCTCGCCCTCCAGCTTGGAGCGCCCGTAGACGCCCTGCGGACCGGTCGGATCGTCCTCGCGGTATGCCCCCGCCGCATCGCCGGAGAACACGTAGTCGGTGGAGAGGTGGATCACCGGCAGGCCTGCCTCTGCCGCGGCCGCAGCGACGTTGCCCGCCCCGTCGCGGTTCGCCGCGAAGGCCGCTTCCGGCTCGCTCTCGGCCTTGTCCACCGCCGTGTAGGCGCCGGCCGAGACGACGAGGTCCGGCCGATGCGCCGCAATCGCCCGCGCGACGCTGTCCCGGTCGATGATGTCCAGCTCGGGCCGCCCGAGCGCGACCACCGAGACGTCGCCCCCGGCCGTTTCGGCGAGCGACTGGGCGACCTGTCCGCTGCGTCCCGTCACGAGAAGCCGCATCGCGCCCGTCAGCCCGTCGTGCCCGAGACGCCGAGGCGCCTGCCGGCATAGCGCGTCTCGCGGATCGGCCGCCACCAGGATTCGTTGTCGAGGTACCAGCGCACCGTCTTCTCCAGCCCCGTCTCGAAGGTCTCGCGCGCCCGCCAGCCGAGCTCGGTCTCGATGCGGCTGGCATCGATCGCGTAGCGCAGGTCGTGCCCCGGCCGATCGGTGACGAACGAGATCAGCGCGCGCCGCGATCCGCCGCCGTCCGCCGGCGCGAAGCGGTCGAGCGCGTCGCAGATCGTCTCGACGACGGCGAGGTTCGAGCGCTCGTTGCGCCCGCCGATGTTGTAGGAGCGCCCCGGCTCACCTCGCAGCGCCACGAGTTCCAGCGCGCGGGCATGGTCGTCGACAAAGAGCCAGTCGCGCACGTTCTCGCCCCGGCCGTAGACCGGCAGCGGCTTCCTCTCCAGCCCGTTGAGGATCATCAGGGGGATGAGCTTTTCGGGAAAGTGGTAGGGACCGTAATTGTTGGAACAGTTGGAGAGCACCACCGGCAGGCCGTAGGTGTGGTGCCAGGCCATGACGAGGTGGTCGGAGGCCGCCTTGGACGCGGAATAAGGCGAGGAAGGCGCGTAAGGCGTGTCCTCCGTGAAAAGCCCTCCCTCCAACGGCAGGTCGCCATAGACCTCGTCGGTCGAGACGTGGTGGAAGCGAAAGGCCTCGCGCCGGCCCGCGGGCAAGCTCGACCAGTAGCCGCGCACGGCCTCCAGAAGCTCGTAGGTGCCGACGATGTTGGTCTGGATGAACGCGCCCGGCCCGTCGATGGAGCGGTCGACGTGGCTCTCGGCGGCGAGGTGCATCACGATGTCGGGCGCTTCCGCGTCGAGCAGCGCCCGCACCATGGCGCGGTCGCCGATGTCGCCCTTCACGAAGCGGTAGCGCGGATCGGCCTCGATGGGCGCCAGCGAGGCCAGGCTCGCCGCATAGGTCAGCTTGTCCAGGTTGACGACGCAATGGTCCGTTTCGCCGATCAGGTGGCGGCAGACCGCCGAGCCGATGAAGCCGGCGCCGCCGGTGACGAGGATCTTCACGGATGCGCTCCGGCGTGGTCGAAGGGCGGATCGGCCTCGGCGAGGCTCGGTGCCTCGGCGTCCTTGGCTGACAGCACGGGCTGGTGTCCGCCCAGCGGCCAGGGAATACGAAGCGCCGGATCGTCGAAGCGGATCGAGCGGTCGTGCGCGCCGGAATAGGGCGCGGAGACCTTGTAGAAGACGACCGTCTCCGGCTCCAGCGTCAGGAAGCCGTGGGCGAACCCGACCGGCACGAGGATCTGGTTGAAGCGCTCGGCCGAGAGTTCGAGGCTCGCGAAGCGCCCGAAGGTCGGCGAGCCGCGCCGCACGTCCACCGCGACGTCGAGGATGCGTCCCGAGAGCACGCGCACCAGCTTGGCCTGCGCGAAGGGCGGCTCCTGGTAATGAAGGCCGCGCAGCGTGAAGGCTTCCGCCGAGAAGGACTGGTTGTCCTGCACCCAGTCGATCGCGATCCCCGCTCGCGCCATCCGCTCGCGGTTGAAGGTTTCGGCGAAGAAGCCGCGATCGTCGCCGAAGCGCCGCGGCGTCAGTTCCAGGAGGTCGGGGATCTCCAGTCGTTTCACGTCGAGCATCGAGGGTCCTTCTACGTGCCGTCGGACGTGATGGGCGCCGGCTCAGGCCCCTCCATAGCCGAGCCCGCTTTCCGGGAAAACATTCTCGCGGCTCGTGCTGGCACCACCGCAGCGCCGGGGATACGACGTCAGGATGCAGTCGCGACCGGAAGGGGAGAGTGCGCCCGGTGAGAAAAGGCATCATCCTGGCAGGTGGCAGCGGAACGCGGCTGCATCCGATGACGATCGGCTGCTCGAAGCAGCTCCTGCCGGTCTACGACAAGCCGATGATCTACTATCCCTTGAGCACGCTGATGTTCGCGGGCGTTCGCGATATCCTGATCATCTCCACGCCCCACGACCTGCCCCAGTTCCAAACCCTGCTTGGAACGGGCGAGCGCTGGGGCATCTCGCTCAGCTATGCCGAACAGCCGAGGCCCGACGGACTCGCCCAGGCCCTGACGATCGGCGAAGCGTTTCTGGACGGCGCGCCGTGCGTCCTGATCCTGGGCGACAATCTCTTCTACGGGCACGGGCTGCCCGACCTCCTGTTGAGGGCCGGCAGCCGCGAGAGCGGCGCGACGGTCTTTGCGTATCATGTGCGGGATCCCGAACGGTACGGCGTCGTCTCCTTCGACCGGGAGGGCCGGGCCGTCGAGATCGTCGAGAAGCCGAAGCAGCCGGTCTCCAACTGGGCCGTGACCGGCCTCTACTTCTACGACGAGCGCGCCCCGCAGATCGCCCGGGGCCTGAAGCCCTCGGCCCGGGGGGAATACGAGATCACGGACGTCAACAAGCATTATCTTGGTGAGGGGCGCCTCGGCGTCGAGACCATGGGCCGCGGCTTCGCCTGGCTCGACACCGGCACGCCGGACTCGCTCCTGGAAGCGGGCGAGTTCGTTCGGACGCTGGAGCATCGGCAAGGATTCAAGATCGCCTGTCCCGAGGAGATCGCCTTCAACCTCGGCCTGATCGACGCGGCTCAGCTGGCCCGCCTCGGCCGGGAGCTCGGCAAGAGCCAGTACGGGCTCTACCTGCAGGCGCTCGCCCGCGAGGGCGTTTGAGCCGCGCCGCGTCCGTCAGCCGGCGTGGGGTGACGGTCCTTCGGCCAGGGCGACCGGATCGAGGAGCACGCCGACGAGGCGCAGCTGGCCGTGCTCCGCGTCGCCGAAGACGATGTCGTTGCCGTCACGCGCGAAGCGGGTGAAGAAGGTGTCGGCCGTCGTCTGGTCGGCGAAGGTCAGGATGTCCTCGAAAAGAACGAAGCCTTCGACGGACAGCGTCCGCCCGGCCTCGTAGAGGAGAATGTCCACCTGACCGCGCACGAAGTCGGGCACGAAGGAGCCTCCGCCGACGTCGGCATGATCGGGCAGGAGCGGAGGAAGAGCACTCGCCTTGCCGTGATCGTCGAGCGCAGGGATCGCGGCCTTGCCGCCGCTGGTGAGATCGACGCCGCCGGCGGCCGGCGGTGCATCCGCTGCCTTGCCGGTGTCGGCGGGCGCGTTGGGCGACGCCTGAGCGAGCGAGGCGGTGTGAAAGGCTTCGGTGCTCTTGGCGAGGCGGGAGACCACGAGATCGAGGTCGAGGGTCGTGGCCACGACCACGGCCACAGCTTCGGCGCGGATCGCGGGAGCCGGCATCGCAGGAGCCGGCGCGGCGGGTTCCTGAGAGCCAGCCGTCGGGGCGGCGGGCTGATCGGACGGTGCGTGAGCCGCCGCGGCTGGCGTCATGCCCGCCACGTTCGTGCCCGCACTCGCCTCGGCCGCCTTGTCGAGGTGCGGCGGGGCGGCAGGGCTTGCGCCGGGTTTCCCGATCGGCGCGGGGGCCAGTTCGCCCTCGGATGCATGAGTTGCCGGCGCCGGTGCCTGGGGCGCGGGCGTCAGCGGATGCAGCGGAACGTCGACCTTCGCGCTCGCCGCGCCGGTGCTCTGCACGGACTCGAGAGAGCCGTCGGCAAGGGCTGACGACGCGTCATGCAGCGTGGAGGGAGCGTCTCGATGGTCGCTCAAGGGAAGCGCGGACACGAGGTCGCTCGACACGACGGCGTCGAAGTCGTCCTCGCGGACGCTCGCCTGTTCCTGGGCGAAGATGCGCAGGAGCTCGGCCGCGAAGAGGCCGACCGACAGGGTGGTGCTGAGAACGCTGGCCGGCGCGTCGGCCAGAAACCCGCCATGCGGCGCTGCAGCGGAGCTCTGCGCCGGCGCGGCGGATCCGCTCGGCCCGTCCTTCTGGAGGCGCCGGGTGAGCGGGCCATCGCCATCCCCGGCGGCCCCATCGCTCGCGGCAAGGGCGGCGTGCTGCGGCGACTTCTCGGCCGTATCGGAGAGGTCCTGGGCCGGGATGCGCCCGCTCGTGCCCTCGATCAGGACGCCGAAGGCACCGTCCGAGCCGTGGTGCCCGCCAGACGTCTCGGCAGCCTCGGCACGACCGTGCTCCAGGAGATCGACGAGCATCAGCGCCGCCGCGACGAAGGCGGTCAGGAAGGCGCTGGGATGAAGGACCACGTTGGAGGACCGGCGAAGCTGCGTGCCAAGCGCCACCGGGGCGTCGTCGAGCATGCGGTCGGACACGTCGCGGAAGCTCGAGCCGACATAGGTGCCGCCCGTCACGCAGTTGATGACGTGGATCTCGGTGCCGAGCCGGGCGATGTGGACGACGACGTTGTCCGTGCCGGACTGGCAGTAGACGAACCAGGGATCGCCCTCGTCGCTGACCCCGCCCTCCACTTCGACCGACAGGCCGGCGGCGCAGAGACGGTCGCGCACGCGGTAGAGTTCGGCGAGGTCCTGGTTCTGCCACGGCATCTTGGACGGCAGAGGAGCCGTGTCGGGCTTGCGCCGCCCAAAGGAAAGGATTGCTGCCGTCACCGTGCCGATCCGATGTTGCCGCCTGCCTTAGCCGCGCCCGTCGGGCGCGACGCCGATCTCGGGGCCGGAGCGGGCGATCCGCCGGGCCGGGCCGCTCGCGAACGGCCTCGTGCCGCCCGCCAACGGTTGTTCCGTCATGCCTTGCGCTCGTCGCCGAACAGGATCTGATAGGTCGTCGGCTCGTAATAGGCCATGATGTTGCGCACGAAGTCGCGCGCGTCCATGTCCAGAGCGTCGGCCCAAACGCTGTAGCGCTCGGACGGGATGCGGCCTCGGCCGGCCTCGATCTGCGAGACGAAGGTGTAGTAGCCGACCTCGACGCGCTCGGCCAGCTCGCGCTGGGACAGGCCCGCCGCCTCGCGGCGCTGCTTCAACCAGGCGCCTCCCTCCTTGCGGAGGCGCTGGCGCGCCATGTCCTCGACCGGAGCCGTTTGCGTCGTCATCATCTGGAACCCTTGCCAGCCCGTTGGCCGGGCCGTAGGCGACCTGGACCGAAGCCACGTCGCCGCTCCCCGGAACTTAAGACAAAAATCTGGAAGATTCCAGGGATGCCGCGTCCGCTTTGGGGTCAGTGGCCGAGAAAATCAAGGGCCGTTCCAGCCTCGACCGGCAGACCGGCTCATTGCTCCTTCATGCCGCGGTTGATCTGGTCGGTCAGCGGCTTGGTCAGGTAGTTCATCAGCGTGCGCTCGCCCGTCTGGATCAGCGCCTCGGCGGGCATGCCGGCCTGGAGCTGACGCCCCTTGAGCTTGGCCATCTCCTCCGGCGGGGTTTCGATCTGGACGCGGAAGTAGGGCGCGCGGTTGTTCTGCTCGATGCGGTCTCCCGAACGCGACACGACCTTGCCCATGATCACCGGCGTCGTGCGCAGGTCGAGGGCGGAGAAGCGCACCTCGGCCACCTGGCCGATGTTGACGCTGTCGATGTCGAGCGGCGAGACCTGCGCCTCGACGAGGAAGTCGCCGTCCTTGGGCGCGATCTCCATCAGGACCTCGCCCGGCGCGATGACGCCGCCGATGGTGGTGACCACGAGGTTCTGCACCGTGCCGCTCTGGGGCGCGCGGATGTCCAGGCGCTTGGCCACGTCGCTCGCAACGAAGAGCTGCTGCTGCAGGTCAGCCGCCTTGGACTCGGCCGTGCGCAGCTGCGCGACGACGTCCTCGCGGAACTGCTGGCGCGTCTGGATGATCTGCATCTCGGCTTCGGAGATCTGCTGCTGCGATCGGCCGATCTGGGCGGAGATCTCGCCGATCTCGCCGTCGAGCTGGGCGGCCGCGCGCTGGAGCTCGAGGACGCGCGACTTGTTGGTCAGGCCCTTGCGCAGGAGGCTGTCGAGGGCGCCGAGCTCCTCGCGGATCAGGCTCACCTGCTGCTCCTTCGAGGTCTTCTGCGCGCCGAGGCCGTCGATGGTCTGGTGGAGCTGGCCGATCTTCTGGTTGAGAAGGTCGACGGTGCCCACCAGCGTCTTCTGGCGCTCGTCGAATTCCTGGCGCTGGCCGGCCAGGATCTCCCCGACCTTGGAATCGGAGGCGCGATCGAGAAGCGCTGCGGGGAACTCGATCGCGTCCGCGCCGCTCTGCTCGGCACTCAAACGCGCCTCGAGCGCGAGCTGGGTATCGAGCTGGGTGCGCAGGCGCGTCACCGTGGCATTGGCCTGCGTCTCGTCGAGCGTGATGAGGAGATCGCCCGCCTTCACCTCCTGGCCTTCCAGCACGTGGAGGGCCTTCACGATGCCGCCTTCCAGGTGCTGGACGGCCCGGCGCTTGCCGGCGACGATCACCGTGCCCGGCGCCGCCACCGCGCCGGCCAGTGGTGCCGTCGAGGCCCAGACGCCGGCGCCGAAGAAGGTGACGAGGATGATCACCAGGCCGAAGGTGATGGGGCCGCGCGCCGAGACCGGCGCCTTGACGACCTCCACGTCCCTGACCTCCTCGCCGCCCGATTGAACAGGGCGGGCCACGGCGGTCGGCAACAGCTTGGCGAGGGAGCGGGAGGATGAGCCCTCGGCGGTCTCGTCGGTCATGGTTCCTGCCTTTGTTCGTCTCGTCCAGCCGGCGGGCCGGCTCGCTGCAAGGCCGGGGCCGGCCTCAGCCGCTCGCCCGCGTCATGTGGGTCACCTGCCCCATCGGCTGGGCCGAATTGGCCACGGCCGCGGCAGGGGCCGCCGCGCCGGAGCCGGTGCCCGCGTTCAGGCGGGCCATCACGTCGCGCGTCGGCCCGTACATGGTGAGCGTGCCGCCGGTGAAGACGGCGAGCTTGTCCACCTCGTTGAGGAGCGAGGCGCGATGGCTGATCACGAGCACCGTGCGCCCTTCGGCCTTGGCCGTGCGGAGCGCCTGGGTGAGCGCGGCCTCGCCGTTGCTGTCGAGGCTGGAGTTCGGCTCGTCGAGGATCACGATCTTCGGATCGCCGTAGAGCGCGCGCGCCAGACCGATGCGCTGGCGCTGGCCGCCGGACAGCGCCCGGCCGCCCTCGCCGATCCTGGTGTTGTAGCCGTCCGGCAGCTGCAGGATCATCTCGTGGACCCCCGCCTTGCGGGCGGCGGCGACGACCTGCTCGGCGTCGATCTCGGAAAAGCGGGCGATGTTCTCGGCGATCGTCCCGGCGAAGAGCTCGACGTCCTGCGGCAGGTAGCCGATGTGGGGACCGAGAAGCTCGGCGTGCCAGTTGTCGATGTCCGCGCCGTCGAGGCGGACATGGCCCGACAGCGGCGGCCAGACGCCGGTGACGGCGCGCGCGAAGGTCGACTTGCCGGCGCCCGAGGGGCCGATCACGCCGATCACCTCGCCCGGCTGGATCTGCATGCTGACGCTCTTCAGCGTCGCGATGCGCGAGCCGGGAGGAGCGACGACGAGCTGCTCGAGGCTGATCGCGCCGGTGGGCGCGGGCAGGCGCATGCGCTCCGGCTCGGCCTCGGTGGAGGCGAACATCTTGCCCAGGCGGTCGTAGGCCGAGCGGGCGGCGACGAAGCCCTTCCACTGCGCGACGGCCCCTTCCACCGGCGCGAGGGCACGACCCATCATGATGGAGGAGGCGATCATCGCGCCGGGCGAAACCTCCGACTCCAGGACGAGCCAGGCGCCGACGCCCAGGATCGCGGTCTGGAGCACGGTACGGGTGAACTTCGACATGGCCAGGATCGTGCCGGCGCGATCGCTCGCCCGGGCCTGGAGCCCGAGGGCGCGGTCGTGGAGGTCGTTCCAGCGACGGCTGATCGCCCCCATCATGCCGAGCGCGTGGACGATCTCGGCGTTGCGCAGCGTCGTCGAAACGTACTGGTTGGCGCCGATCGAGGCGGTGGAGGCTTCCTTCAGGTGGCGGCGGGTGGCGAGCTCGTTGGCGAGCGCCAGCGCGAAGATCGCGATCGCGCCGATCAGCGCGACGACGCCGATCCAGAAGTGGATCATGAAGCAGACGGCCAGGAAGATCGGCATCCAGGGCGCGTCGCAGAAGGTGATGATGCCCCCGCCGGTGAGGAACTCGCGCAGCGTGTCGAGGTCGCGGATCGGCTGCGAGTAGCCGCCGCCCGGCGCGCGCAGATGGCCGCGGAAGGACGTCTTGAAGACGCTCTCGCCGATGAACTTGTCGAAGCGCGCGCCGGTCCGCACCAGGACGCGCGAGCGGATCGACTCCAGCACCGCGTAGACCACGAGCAGCGCCACGGCCAGGATCGTCACCATGACCAGGGTGACTTCGTTGCGGCTCGCCAGGACCCGGTCATAGACCTGGATCATGTAGAGCGGACTGACGAACATCAGCAGGTTGATGAAGAAGCTGAACAGGACGACGAAGAGGAAATTGCTCTTGCAGACGGCGAAAGCCCTGCGCAGCATGGGCTGCTTTTGCGCCTCGGATGACACTGCTATCCCCTCGTCCTGGCAGTCGGAAGTGCTGTCGGCATCGTCACTATGGTCTCAAGTTCTTGAGCGAAGACGAAGACCGGCGCCTGCGCCGCGGAACGCCCTGCGCATGCAGGCCATCCGCCGCGCCCACCTCCGCGACGTTCAACCCCTTGCGCTTAGCACGATCCGGCCACCTGCAGGAAGGGAGGGCGGCTAAGCTCTTGCTCGATCGGGGCATCCCCGATGCTCGGCCGCTTCGCCCGGCCGGTCTCCCAAAAGCCTTCTTCGTGTCGGAATCAAGGCCCGTCCGCGGCAGCCGGGCGCCCCGCGCGGCGTCGAGCCGTTGACGCGCCGGACCGTTCTGAGTAGGTCGGCGCCGGTCTCCAACGTTTAACGCAAGGTCGCGACAATGGCGAAAACAGCGCTCATCACGGGCATTACCGGCCAGGACGGCGCCTATCTCGC
>CANJKV010000201.1 GCA_947474855.1 Aurantimonadaceae bacterium | reverse complement strand
GCCGTTCAGACGCTTGACGGGCGAAACTTGAAGGGAGAGACGGCGTCGTCGCTTTCAAATCCGGGGTCGAGCCTATACATCACGGCCCGAAGCCGCACAAGACCGGCCCCGCCGCATCCCGCAAGGGGGGACTTCCAAGCTTGCCCGACATCAGTTCCGCGACGCAGCAGCGCCCGCGCCGCAACCTGAAGCCGCTCGCCGCCCTCGCCCCTTACGTCCTGCGCCACAAGGGCATGGCCGCCGCCGCCCTGTTTTTCCTCGTCGCCGCAGCGGCGACGACGCTGACCTTGCCGGTCGCCGTGCGGCGCGTCGTCGATCACGGCTTCTCCGGGAGCGAGCCGGGGTTCACCGGCGGGGCGACGGGGTTCCTCGACGCGTACTTCGCCATGCTCGGCGTCCTCGCCCTTATTCTCGCGCTCGCCAGCGCCGGCCGCTACTTCTTCGTCGTGACCCTCGGCGAGACGGTCGTCGCCGAGCTTCGCCGCGACGTCTTCGCCCACCTGTCCCGGCTCTCGCCCGACTTCTTCGACCGCACGATGTCGGGCGAGATCGTGTCGCGCCTCACCGCCGACACGGTGCAGATCAAGTCGGCCTTCGGCGCCTCCGCCTCGATCCTCCTGCGCAACCTCATCCTGTTCCTCGGCGCCGCGCTGATGATGGTGGTGACGAGCCCGAGCCTGTCGCTGCTCGTCCTCGGCGCGATTCCGCTGGTGGTCCTGCCGCTCGTCGCCTTCGGCCGCGCGGTCCGCCGTCGCTCGCGCCGGGCGCAGGACACGCTCGCCCAGGCCAGCGCCTTCGCCACGGAAGCCATCGGCGCGATCCGCACGGTCCAGGCCTTCAACGCGGAAGGTCCAACCACCCGCCGCTTCGACGCCGCCGTCGACGATGCCTTCCGCGCCGCACGCGACTCGATCTCCGCCCGCGCGGTTCTCACGGCCTTCGCGATCTTCGTCGTCTCGGCCTCGATCGTCGCGGTTCTCTGGATCGGCGCGAGCCGCGTGGCTCTCGGCACCCTCACCGCCGGCACCCTCGGGCAGTTCATGCTCTATGCCGTCTTCGCGGCGGGCGCGCTCGGCCAGTTGTCGGAAGTCTGGGGCGAGCTTTCGGCCTCGGCGGGCGCGGCCGAACGGCTCGGCGAGATCCTCGCCGAGCGGCCCGCCATCGCCGCGCCGCCGATGCCCGTCGCCCTTCCCGAGCCGGCCCGCGGCGAGATCCGCTTCGAGGACGTGTCCTTCGCCTATCCCGGCCGGCCGCATGCCCCGACGCTCTCGCACCTGTCCTTCGTCGTCCGCCCGGGCGAGACGGTCGCGCTCGTCGGCCCCTCGGGCGCCGGCAAGTCGACGATCTTCGCGCTCATCGAGCGGTTCTACGACCCCGTCGCCGGTCGCATCCTCATCGACGGGGTCGACGTTTCCGCCGCCGACCCGGCGGACCTGCGTCGGCGGATCGCCCTCGTGCCCCAGGACGTCACGGTCTTCGCCGCGACGGCCGCGGAGAACATCGCCTTCGGTTCGGAGGGTGCGAGCGAGGCCGAGATCGAGCGCGCCGCCCGCGCCGCGCTCGCCGACGGCTTCGTGTCCGCCATGGATCGGGGCTACGCCACGCCCATCGGCGAGCGCGGCGTGATGCTGTCGGGCGGCCAGCGCCAGCGCATCGCCATCGCCCGCGCGGTCCTGCGCGACGCCCCGATCCTCCTTCTCGACGAGGCGACGAGCGCCCTCGACGCCGAGAGCGAGGGCCTCGTCCAGAAGGCGCTGGAAGGCCTGATGCGCGGGCGCACGACGCTCGTCATCGCCCATCGCCTCGCCACCGTCCTCAAGGCCGACCGCATCCTGGTGATCGAGGAGGGGCGGATCGTCGAGGAAGGCACCCATGCGAGCCTGATCGCCCGCGGCGGCCTTTATGCCCGCCTCGCCCGGCTCCAGTTCGACGCGGGCCGCGACGCCATGCTGTCCGGCGCGGCGGAGTAGACCCCGTCCAGGCTCAGCCCTCGTTCTCGGCCCCGTCCGCCGCCTCGCTGGGCACGCGGAAGACCTGGCCCGGATAGATCCGGTCGGGATCGCGGATCTGGTCGCCGTTGGCGAGGTAGATCACCGTGTAGCGCCGTCCGGCACCGTAGAGGTCGCGCGAGATGCGCCACAGGCTGTCGCCCCGGCGGATGATCACGCGCCCTTCCACCGCCGTCAAAGGCGCCTGCTGGACGGTCGCGACCTCGGGCTCGGCGGAAGCCTCGCTCGCCGTTCGAGCCGGCGCGGGCGGCCGGCTCGCCGCCGGATCCGCGACCGCCGGCTCTGCCGCGGGCTCGCCGGCCACGTCCGCCGGCGCCTGCGCTGCTGCCGGTGCCGGATCGCTCGCGGATCCGACCGGTGCCGCCGGCATCTCGAACGGCACGTCCCGCTTCTGCGCCACCGGCCCCGACGCCGGGGCCGGGGCCGCCGCGACCTGCGTCCCCGCATCCTCGTCCTCGCGCGGTCCCGCCGCCGCGGAGGGCGCCGGCTCCGCGGTCGGCGCAGGTGCCTCGCTGGACGCGATCGCCGACATGGCGCCGTCGTCCGGCCGCGCGAAGGGCACTTCGGCGCGGTAGGCGACGCTGCCGTCCGCGGCGACCTGATCCGCCCGCACCGTGTGGCCGCCGACCGGCACGTCGCGCCGGGCCGTGACGAAGAAGCGCCCGTCCGGCGAGACCGGCGCCTCGCCGACCAGCGCGTTGTCGAGATAGACCCGCACGCGCAGGCCCGCCGCCCCGGTCCCGGCGACGAAGACGCGGCCGTTCTCGATCTCCACGGCCTCCACCACCAGCGGCGAAGGCGCGCGAGGCTCCGGCTCCGGCTCCGGCGCCGCTCCGCTCGCACCCTTCGTCGATGCCGAAGCGGCAGCGCTCACGGGCGCGTCCGCCCCTGGCGCCCCTGGCGCCTCCGGTGCCGCAGGCGCAGCCGCCGCCGCCGGCGGCTCGGTTCCCGCCTCCGGCGCCGCGGGCGCGGCATCGCTGCCCGTCACGGCCGCGGCCTCGGCCTCGGCCGCCGCAGGCTTGGGCGCTTCGACGATGCGGGAGGGCGCGTTCGGCTCCTCGATCATCGCGAGGAGCTGGTCTTCCTTGCCCGCCGGGGGCACGTCGACGAGCGCCGTCTGCGGCGACTCGGCCCGGCTCCCGTCCGGCATGGTGGCGGAAAGCGCCAGCTGGTGGGCGCCCGGCGTCAGCGGCTGCGGCAGCACCATGGCGAAGGAGCCGCCCTCGCCCGCCGTTTCCCGGGCGATCTCGCGCCCGTTGCCGAACAGGGCGACCGTCGCGCCGGCGGGCGCCTGCCCCGCCACCACGAGGTCGCCGTTCGGCTCGGCGCGCAGGACGTCGAAGCGCGGCGCCTTGTCCTCGCCCGGCGCCTTTGCTTCGGCGGTCCCAGCCGGAGCCGCGGGCGCCGGGGCGGCGTGATCGTGCGCCGGCGCGGCGCTCCGGCCGTCCGAGGCCCCCGCCTGCGAGGAAGCCGGCGCTCCCGCGACGGAGCCGTCGCGCAAGGCCTCCAGGCTGCCGAGCTGCGCCAGGCGCTCGCGCTCGGAATTGAGCATGTCGAGGTAACCGGCGACGATGGCGGCCAGCAAGAAGACGCAGAACAGAAGGATGCCGGTCGCTCGTTTGCGCATGCGCTCCACCAGGGGTGGGCTCCGCGGATCGGAGGAACACGGGGCTCGAAGCGATGCGGAAGCCGAAACTTCCCGCATTATTAATGAATTGGCCGGCTTCCAACAAGCAAGGCGAGCGGATCCCGCTCGCGTCTCGCCCCGGACGATCGCGACCTCCCGGCTCCACGCCGTTCGCCGCGGCCGGGACGATGCGCCCGAGCCCTGCCGATTCGTGCCGCGGACAAGAAAAAGCCGGGCTCAGGGCCCGGCCAAAAAAGGTTTTGCTTGGAGCAAACCCTTGGGAGGAAACGATCGGTTCGAGAAGGATGGGAGGAGGTATCCCCTCGGCGCCGACCTCCATCAAGTTATCACTTCGCAGTTGCGAAACCACGATCGTTTGCGAATGACAGCCATGTGACGTGCGCATAGCTCGTTTGCCGGCGATGGAAATCACCGAGCGCTCGTCACGCGCCCCGCGCGCGCTGGGCGACCCGGCCCAGCCACTCCGTCAGCGCAGCCATTCCCCGGGCGCGCACGGGCTCGCTCTCGTTCAGCGTTTCGTGGCGCGCGCCATCCAGCAGCACGCGCTCGACGGACGCGAACCCGAGCGCGTCGAGCCGCCGCGCCAAAGCCTCGACAGCCTTGCCCCCGTCCGTGGCCGGATCGTCCCGGCCGCCGAGGAGATGAAGCGGCATCGCGCGCGGCAGCCGCGACAGGCCCGCCTTTGACCCGCCCTCGCGGATCAGGGTCACGACGTCGTCCATCATCGAGACCGAGGGCCGGAAGCCGCAGAGCGGATCGGCGCAATAAGCGTCCACCGCCGCCGCATCGTGGCTCAGCCAGTCGAAGCCGGTGCGGCGCGGCGAGACCGTGCGACCCCAGGCCTCGAAGGTCGCGCGGGCGAGGATCGCGCTCGGCACGTCGGAGCCCTTCAGCATGCGCTCGGCGGCGAGCGCGAGCCGCGCGACGCGCAAGGCGGGGCCGGGATTGATGTCGCAGTTCCAGGCCGCGAGGCCGTCGATCCGCGGCCCCTCCGCCTGCGCCACGTTCAGCGCGACGAGCCCGCCCATCGAATGGCCGAAGAGGACGAGCGGCAGGCCGGGATGGTCGCGCCGCGCCAGAGCCTCCACCGCCCTGATGTCGGCGATCACCTTGCGCGCGCCCTCCCGCCCGGCGAAGCGCCCGAGCGGCGCGTCGCGCGCGCTCGTCTGCCCGTGCCCGCGATGGTCGTTGGCGAGAACGTGGAAGCCGGCCTGCGCCAGCTCTCCGGCGAACCGTCCGTAGCGCCCGGCATGCTCCGCGAGCCCGTGCAGCACGAGGACGATGCCGCGCGCCCGCCCACGCGCCCGGGCGCGATAGGTGTGGAGCGCGGCGCCCGTCGGCGAATCCAGCGTGAACGTCTCGTCGAACATGGCTCCCGCCCTCCTCGCCCTCGACCCGTATCCCATCCCGGCGCCGATGCTCTACCTTCGCCGTCATGCGACCAATGATTCTCGCCGTTCTCACGCTTCTCCTCGCCGCGCCCGCCGCCGCGCAGGTGCCCATGACCGGCGACTTCGTCGCCTCGGCGCGCTGCCCGGCGCTCCAGTCGATCCGCGAGGAGAGCAATCCCGGCGGCGTCGCCGTCGAGCCCGGCCGGCGCTACGACCTTCTCGGCCGCAACGCCGACCGCGGCACGCATTATCTCCTGCGCGTTCCCGGTGCCCGGCCGGAGCGCCGCTGGGTCGCCTTCGGCTGCGGCGAGGTGGTGGAGTCGAATCAGTCCGCGCGCGGCGAACCGCAGCCGAGCCCGCCGGGCGCCCCGGCAGGCGACGGCTTGTCCGGCGAGGTCGTTCTCGCCGCCTCCTGGCAGCTCGCCTTCTGCGAGACCAAGCCGCGCGCGGCGGAGTGCCGGACCGGCGCCGGGCCCGTCCGCTTCAGCCTGCACGGCCTCTGGCCGCGCGGCGAGTATTGCGGCGTCGAGGAGCTCGCGGGCCTGCCCTGGGGCGAATTGCCCGAGCCCGACCTGACGCGGGCCGAGCGCGCCGCCCTGGAAGCCGTCATGCCCGGGGTCGCCTCGGGCCTCCACCGCCACGAATGGGCCAAGCACGGCACCTGCTCCGGCCTCGAGGCCGACGCCTACTACGCCGAGGCGATCCGCCTCGTGGATGACCTGAACGCATCCCCCGTCGCCGCCCTTTTCGCCGAGAACCTGGGCGACAGGCTCGACTCGGGCGCCGTCCGCCGAGCCTTCGACGCCGCCTACGGCCGCGGCGCGGGGCGGCGGGTCATGCTGGACTGCGCCCGCGACGGCCGCCGCACGCTCGTCGGCGAGCTGCGCATCAACCTTCGCTACGGCACCGGCACCGACACCAGCCTTCCCGCGCTCCTCGCCGCAGCCTCCCCCGCCCCCGACGGCTGTCCCGGCGGCATCGTCGATCCGCCGGGCTTCCAATAGGCCTGAGGCGTCGAAACGTCTCCCGTCTCCCGTCTCCCGCTGGCGGGAGACGGTGCCGGCAGGCGGATGAGGGCAATTCGTGAAGAGTGCGGCGCAGATCGTCCGCTGGCCGCTCGCGCGGCCGACACCGTCACCCCGCCCGCTTCGCGGTCCACCCTCCCCCCGCAGGCGGGCGAGGGTTCGGCCCCTTTTCGGCTGGGACTGCGAAACGACCTCACCCCTCCGCCTCGAAATCGGCCGACAGCCGCATCTCGCGCAGCGGCCGGACCTTCGCCGTCGTGTCCGCGTAGATCGGGTCCGCCTTGAAGGCCGCCAGCGCGTCCCAGTCGGCGAACTCGCCGTAGACGACGATCTCGACCATGTTTCCGATCGGATCGACGCCGGCATTCTGCGCCACCTCGAAGCGGCTCGCATGCGGGATCGCCCTGAGCGCGTCGAGACCCCGGCGCACCTGGCTCGCCTCGATCCCCTCGCGGGCGGTGAAGAAGACGATGTGGCGGATCATGCGCTGATATCCCGTGGTGCCCGTCCGGCCGGCGACTGGCAGCGCGGCCCTCGAGCCCCCATCTGCAAGGCCAAGCCTCCGGTTTCAAGCGCTCGACGCGATCCATCGCGACGTCTTCCTTTTGGAGCGCCGGCCGGGTTAGAAGGCACCCAAATCCAGATCCCCGAGAACGCGACCGGAGCGGCTCATGGCACGCCAGTTCATCTACCATATGTCCGGCCTGACGAAGGCCTACGGCACCAAGAAGGTGCTGGAGAACATCCACCTGTCCTTCTACCCCAACGCTAAGATCGGCATCCTGGGCCCGAACGGCGCGGGTAAGTCCACCCTCCTGAAGATCATGGCGGGCTACGACACCGAGTTCACCGGCGAGGCCTGGGCCGCGGAAGGCGCGACCGTCGGCTACCTCGCGCAGGAGCCCAAGCTCGACGAAACGAAGACCGTCTTCGAGAACGTCATGGAAGGCGTCGCCGACAAGCAGGCGATCCTCGACCGCTACAACGAGCTGATGATGAACTACTCCGACGAGACCGCGGAGGAAGGCGCCAAGCTCCAGGACCTCATCGACAGCCAGAACCTCTGGGACCTGGAGAACCAGGTCGAGATGGCGATGGACGCGCTGCGCTGCCCGCCGGCCGACGCCGAGGTCGGCCCGCTCTCGGGCGGCGAGAAGCGCCGCGTAGCGCTCTGCAAGCTGCTCCTCGCCAAGCCCGACATCCTGCTCCTGGACGAGCCGACCAACCATCTCGACGCCGAGACGATCGCCTGGCTGGAGAAGCACCTGCGCGAATACGAGGGCGCGGTGCTGATGATCACCCACGACCGCTACTTCCTCGACAACGTCACCGGCTGGATCCTCGAGCTCGACCGCGGCCGCGGCCTGCCCTACGAGGGCAACTACTCGTCCTACCTGGAAAAGAAGGCCAAGCGCCTCGCCCAGGAAGGCCGCGAGGACGACGCGCGCGGCCGGGCCATCGCCCGCGAGCGCGAGTGGATCGGCCAGGGCGCCAAGGCCCGGCAGGCGAAATCCAAGGCCCGCATCCGCGCCTATCACGAGCTCGTCGAGGCGGCGGAGAACCGCAAGCCGGCCGACGGCAAGATCGTCATCCCGACCGGCGAGCGCCTCGGCCAGCGCGTCATCGAGGTCGAGAACCTGACCAAGAGCTACGGCGACCGGGTCCTCATCGAGAACCTGTCCTTCAAGCTGCCGGCCGGCGGCATCGTCGGCATCATCGGCCCGAACGGCGCCGGCAAGACGACGCTGTTCCGCATGATCACCGGCCAGGAGAAGCCCGACTCCGGCGAGATCAAGATCGGCGAGACCGTCGATCTCGGCTACGTCGACCAGAGCCGCGACAATCTGAATCCCAATCACAACGTTTGGGAGGAGATCTCGGGCGGCGTCGACATCATGAAGCTCGGCAAGTACGAGATGAACAGCCGCGCCTATGTCGGCAACTTCAACTTCAAGGGCCCCGACCAGCAGCAGAAGGTCGGCACGCTCTCGGGCGGCCAGCGCAACCGCGTGCACCTGGCCAAGATGCTGAAGTCCGGCGCCAACGTCATCCTCCTCGACGAGCCGACCAACGACCTCGACACCGAAACCCTGACGGCGCTGGAGGACGCGCTGGAGGAATACGCGGGCTGCGCCGTGGTGATCAGCCACGATCGCATGTTCCTCGACCGCCTCGCGACCCACATCCTCGCCTTCGAGGGCGACAGCCACGTCGAATGGTTCGAGGGCAACTTCCAGGACTACGAGCAGGACAAGATCCGCCGCCTCGGGCCCGATTCGGTCAACCCCAAGCGCCCGACCTACAAGCGCCTGACGCGCTGAGCGTCGCGAACCGTTCCAACGAGAAAGGGCGGAGCCGCGAGGCCCCGCCCTTTTTTCGTGTCCGCTGGGCAAGGAGCGTTCAGCGCAGCGAGCCGCAGAAGCGCTGGATGCGCGAGCAGGCGTCCTCCAGGAGCGTCTCGGAGGTCGCGTAGGAGATGCGGAAGTTCGGTCCGAGGCCGAAGGCCGAGCCGTGCACCACCGCGACGCCCTCGGCCTCGAGAAGCGCGGTGACGAAGTCCTCGTCGGTCCCGATGACCTTGCCGCTTTCCGTGCGCTTGCCGATCAGCCCCTTGCAGGAGGGGTAGACGTAGAAGGCGCCCTCCGGCGAGGGGCAGTCGATGCCGCTCGCCTGGTTCAGCATCGACACCACGAGGTCGCGCCGCCCCTGGAAGATCGCGCGGTTCTTCGGGATGAAGTCCTGGGTGCCGTTCAGCGCCTCGACCGCCGCCCACTGCGCGATGGAGCAGGCGCCGGACGTCTGCTGGCCCTGGATCATGTCCATGGCCTTGATCAGCTTCAGCGGACCGCCGGCATAGCCGATGCGCCAGCCGGTCATGGCGTAGGCCTTCGAGACGCCGTTGACGGTGAGCGTGCGCTCGTAGAGCGCGGGCTCGACTTCCGCCGGCGTCGTGAAGGTGAAGTCGCCGTAGACGAGGTGCTCGTACATGTCGTCGGTCATGACCCAGACGTGGCTATGGCGCACGAGCACGTCGGTCAGCGCCTTCACCTCGGCGCGGGTATAGGCACCGCCCGTCGGGTTCGACGGCGAGTTGAACAGGAACCACTTGGTCCGCGGCGTGATCGCCGCCTCCAGCGCCTCCGCCGTCAGCTTGAAGCCGTCCTCCTGGCGCGTCTCGACGATCACCGGCGTGCCGCCGCACAGCGACACCATTTCGGGATAGCTCACCCAGTAGGGCGCGGCGATGATCACCTCGTCGCCGGGGTTCATCGTGGCCATGAAGGCGTTGAACAGGACGTGCTTGCCGCCCGTCGAGACGATGGTCTGCTCGGGCTTGTAGTCGAGGTTGTTCTCGCGCTTGAACTTCGCCGAGATCGCCTCGCGCAGCTGCGGGATGCCGCTGATCGGGGTGTACTTCGTTTCGCCGCGGGCGATGGCCTCGACGGCCGCCTGCTTGATGTTCTCGGGCGTGTCGAAGTCCGGCTCGCCGGCGCCGAGGCCGATCACGTCGCGCCCCTGCGCCTTCAGCTCGCGCGCTTTCTGCGCGACGGCGATCGTGGCGGACGGCTTCACGCGGTCGAGGGCGGCGGCAAGAAACGCCATGGCGGGCAACTCCGGCAGGGATGCGCCGGGTTGAGCGAAGCGAATGATGGAGAGCCCGGCGCGAAAGCGCGCGGACCCTAGTGCGCCGCGGCGCCCCTCGCAAGGCGCCGCGGTGCGAAAAGCGGG
>CANJKV010000200.1 GCA_947474855.1 Aurantimonadaceae bacterium | reverse complement strand
GGACGACTTCTTCGGGCCGCTGATCTACCTCAACGACATCAACACCTACACGGTGCAGCTCGGCCTGCGCTCCTTCGTCGACAGTTCCGGCGCATCGGACTGGAGCGCGCTCTTCGCGATGTCGAACCTGTCGCTCGTCCCGATCTTCATCTTCTTCATCTTCTTCCAGCGCCTCCTCATCGAGGGCATCGCCACCACCGGCATGAAGCGCTGAGGGCATCACCATGACAGCACTTCGCTTCGCGGCCGTCGGGCTCAACCACAACCACATCTACGGGCAGGTCGACTGCCTCCTCAGGGAAGGCGCCGAACTCGTCGGCTTCGTCTCGCCCGAGGACGACCTCGCGGCGGAGTTCGCGGCGAAGTATCCGCAGGCCCCGCGCCTCGACGACCGGCGCCGGGCGCTCGATGACGGAACCGTGGAGCTGATCGTCAGCGCCGCGATCCCGGCCGACCGCGCGGAAATCGCGGTCGAGGCGATGCGCGCCGGCAAGGACGTGATGCTCGACAAGCCGGGCATGACGACCTTCGCGCAGCTCGACGAGCTGCGGCGCGTCCAGGCGGAGACCGGCCGCATCCTCTCGATCCTTTATTCCGAGCACTTCGAGAACCGGGCGACGGTGCGGGCCGGCGAACTGGTGGCGAGCGGCGCCATCGGGCGCGTCGTCTCCACCGCCGGCTTCGGGCCGCACCGGATGCGGAAGGATCAGCGCCCCGGCTGGTTCTTCGAGCGCGAGCGCTACGGCGGCATCCTCGTCGACATCGCCTCGCACCAGTGCGAGCAGTTCCTGTTCTTCACGGGGGCGGACACGGCCGAAGTTCTGTCGGCGCGCGTCTTCAACCGCGCCCATCCCGACAAGCCGGGCCTTCAGGACACCGGCGACATCCATCTCGCCACGAGCGAGGCCACCGGCTTCGTGCGCGTCGACTGGTTCACGCCGGACGGCTTGCCGACCTGGGGCGACGGGCGGCTGTTCATCACGGGCACGGAAGGCATGATCGAGCTGCGCAAGTACGTCGACGTGGCCGGGCGGCCGGGCACCGACCACCTGTTCCTCACCGACGCCAAGGGCGTGCGCCACTTCGACTGCTCCGACGGCGACCTCCCCTACGCCCGGCAGCTCATCGCCGACATCCGCGACAGGACAGAGACCGCGATGCCGCAGGCGCGCTGCTTCGCGGCGATGGAGCTGGCCTTGAGGGCGCAGGCGCTCGCCGAAGGAGTCCGCGCATGAGCCGCCGCTTCACCGTCGCCGTCGTCGGATGCGGCATCGGCCGCTCGCACATCGAGGAAGGCTACGCCCGCCACCCCGACAAGTTCGAGGTGCTGGCGGTCTGCGATCTCGACGAGGCGCGCATGGGCACCGTCGCCGACGAGTTCGGCGTTCCCCGCCGCACGACGAGCTTCGCCGAAATCCTCGCCATGCCGGACATCGACGTGGTCGACGTCTGCACGCCGCCCGCGACGCACCGGCCGATGATCCTCGAGGCGCTGGCCGTCGGCAAGCACGTCGTCTGCGAGAAGCCGCTCGTCGGCTCGCTCGCGCAGGTCGACGAGATCATCGAGGCCGAAGCCCAGGCCCGCGGCCGGCTGATGCCGATCTTCCAGTACCGCTACGGCGACGGCGCGATGCAGGCGAAGGCCGTCATCGAGGCCGGCATCGCCGGCAAGCCCTATGCCGGCTCGGTCGAGACCTTCTGGAAGCGCACGGCCGCCTATTACGACAATCCCTGGCGCGGCCGCTGGCGGACGGAGCTCGGCGGCGTCCTGATGACGCACGCGATCCACATCCACGACCTCGCCATGTTCCTGATGGGGCCGGTGGACAGGGTCTTCGCCCGCATCGCGACGCGGGTGAACGAGATCGAGGTCGAGGACTGCGTGTCCTCGTCCTGGGCGATGAAGAACGGCGCGCTGATGTCTTCCACCGCCACCCTCGGCAGCCAGGACGAGATCAGCCGCCTGCGCCTGCACTTCGAGAACGTCACCTTCGAGAGCAACCACGCGGCCTATTCGCCGGGCGACGGGCCGTGGACGGTCATTGCCCGGGATGAGGCGGTGAAGGTCGAGATAGACGAGCTTCTGGCAAACTGGACGCCGGTCGGGCGCCGCTTCGACGGGCAGATGGCGGCCTTCCACGCCGCGCTCGTTTCGGGCGACGCGCCGCCGGTGACGAGCCGCGACAGCCGCGCCTCGCTGGAGCTGGTGACGGCGGTCTACCACTCCGCCTGGACCGGCGCGGACGTTTCCCTGCCCGTCGACGCCACCCATCCGAAATATGAGAGCTGGCTTCAGTCGAACTGAGACGGACATCCAGGCGGGAGGAGGAACCCATGGCCACCAGCATCCAGCTCGACAAGATCGTGAAGGCCTACGGGCACCACAAGGTGATCCACGGCATCGACCTCGCCATCGATCCCGGCGAGTTCGCCGTCTTCGTCGGCCCGTCCGGCTGCGGAAAGTCCACCCTGCTCCGCATGATCGCGGGGCTGGAGGAGATCTCCGGCGGGGAGTTGCGCATCGACGGGCAGCGCATGAACGAGGTGCCGGCCTCCAAGCGCGGCATCGCCATGGTGTTCCAGTCCTACGCGCTCTATCCGCACATGAGCGTCTACAAGAACCTCGCCTTCGGCCTGGAGACGGCCGGCATGAAGCGCGACGAGGTGCGCCGGCGCGTGGAGGCGGCGGCCGGCAAGCTGCAGATCGGCCCGCTTCTCCAGAGGAAGCCCAAGGCCCTCTCCGGCGGCCAGCGCCAGCGCGTCGCCATCGGCCGGGCGATTGTGCGCGAGCCGAAGATCTTCCTCTTCGACGAGCCCCTGTCGAACCTCGACGCGGAACTGCGCGTCCAGATGCGCGTCGAGATCGCCCGGCTCCACCAGAGCCTCGGCAACACGATGATCTACGTCACCCACGACCAGGTCGAGGCGATGACCATGGCCGACAAGATCGTGGTCCTGAAGGAAGGCCGCATCATGCAGGCCGGCCGGCCGCTCGACCTCTATAACGACCCGGCCAACCAGTTCGTCGCGGGGTTCATCGGCTCGCCGAAGATGAACTTCCTGAAAGCGAAGCTGTCGGAAGTCGACGCCTCGCGCCGCACCATCGAGATCGCCGGCCGGCCGATCGTCCTGGAGCGCCCGATCGAGGCGCGGGCCGGCGAGCCGTTGACCTTCGGCGTGCGCCCCGAGCACCTTGCGCCCGGCGAGGCGCGCGCCGGGCTCGGCAGCGGCGCCGTGCAGCTCGTCGAGCACCTCGGCGGCTCGACGGTGATCTACACCGAAACCCCCGACGGCCAGCCGACGACGCTCCTCATCGGCGGGCAGAACGCGGTGCGCGCGGGCGAGCAGATCCCGCTCGGCTTCGACCCGGCCAAGGCCCACGTCTTCGGGGAAGACGGACGGCGGGTGTGACCCTCACCTGTTCCCGAGCGCGCCGAAGAAGGCGCTGGAACGCTCGCCCGCCAGCGGGAGAAGGGAGAGCGTTCGCCGCCGCGGCAATTCGCGGTCGCACCTCCATCCCGCGTTCACCCTTTCCGCCAACATCCCTCCACCGCCTAACGACAGGGCAACCTCAGCTGGCGCATTCTCCGGGCGATCGACCGGAGACTTTCCCCCATGACGACCCGCCTCGCCGAGGTGCAGGACGCCGACGCGCCGCGCAACGAGGTTCGGCTTGCCGAGCTTCTCGGCGCCCTGTCCTACGCGCTCGACCTCACCGAGGGGCAGCCGATCGGCCACTGCGTGCGGGCGACGTGGATCGGGATCGAGACGGGGCGGGAGCTGGGCCTGCCACCGATGCAGCTCTGGGAGCTGTACTACACGGTGATGCTCAAGGATCTCGGCTGTTCCTCGAACGCCGCGCGGATCTGCGAACTCTACCTGTCCGACGACATCGGCATCAAGCGCGGCTTCAAGACCATGGGCGACAGCCTGCCCAAGGTCCTCGGCTTCGTGCTGTCGCATACCGGCCGGCGCTCGCCGCTCGCCGATCGGTTGCGGGCGGTCCTCAACATCGTGCAGAACGGCGGCGCGATCGTCGACGACCTGATCCAGACCCGCTGCCATCGCGGCGCGGAGATCGCGGCCTCGCTGCGCTTTCCCTCCACCGTCAGCCAGGGGATCTACGCGCTCGACGAGCATTGGAACGGCGCGGGGCGGCCGGACCGGCTGGTGGGGTCCGCCATTCCCGTCTACGCGCGGATCGCGCTCCTGGCGCAGGTCGCGGAGGTGTTTCACGCGGCCGCGGGGCCGGAGGCGGCGCTGGCCGAGATCGCGAGGCGCACCGGCACCTGGTTCGATCCCCATATCGCCGCGGCCTTCGAGCGCGCGGCCGCGCGGCCCGGCTTCTGGGAAACGCTGGCCTCGCCCGACGTCGCCGCCACGGTGATGGCGATGGAGCCGGGGCGCAGCCTCATCCGCGTCGACGAGGACTATCTGGACGACATCGCCTGCGCTTTCGCGAAAGTCGTCGATTCCAAAAGTCCCTTCACGTCCGGCCATTCGGAGCGCGTCGCGGTCTATGCCGACATGGTGGCCGGCGAGATGGGCTGGGATCCCGAGCGCCGCCGCTGGCTGCGGCGCGCTGCCCTCCTCCACGACATCGGCAAGCTCGGGGTTTCCAACGCCATCCTCGACAAGAACGGCAAGCTCGACGATGAGGAATGGCGGGAGATGCGCGGCCATGCGGCGCTGTCCGAAAGCATCCTCGCCCGCGTGCCGGTGTTCCGCGAGATGGCGCGCATCGGCGGCGGCCATCACGAGCGGCTCGACGGCAAGGGCTATCCGCGTGGGCTGAGGGGAACCGAGATCGAGCTGGAAACGCGCATCGTCTCGGTCGCCGACGTCTTCGACGCGCTGACCGCCGACCGGCCTTACCGCGCGGCCATGTCGATCGAGGCCGCGCTGGACATCATGCGCCGCGACGTCGGCCTTGCCTTCGATCCCGACTGCCTCGCGGCGCTCGAACGTGCCGTCCTGTGCATCGAGGGCGATCTGCGCCGCGCGGCCTGAGCGAAGGCTTTCAGCGCGGCGGCGTCCAGGGCTGCGGCGCGGCACCCCGCGCGAGACGATAGAAGCCGCCAGCCTCGACGGCCTGCCAAGGACCGGCCTCGCCGTCCGGCCAAAGGACGCGGATTTCGGCGCCCTCGTCCGCGCCGAGGCCGAAGTGACGCCAGCCGAGCCGGCCGCCGGCGTGCCCGCCGCCGACCGTCAGCTCGCGCCGCGACACCGATCCGTCGGCGCGGCGCAGCTCGATCCAGGCGCCGACCGCGTCGCGGTTCGGGCCGAACTCTTCGGGCCGCACCGCGACGAAGCCGCCGGGCGTGTCGGACGCGTTGCGCCACAGCTCGGCCGGCGCGTTGCGATTGACGACGAGGAGGTCGAGCCGACCGTCGAGGTTCAGGTCCTCGACCACGGCGCCCCGCGCGGCCCGCATCGAGGCGACGCCCGCGCGGTCGCCCGCTTCCTCGAAGGTGCCGTCCTCGCGTTGGAGAAGGAGGTTGTTGGGATCGTTCGCGGCGAAATCCGGCATCTCCGACACGTTGCCCTTCGCGACGAAGAGGTCGAGCCGGCCGTCATTGTTCACGTCGGCGAAGTCGGCGTGCCAGGCGGTGCTCGGCCGCACGTCGCCGCCCGTGTAGGGGCGATGGGCGGTGACGCCGCGCGCCAGCGCCACGTCGGCATAGGTCGGCGCGGCGTCCGGGCCCGCCGGACCTTTCAGCGCCTGCAGCTTGTTGTCCGCCATGCTGGTCAGGAAGTATTCGGGGAAGCGGTCGCCGTCGAGGTCGGCCGAGGCGATGCCCATGCCCCAGACCTTCAGCACCTTCCACCCCTCCGCCTCCGCGTAGAGGCGCGGGGCCTCGCCGGGCGCGAGGCGCCAGAGCTGCTCCTGGCCACCCTTGTAGTATTCGCGATCGTTGGACACGCGCAGCGCCGGCGTGCCGGAGCGGTTCCAGTCGGTGAACAGCATCGACAGGGCGCAGAAGCTCGGCGCGAGCTCCAGCGGCGGCCCGTAGCGATCCGGCTCGCCGGCCCGGGGGCGAAACAGCCGGTTCGGCGTGCAGGAGCCCCAGGGAAACATCTCCTCCCGCCGGTCGACATAGGTTCCGAAGGCGAGCGTCGGCAGCGCCGCGCCCCGCTCCCAGGCGGCGGAGAAAGCCGTGGTCCAGGCGTCGAAGGCCTGGAGGCCGAAGGCGTCGTTCGCGGGCTCGAAGCGGCAGTCGCCGCGCCCGTGCATCAGGAGACTCGTGCCGACCCGCAGGAGTGCGAGGTCGAGCTGACCGTCGCCGTCGACGTCGAGCGGATAGGCGCCGGTGACGGCGTCGCGTTCGAGTCCGCTCGCCGGATCGCGCTCGAAGCGGAGGGGCCCCGCGCGACCGCTGCGGTTGCGGTAGAAATGCGCCGTCGCCTCGCCGCCGGCGAGGAACAGCTCGGGAAAGCCGTCCGCGTCGCAGTCGAAGGCGGCGGCCCCGCCGCCCACCATGTATTCCCAGCCGCCGGCATAGGTGCTGTCGATCCCGGCCGCCGACGTTTCCTCGACGAAGCGCGGCACGGCCGGTGCGGGCGCGGCCTCGCCGCCGAGCGCCGGGCCGGCCGCGAGAAGAAGCGCGAGGAGCATCCGCAGCCTCACGGCGCCCTCGTTTTCAAGGCGACGGCGTAGGCGCCGACGCAGCGGCCCTGGTCGAGGCCCCGCTCGATCGCCGCGCGGAAGTGGATGCCGCCGTAGAGGCGCGAGATGCCGGCTTCCTCCGCCGCGGCCCAGAAGCTCGGAAAGCGGCGCGCCGGCAGCCCGTCGTCGGCATGGGTCGCGTCCTCGAAGGCGCGCGCCTCGCCGAACAGGGCCGTCAGGACGACCGCGGCGGCGCCCGACTGCGTGGAATGGCCGCTCGGATATTCGGGAAAGGGCGGAGTGGCGAGGATGGGCTCGAAGGCGGGGTCGATGCTGCGGCGGATATAGGTGACCGGGCGCACGAGGTCGTGGACGTACTTCTCGTGCCAGCAGCCGATAAAGGCGTCGGCGAGCGCGACCCCGAGCCGGGCGAGCGTTTCGGCCTGCGTTTCGAAGTCGGTTCCGTCCTCGTCCAGGACGGCCAGCGCGATCGAGATCCAGTGGCCCGGCGGCGTGGGAGAGAGCATCGGATCGTCGGACCAGAAGCGGGCGACCGCCCGCTGCTCCGGCGTCAGGTCGCGCACCGCGTCTCGCACCTCCTCGGCCTGACGGCGGAACTCGGACCCGTCCGCCTCGCTGTAGGCGGGCGGCGGCGGCAGCGGGCAACTCGCTCCCTCCGGCATGGCGAAGGGCCGGTTCGTCCCCCAGGCCGGCAGGAGCGGCGCCTGCTGCTGGGCGATGGTGCTCGTCGGGCGCCAGGTCCCCGGCTCGGCGCCCGGCGCATAGGCCAGCGGGAAGCCCATGTTCTCGACGAGCGCGCCGCCGTCCGCCGCCGACCAGGCGAGGATGTGGGCGGCGATGGCCCGGCCATGCGCGGCGCTGCGCACGGCCACGGCCGGGTCGATCCCTGCCGCGATGCGCTCGCCGACCCGCGTCTTCATGGCGGCGATGGCGCGCTGGCCGGTCGGCCCCGTATTGCCGAAGAAGCTCGCCGCCCCTTCCGACAGGGCGGCGTGGAGAACGAGAGCCTCGTCGTAGGCCGCGCCCGTCTCCCGCGCAGGCGCGGGAGCGAGGCCGTTGAGCTGGCCGGCGAGCGGAACGAGCGCGTCGGAGCCGCCAGCGGCGGCCTCGTAGGCCGTGACGCCGAGATAGGCGAAGGCGCGGCTCGCGACCGGCGGCGAATAGGTCGGGGTGTGGCGCACGAGTTCAAGCACCAGCCGGTACCAATCGCGCAGGACCGCCTGCGGCTCGGGCCGCGTCGAGGTGGCTGCGGCGGGCGACGCGCCGAGAACCGCCAGCGCCAGGATCAGCCAAGCCGCGCGCCAGCCCGCGGCCCGGCGCCGCGCTTTGTTCCCGCCCATCTCGTTCCGCTCCCCGATGCCCCTCCCGGCGCGGCGATCCAAACACGAGCCCCCCGGTCTCGGCAAGGCCGCGGCATGCTCCTGACGCGTCAGCCTTTTTGGTCGCTTTTTTGCGCCGCAACGTCGCGGAGGCGCAACGGATGCGAATATTTTCTTCGCCCAATGTGCGGCAAATCAGGTCCGCACAAGCTCGCCAAGGCAAACAGCCCGGTCCAATCGACTGAATTTCCTTATCAATTTGTTTTGACGAGTTGGCCGCGCGAGAGCCCTCCGACGCTCTCGACGCCACCCTCCCCCTTCGTCACTCTATCTCACATCGGCCGCGATGCTCCCCGAGCCTCGCGGGTCGCGATCGCGCCGGAGCCGCGTCGAAGGTCCGCGAAGGACCGGCGGAGGCGTCCGAGAGACCGGCCGTCCGGCGCGCAGATTGGAGTGGAAGCGTGATGCCCAGCTCGTCGTTGTTCGATTCCTACTCGCAAGCCTACGAGGCCCGCCGCGAAACGGTGATGAGCCTGCCCGACTATCTCGACCTCTGCCGCGAGGACCCGCTGACCTATGCCGGGCCGCACGAGCGCCTGCTCGCCGCCATCGGCGAGCCGGAAATGGTCGACACGGCCCGCGACCCGCGCCTCGGCCGGATCTTCTCCAACCGCACGATCCGCGTTTACCCCGCCTTCGCCGAGTTCTACGGCATGGAGGAAACGGTGGAGCGCATCGTCGCCTTTCTGCGCCAAGCGGCGCAGGGCCTGGAGGAGCGCAAGCAGATCCTCTACCTCCTCGGCCCCGTGGGCGGCGGCAAGTCCTCGCTCGCCGAGCGCATCAAGGCGCTCATCGAGGCCCAGCCGATCTACGTCCTCAAGGCCGGCTCGGAGATCAGCCCGATCTTCGAGAGCCCGCTCGGCCTCTTCGATCCCGAGACCATGGGTCCGGCGCTCGAGAAGGATTACGGCATCCCGCGCCGGCGCCTGACCGGCCTCATGAGCCCCTGGTGCGTGAAGCGACTGGACGAGTTCGGCGGCGACATCCGCAAGTTCCGCGTCGCCAAGCTCAATCCCTCGCGCCTGCGCCAGGTGGGCGTCGCCAAGACCGAGCCGGGCGACGAGAACAACCAGGACATCTCCTCGCTCGTCGGCAAGGTCGACATCCGGCGCCTCGAGATGCACGCCCAGAACGATCCCGACGCCTACAGCTATTCCGGCGGCCTCAATCGGGCGAACCAGGGCGTCCTCGAATTCGTCGAGATGTTCAAGGCGCCGATCAAGATGTTGCACCCGCTGCTGACGGCGACCCAAGAGGGATCATACGTCGGCTCGGAGAACATCGGCGCGATCCCCTTCACCGGCATGATCATGGCCCACTCGAACGAGTCCGAGTGGCGCTCTTTCAAGAACAACAAGAACAACGAAGCCTTCATCGACCGCATCTACGTCATCAAGGTGCCGTACTGCCTGCGCGTCGACGAGGAGACGCACATCTACGAGAAGCTGGTGCGCAGCTCGGAGCTGGCCCAGGCGCCCTGCGCGCCCGAGACGCTGGAGATGCTGGCGCGCTTCGCGGTGCTCTCGCGCCTGAAGCCGCACGAGAACTCCAACCTCTACGCCAAGATGCGCGTCTACAACGGCGAGAGCATGAAGGAGGTCGACCCCAAGGCCCGTACGCTCCAGGAATATCGGGACGCGGCCGGCGTCGACGAGGGCATGAGCGGCATCTCCACCCGCTTCGCCTTCAAGACGCTGTCGGCGACCTTCAACCACGACACGGAAGAAGTGGCGGCCGATCCCGTGCACCTCATGTACGTGCTGGAGCAGGCGATCCGGCGCGAGCAGTTCCCCGAGGAAACCGAGCGGGACTATCTGGAGTTCATCAAGGCGGAGCTCGCGCCCCGCTACGCCGAGTTCATCGGCAACGAGAT
>CANJKV010000199.1 GCA_947474855.1 Aurantimonadaceae bacterium | reverse complement strand
CGGGACCGTCGAGCACATGCTGTTCGACAACGCGAAGCTCCAGCCCGGCGAGACGATCCTCGTCCATGCCGGCGGCTCCGGCATCGGCACGGCGGCGATCCAGCTCGCCAAGCGCCACGGCGCGACCGTCATCACCACCGTCGGCTCGGACGCCAAGATCGAGCCTGCCCGGGCGCTCGGCGCCGACCACGTCATCAACTACCGCTCCGACCGCTTCGAGGGGGCCGTTCGCAAGCTGACGAAGAAGAAGGGCGTCGACGTCGTCTTCGAGCATGTCGGCAAGGACACCTTCGCCGGCTCCATGCTCTGCCTCAAGCGCGGCGGGCGCCTCGTCACCTGCGGCTCCACGTCGGGCGTCTCCACCGACGTCAACCTGATGATGCTGTTCCAGCAGCAGCTGCGCCTCATCGGCTCCTTCGGCTGCCGCATGGACAACATGCGCGACGCCATGGCCAAGATGGCCAAGGGCCTCGCCAGGCCGGTGATCGACACGCGCATCGGCTTCTCGGACATCGACGTCGCGCTGAAGCGCATGGAAGGGCGCGACGTCTTCGGCAAGATCGTGCTCGTTCTCGACGAGGCCGGCGGGGCGGCTTCCCAGGCCGCATGAAGCCGGGTTCCGCGAAGGCATGGCTGCGCGCCAAGCGGGCGCGCGACTGGCTCGTGGCGAAGACGGCCTTCGCCGTCATGGGTGCCCTGCGCTGGCTTCCCGCGGACGCCGCGCTGAGCTTCGCCGATCGCGCCGGTCGGATGCTCGGCCCCCTCGCCGCCTCGCGCCACCGGATCGCGCTCGACAACCTGCGAAAGGCCTTCCCGGAGAAGGACGAAGCCTGGATCGCTGCGACGGCGAAGCGCAACTGGGGGCAGATGGGCCGCGTCGCCGCGGAATACGTCTTCCTCGACGACCTCTTCGACTACGATCTCGCGCGACCGGACGCCGGCCGGATCGAGGTCGCCGGCGCCGAGATCTTCGAGCAGCTGCGCACCAGCGGCCGGCCGGCCATCCTGTTCACGGCCCATCTCGGCTGCTTCGAGCTCCTGCCCGTGGCCGCCGCGGCCTACGGCCTCGAGGTCACGGCCATGTTCCGGCCGCCGAACAACCGCTACATCGCGCAGCGCGTCCTGTCCGCCCGCCGCACCAAGGGCGGCCACCTCGTCCCGTCCAAGGCTGGGGCGACCTGGGCGCTCGCGACGAAGCTCGGCGAGAACGGCAAGATCGGCGTCCTCGTCGACCAGAAGTTCAAGCGCGGCGCGCAGACGACATTCTTCGGTCGTCCGTGCCGGACGAATCCGCTGCTCCCGAAGCTGGCCCGGCAGTTCGACGCGGATGTGTATCCCGCCCGGGCCGTCAGACTGCCCGGCAACCGATACCGCCTCGAGCTGCAACCGCGTGTCGAACTGCCGCGAACCGGGGACGGTTCGATCGACGTCGCCGAGAGCTGCCAGCACCTCAACGACATCGTCGAGGCCTGGGTGCGCGAACATCCTACCCAGTGGATGTGGTTCCACCGCAGGTGGAGCAAGTAGGGCGAAGAAGCGGTCCCGCTCGGTACTTTTTCGCGGGTTTATCATCAAGAATTCTTTACGCACTCGGCCTAGGGTCGGATTGCGCAAGGACACTGCCGTCTCGATGATCATCGCTTTCGCAAAACGTTACTGGATCACTACGTTAGGCGGCGCCGTGGTGTCGGGCCTCATCGCCCTCGGTGCGTTCTCGGTCGGGACGCAGACCGTCGAGGATCTCGTCAGCACGACGCTGCGCCAGAAGGGCCAGCGCTTCGCCGACTTTCTCACCGAGGATCCCGCGCGCCTGAACCCCTTCCTCACCGGCCTCGCGCGCGATCCCGACGCCGAGCAGCGGGTGCGGGCCCTCGCCGGCCTCTCGGACATCGACACCTTCGTGATCTTCGACGATCAGGGCAACGAGACTTATCGTTCGCGATCGGAGCGCTACAAGTGGCTGCTGCGCGACCGGCCGGGCGGCATGACGGCGGGTGACAGGTTGGCCGTCGACGTTCTCAGGGCCAAGGCGGACCAGCAGGTCGTCGACTTTTCCTCGGGCGCCGAGCCGAGCGTGATCACGCCGCTCCGCCTGGAGAACCGGACGATCGGCTACGCCTCGGTCGGCGTCGACACGAGCGCTCAGCACGCGGCTTTCGGTCACGTGATGGCAGGCGCGATCCGCGACCTCCTCGTCCTGGTCTTCATCGTCGCCGGCGTCCCGTCCGTCTTCTATCTGCGCCGCAAGCGCCGGATGGAGGAAGCCGACGAGCGCATCCACTTCCTGGCCAACCACGACGTCCTGACGACGCTCTTCAACCGCGCCCGCATGCAGGCGGAAACCGATCGGCTGCTGGCGACGGCGCGGGCGACCCGGGAGCAGATGGCCTACGTCTATCTGGACATCGACGGGTTCTCCGAAATCAACGACGAGGTGGGCCAGTCGCGCGGCGACGAGCTGCTGCGCATCGTCGCCCAGCGCTTGTCGAGCGTTCTCGACCGCAACGATCTTCTCGGCCGCATGGGCGCCGACGACTTCGTGTTCCTGCGTCGCCGCGTGTCGGGATCGACCGGCATCGCTGATCTCGCGCGGCGCGTCGCGCGCGCCGTCGCCGAACCCGTCCAGCTCGGCGACCGGACGATCCAGCTGCAGATCTCGATGGGCGTCGCCCGGATGCCGGCGGACGGGCGCAGCCATGCCGAGCTGCAGAGCCACGCCGAAATGGCGCTGCTTCATCACAAGGCCAACAAAACGGGCGACTTCTCGCTCTACGATCCTTCCATGAACGAGGACGTCGCGCGGCGCCGCCAGATCGAGGCGCAGGTCCGCCACGCCTGCGAGACCAACAGCTTCGAGCTCTTCTATCAGCCGATCGTCGGCGGGCCCGAGCTCGAGCTGCGCGGCTTCGAAGCCCTGCTGCGCATGCCGAACGGTTCGGGCGGATACATCTCGCCGGCCGTCTTCGTTCCCATCGCGGAAGCGCGCGGCTACATCCAGTCCATCGGCACCTGGGTGATCCAGGAGGCCTGCCGCCAGATCGCGGCCTGGCCGGAGCACCTCTACGTCTCCGTCAACCTGTCCACCGTCCAGTTCCGCGGCGACGACCTCGTGGACGTCGTGACGGGCGCCATGCAGGCGGCGGGCATCACGGGCGAGCGGCTCGAGGTCGAGATCGTCGAATCGCTCGTCCTCGATCGCTCGGATGCGGTGCTGCGCCAGCTCGAGCAGTTGAAGGAGCTCGGCGTGTCGATCGCGATGGACGATTTCGGCACGGGCTATTCCTCGCTCAGCTACCTCTGGCGCTTCGGCTTCGACAAGCTGAAGATCGATCAGTCCTTCATGAAGGCCTTAGCCGCGGGCGAGCCGAACGTTTCGCAGATCATCGAGACGATCATCACCATGGCTCATCAGATGGGCATGTCGGTCACGACGGAGGGCGTCGAGACCGAGGAGCAGGTCGCGCTCCTGCGCCGCCTGGGCTCCGACTACATCCAAGGCTTCTATTACGGTCGCCCCGTGCCAGCGACCGAGGCGGCCGCCGAGTGGATCAGCCGGCATCCCGCGCGCCGCCTCGCCGCACCAATGGCGGCCGATTGCCCGGCCGGCACCGATCGCGACGCCACCCGGCAGACGGGCGCCGCCCGCGCATAGAGCGTGACCCGCTCACGTCCAGCCTGAATTGCATCGCGATCGGCTGCGACGGCGCCGAACGAACGGCGAATATCAAGCTTCAGCCAAGTTCCTGCAGAGTTTTTTCGCGCGAAACGACTGCACGGACATCCGTGGCTGGCTCTCCGACCGAACCGCGAAGCTTGCCGACAAAGAGAACGACCTTAACAATACATGAAGCAGGCGATCTTCTTCGATCGTCGACATGTTATTCCGGTAATCGTGGTTAATACCAAGTTGATGCGGACGATTTACATCGAATCACGAGATTCAGCCGGAACGAAACCCTGACCCCTTCATTATACGGCTGATGCAAGGGGCGGCCATGAAGATTCTCATCCTCGAAGACGAGCCGATCATCGCGATTGACCTGGAAGACATCGTGGCGTCGCGCCTCGATGCCGACATCGTCATCGCCTCGACCCTGCGCGAGGCGGTGACGGAAGTGGCGCGCGGCGTGGACTTCGCGCTTCTCGACGTGCGCCTGGGCGAAGGGCGCCAGACCTGTCTTCCGGTCGCACGCATGCTTCTCGAGCAGGGCGTCCCGTTCTGCTTCGTGTCGAGCTTCGCGGCCAACATCCCGGGCGCCTTCATGGGCGTGCCGCGGATCCAGAAGCCGTTTCGTGAGGATCAGATCGGGCGGGTCCTGCCCTCCGCCGCCTGACGGCATCGACCAATCGCCCGAACGACGATCGCCGCGCCAGGGCATGGCGCGGCGATCGTCGTTCGGGCGCTGGGCGGGGCGATCGCCTCCGGGACGCGAGACCTGATCCGGAGGGTCGATCGGGGCCGCTCGGGCCACGCGCTTGTTCTAGCGCAGGGGTGTTACCACCCTCCTAACGGGATCGGTCCCGTGATTGATCTCGCGCGCCAGCTCATATAAGGATTTCTTTATCTCATCTCCCGCACAGGATCCGACGATGACCGACGCGCTCAGCCGACTGCTCGCGGAAAAGGGCGTGCTTCTCGCCGACGGCGCCACGGGCACCAACCTCTTCGAGATGGGGCTCCATTCGGGCGAAGCGCCGGAAATGTGGCTCGAAACCCATCCCGAGCGCATCGAGAGCCTGCACCAGTCCTTCGTGGACGCGGGCGCCGACATCATCCTGAGCTGCTCCTTCGGCGCCAACCGTCACCGCCTGAAGCTGCACCAGGCCGAGGACCGGACCCACGATCTCAACCGCATCGCGGCCGAGATCGCCCGCAAGGTCGCGGACGGCGCCGGGCGGCCGGTGATCGTCGCCGGCTCGGTCGGCCCGACGGGCGAGATCCTGGAGCCGATCGGCGCCCTGTCCTATGCCGACGCCGTCGAGGCCTTCCGCGAGCAGATCGAGGGCCTGAAGGCGGGCGGCGCGGACGTCGCCTGGATCGAGACCATGTCGGCCGCCGACGAGGTGCGCGCGGCGGTCGAGGCCGCCGTCGCCTGCGACATGCCCTATGTCTTCACGGGCTCCTTCGACAGCGCCGGCCGCACGATGATGGGCATCCATCCGCGCGACTTCTGGAAGTCGGCCGAAGGCATCCAGCCCGCCCCCGTCGCCATCGGCGCCAATTGCGGCGTCGGCGCCTCCGACATGCTGGCGACGGGCCTCGAACTGGAGACCGGCAATCCCGACACCGCCATCGTCCTCAAGGCCAATTGCGGCATCCCGCGCTTCGTCGACGGGCAGACGGTCTATTCCGGCACGGCCGAGCAGATGGCGGACTACACCCGCCTCGCGATCGACGCCGGGGCGCGCATCATCGGCGGCTGCTGCGGCACGGCGCCCGGCCACCTCGCCGCCATGCGCCACGCGCTCGACACGCATCACAAGCGCCAGCGCCCGACGATCGAGACCATCGTCGAGACGGTCGGCCCGCTCGTCAACAAGCAGGCCTTCGAATCCGGTTCGGACGGCCAGGGCAGCCGCGGCCGCCGCTCGCGCCGCGGCTCGGCCGAGGCTTAAGCGGCCATCACGCTGAAGTACCAGGCGTAGAAGCCGAGCCAGAAGGCCGCGAGGAGCGCCAGCGCGGCGTCCTCGCCGAGCCGCGACACGAGGAGCCGCCGGGCGCCGGCGGCCAGAAGCGTCGCGCCGACGAAGCGCGGCAGTCGGATCAGCGGCGTCGCGAGAAGCAGCGCCGGCGCGCCTTCCCCGCCCGCGCTCGCGCCCGCCGCGAAGGCGTAGAGCTTGTAGGGCACGCCCGACAGCGAGCCGAGAAAGGCCGCGAGGACGCCCTCCTGCGCGAACCGCCGCCCCGCCTCCTCCAGGAGCTGCGGCCCGATCCCCGGCAGCGCCAGAATCGCGGCCCGCACCGCCTCCGTCGCGACCTGCGCCGCTACCATCATCGTCGCGCCGCCGAGCGTCGCGCCGAGTGCGGCGGCGAGGCAGGCGACCAGCACCGGCCGCAAGCCAGAGCGCATCGCGGCGAAGCTCAGGAGCACGTCCGGCACCAGGAAGAACAGGGTCGCCTCGGCAAAGCCCCAGAGCGCCGCGAGGCCGACGAGCCGGCGTCTCACGCGGCGAAGAAGTAGTTCGTCAGGTGGAAGAACAGGGGCGCCGCGAAGGTGACGGAGTCCATCCGGTCGAGCGCGCCGCCATGCCCCTCGATCATGGTGCCCCAGTCCTTCGCGCCGAGCGAGCGCTTGATGGCCGAGAGCACCAGCCCGCCGCAGAAGCCGGCGAGAACGATCACGAAGGCCATCGCCGCCGCCTGGACCGGCGTGAAGGGCGTGATCCAGAACAGCGCCGCGCCGATGCCCATCGCCGAGAGCCCTCCGCCGATCAGCCCTTCCCAGGTCTTGGACGGGCTGACGCGCGGCGCCACCTTCCGGCGCCCGAAGAGCTTGCCGAAGACGTATTGCAGGACGTCGGAGAGCTGCACGGTGGCGATCAGGAAGAACAGCCAGAGGAAGTTGTCGCCCTCGTGCCCCGGCACGTCGAGGAGCAGAAGCGCCGGCGCGTGGCTGATGCAGTAGACCGTCAGCATGAGGCCCCACTGGATCTTGGCCGTGCGCTGGAGGAAGTCCTGTGTCTCGCCCGACAGGACCGCGAGGACCGGCAGGAGCAGGAAGGCGTAGACGGGGATGGCGATGGTGAAGACCGAGAGCCAGTCGGCCCAGATCAGCCAGTATTGCAGCGGGATGAAGAGATAGAAGGCGGCCGCCACGGCCCGGTGGTCGGCGGCCCGCGTCGGGGTCAGCGTGATGAACTCGCGCAGGCAGTAGAAGGAGGTCAGCGCGAAGAGGACGAGCGTCACCCCTTTGCCGAGAAGGAAGGCGATCGCGAAGATGGCGACCATCAGCCACCAGGCGCGCACCCGCGCGTTGAGGTTGGCGACGGTGGCGCGCGCCTCCGCGGTCCCCTCCCGCCGCGACAGGACGTAGCCGATCACCGAGGCGGTCGCGAGAATGGCGATCAGGCCGCCGAAGAGGACGAGGATGCGGGTGTCCATGGCGGCGCCTCAGCCCTGCGAAACCGGTTTGGAGAGGGCGATCACGGCGCTTCTCGCCCGTTCGAGAAAGGCCTCGCGCTCCTCGTTCGGCTCGATCCGCAGCAGCTCGCCGAAGCGCACGGAGCAGGAGATCGGGGCCGGCAGCCACGCGCCCTTCGGGAAGGCGCGGGAAAGATTGTCGAGGTACACCGGCACGAGCTCGGCCTCGGGGAAGGCGTGGCCGAGGTTGAAGAGCCCGGACTTGAAGGGCCCCGGCAACGCCTCGGCGCCCCGCGTCCCCTCGGGGAAGATCACGATCGACTCGCCGCGCGCGAGCACGGCGCGCACCGGCTCCAGCGGATCGGCGCTTCCCTTCTTCCGGTCGATCAGGACGCAGTTGAGGATCTCGCGGGCGACGAAGCGGCGCGAGGGCGTGGCGCCCCAGTAGTCGGCCGCCGCGACGGGATGGGTCGCGCGGCGCAGCTCGCCGGGCAGCGCCGCCCACAGCAGGATCGTGTCGAGATGGCTGCCGTGATTGGCGAAGTAGATGCGCTGGGCGCGGCTCGGCTGCGTGCCGACCCAGCGGGCGTGTCCGCCGACGAGGAAGCGCGTCGCTCCGATCAGCAGGCGTCGCAGCAGCGCCGCCATCATCGCGCGCGCTCCTTCAGGAGACGCGCCTGGCGCGACAGGCGGCGCGCGATCGTCGCCAGCGTGCCGAGAATCACCGCCCAAACGACGATCAGGGCGGCCCAGCGTCCGCCCGAGATCAGCGCCTCGGCGAAGGCGAGGACGCAGCCGAGCGTCAGCGCCGCCATGCGGTGCGGCTTGGCCATCGGGCCGGAGAAATCCTGGGGGAAGCCGAGCGTGCCGCCAAGGAGCCGCACGTAGGCCGCGCAGACGGCGAGCACGGCCGCGAACCAGCCGAGGCCCGGCCAGCCCGCGGCGATGCCGAAGGCGACGAGGAACAGCGTGTCCTCGATCCGGTCCGGCGCCTCGTTGAAGAGCGGCCCCAGCGGCCCGCCCCGCCCGCCTTCCACGGCGACCAGCCCGTCCATCATGTTGGCGAGTAGGCGGAGCTGGATGCACAACGCCCCGAGAAGAAAGAGCCAGGGATGTGCGTGCGCGTAGACGAGCGCTGCGGCGCCCGCCGCGGAGATCACGACACCCAGGATCGACACGGCGTCGGCGCTGAGCCCCGTCTTCAGGAGCAGCCGCAGCACGGCCGCCGCCCAGCCGGTATCGCGCGACTTCAGCGGCCGCCGGTTCGTTGTGTCGCCCACGCTCAGTTCCCCCGGACGTCAGCGGCATCCCCGCCGTGATTCCCGTTGCATCCTACCGAACAGGAAGCCGCCCGGCCAATGATGCCGGCAAACGGTCAGGCGAAGGCGTCTGGCTCGGACTCCTTCCGCTTGGCCACGAAGTCCGCCAGCCCGTCCGCGATGCCGGGATCGAGCGGCGGCGCCTCGTAGGAATCGAGCCAGCGGCGGCAGATCTCGTTGGCGCGGGTCTCGGCGCGCTTGGACCCTTCCGAGAGCCACTGCTCGTAGGAATTGTTGTCGGCGATCGTCGAGCGATAGAAGGCGGTCTGGAAGTTGTCCTGGGTGTGCTGGCAGCCGAGGAAGTGACTGCCGGGTCCGACCTCGCGCAGGGCCGACATGGCCTGCCCGTTCTCGCTGAGGTCGACGCCCTTCATCATGGCCTGCATCATGCCGAGCTGATCGCAGTCCATGATGAACTTCTCGTAGCAGGAGGCGAGCCCGCCTTCGAGCCAGCCGGCGGCGTGGAGCACGAAGTTGGTGCCGGCGAGAAGCGTCGAGTTCAGCGTATTGGCGCTCTCGTAGGCGGCCTGCGCGTCCGGCACCTTGGAGGCGCAGAGCGAACCGCCGGTGCGGAAGGGCAGACCCGCGCGCCGGGCGAGCTGCGCCGCGCCGAAGGAGACGAGCGAGGGCTCGGGCGTTCCGAAGGTCGGCGCGCCCGACTGCATCGAGATCGACGAGGCGAAGGTGCCGAACACCACCGGCGCGCCGGGGCGGCAGAGCTGGGCGAAGCTCGCGCCCGCCAGCACCTCGGCCAGCACCTGCGTCAGCGTGCCGGCGACCGTCACCGGGCTCATGGCGCCGGCCAGGATGAAGGGGGTGACGATCGTCGCCTGGTTCGCCTCGGCGTAGTTGCGCAGGGCTCCCAGCATGACGCCGTCGAAGGTCATCGGCGAATTGGCGTTGATGAGGCTGATGCACACCGTGTTCTGGTCGACGAAGTCGCGCCCGAACAGGATGCGGCACATCTCCACCGTGTCGGTCGCGCGCTCGGGCGCCGTCACCGAGCCCATGAAGGGCTTGTCGGAGAGCGTCATGTGGGCGAGCACCATGTCGAGGTGCCGCTTGTTGACGGGGATGTCGACTGGCTCGCAGACCGTGCCGCCGGAATGGTGGATCGAGGGCGCGAGATAAGCGAGCTTCACGAAGTTGCGGAAGTCCTCGATCGTCGCGTAGCGCCTGACGCCGTCGAGGTCGCGCACGAAGGGCGGACCGTAGACGGGCGCGAAGACGGTGGCGTTGCCGCCGATCTGGACGCTGTTGTCCGGGTTGCGCGCATGCTGCGTGAACACGGGCGGCGCGGTTTTCAGGAGCGAGCGGCAGAGCCCCTTGGGAAAATGGACGCGCTCGCCGCGCACGTCCGCGCCCGCGTCGCGCCACTGCCGGAGCGCCTGCTCGTCGCCGCGGAACTCGATGCCGATCTCCTCCAGCACCGTGTCGGCATTGCGCTCGATGAGGGCGAGCCCCTCCTCGTCCAGCACCTCGTAGGGCGAGAGCTGGCGG
>CANJKV010000198.1 GCA_947474855.1 Aurantimonadaceae bacterium | reverse complement strand
GGGCGGGCGAGGGCGCCTGCCGGCTTAATCGGTTTAGGCGGGAACAAGGCCGCCGCGCGGCATCTTCGGCCCTTGCTTTCGCTCGCGCCTTCCGTCTTTTAGAGCCGTTCGAGGGATGCCGGGCGTTCGAAGCCGCCCATGCGTCTTCCGCATCTCGCACCAGGGACGTGTCTCGCTCCGATGTCCGATACGAAATCCGCGCGGCCCCTGTCGCCGCACCTGTCGATCTACCGGTTCAAGCCGACCATGGCGATGTCGATCGTCCACCGGGTCACCGGCGTCGGACTCTACCTCGGCACGGTGTTCTTCGTCTGGTGGCTGCTCGCCGCGGCGAGCGGGCCTGAAGCCTTCTCCTACGCCTCGGCCTTCTTCGGCTCGATCATCGGGCGCCTGTTCCTGTTCGTGTATTCCTGGGTGCTGCTGCACCACATGTTCGGCGGTCTTCGCCACTTCGTCTGGGACATGGGCCACGCGATCACCCGCGAGCAGTCGACCCTCGCGGCGCAGGCAACGCTCGTCGCCTCGCTCGCCTCCACCCTTCTCCTGTGGCTGATCGTCTGGATCGTTTGAGGAAGCCCCGATGAGCGCCGATCCCTTCAAGATGCGCACGCCGCTGCGCCGCGTCCGCGGCCTGGGCGTTTCCGGCAGCGGCACGGAGCACTTCTGGCTCCAGCGCATGACCGCCCTGTCCAACATCGCGCTGATCCTGTTCTTCGTGGTGTTCCTCGTCGCCATGCACGACGAGCCCTACCCGGTGGTGCGCGAGGCCTTCCGCAACCCGATCATCGGACTCCTTGTCGCGCTTGTCCCGGTGTCCTTCTCCATCCACATGCGTCTCGGCATGGAGATCGTGATCGAGGACTACGTCCACTCGACCTGGAAGCTCCCGCTGCGCATCATCAACACCTTCTTCGCCGTGCTGATCGCCGCCGCCAGCCTCTTCGCGATCGCCAAGCTGAGCTTCGGAGCCTGAGCCCCATGGCCGACATGAACGCTTCCGCCCCCGCCGGCCAGCCGCACCGCAGCAGCGCCCCCGGCATCAAGGGGCAGGCTTATCCGATGGTCGACCACACCTTCGACGTTGTCGTCGTGGGCGCGGGCGGCGCCGGCCTTCGCGCGACGCTCGGCGCGGCCCAGGCCGGCCTCAAGACCGCCTGCATCACCAAGGTCTTTCCGACCCGCTCCCACACGGTCGCCGCGCAGGGGGGCGTCGCCGCCTCGCTCGGCAACATGGGCAAGGACGACTGGCGCTGGCACATGTACGACACCGTCAAGGGGTCGGACTGGCTCGGCGACCAGGACGCCATCGAGTACCTCGTGAGGAACGCGCCGGCCGCGGTCTACGAGCTCGAGCACTTCGGCGTGCCCTTCTCTCGCACCGAGGACGGGCGCATCTACCAGCGGCCCTTCGGCGGCATGACCACCGACTACGGCAACGGCCCGGCCGCCCAGCGCACCTGCGCCGCCGCCGACCGCACCGGCCACGCGATCCTCCACACGCTCTACGGCCAGTCGCTGCGCTACGCCTCCGAGTTCTTCATCGAGTACTTCGCGATCGACCTCATCATGGACGAGGAGGGCGCCTGCCGCGGCGTCGTCGCCCTCAACATGGACGACGGCACGATCCACCGCTTCCGCTCCAAGAAGACGATCCTGGCCACCGGCGGCTACGGCCGCGCCTACTTCTCCGCGACCTCCGCCCACACCTGCACGGGCGACGGCAACGCCATGGTGCTGCGCGCCGGCCTGCCGCTGCAGGACATGGAGTTCGTGCAGTTCCACCCGACCGGCATCTACGGCGCGGGCTGCCTCATCACCGAGGGTGCGCGCGGCGAGGGCGGCTATCTCACCAACTCCGAAGGCGAGCGCTTCATGGAGCGCTACGCCCCTTCCGCCAAGGATCTCGCCTCCCGCGACGTCGTTTCGCGCTCCATGACCATGGAGATCCGCGACGGCCGGGGCGTCGGCAAGAACAAGGACCACATCTTCCTGCACCTCGACCACCTCGATCCCGCAATCCTCCACGAGCGCCTGCCGGGCATCTCGGAGAGCGCGAAGATCTTCGCTGGCGTCGACGTGACCAAGGAGCCGATCCCGGTCCTGCCGACCGTCCACTACAACATGGGCGGCATCCCGACGAACTATCACGGCGAGGTGCTGACCAAGCGCAACGGCGACGCCGACACGGTCGTCCCCGGCCTCATGGCGGTGGGCGAGGCGGCCTGCGTGTCCGTCCACGGCGCCAACCGCCTCGGGTCCAACTCGCTGATCGACCTCGTGGTCTTCGGCCGGGCTGCGGCGCTGCGCTGCGCCGACACGGTGACGGCGGGCGAGGACCAGCCGGACCTGCCGGCGGGCGCCGGCGACTTCGCGCTCTCGCGCCTCGACCGCTTCCGCCACGCGTCGGGCGGCACGCCGACCGCGATGCTGCGCGACCGCATGCAACGCACCATGCAGTCGAACTGCGCCGTGTTCCGCACCGGCGAGATCCTGGAGGAGGGGCACGGCAAGATCCACGAGATCTGGCGGGGCTCCGAGGACGTCGCGGTCAAGGACCGCTCGCTGATCTGGAACACCGACCTCGTCGAGACCCTAGAATACGACAACCTGATCTGCCAGGCGGTCGTCACCATGGACTCGGCCCGTGCCCGCACCGAGTCGCGCGGCGCCCATGCCCGCGAGGACTTCCCCGAGCGCGACGACGCCAACTGGATGAAGCACACCCTGTCCTTCTGCGACACGGCCGCCAAGACGGTCTCGCTCGACGACCGCCCGGTGCACACCTATACCCTGTCGAACCAGATCGAGTACATCCAGCCCAAGAAGCGCGTCTACTGACGCCCGGAAGCGGGTCTCGAGAGCATCCTATCGGAGAGGGCGGTGGGCGATGGCCCTCCGCCCTCTTTCGTTCGCCACGCGGATGAAGCACGAATAGGTTGAGGAAGGATTGAAGCCATCTGTGCGCGAAGCGTCCCGATCCTGCATGGCTGCCTTGATCCGCCGGCCCTAACGGCAGGCTGCCACAGCACCTATGTTTGCATTGCAGCAAGACAGGCTGCAGACGCACGCAAAGGATGAGAGAACAATGACCGCCCGCACGCAGAACCGCTTCCGCAGCTTCCTCGACATGATGTCGGGTGCGCGCGAATGCGCCGCCGCGGTGGAAGCCGGCCGCAAGCCCAGCGCCCGCGCGCTGCGCAGCCTCAACCTTCCGGTCGATGCTTTCGACGACGTCAAGTTCGGCCGCTGATACGCTGACGGCGGCCGTTCGAGAGCCTCGCTTCCGTTGCCGCCGATACTCGGGGCTGCGGGCGGCTTGACCCGCCCGTGACCCAATTTCTAGCTTTGGATCGTTGCGGCTCGCATCGGTCCGCTACCAGGATCGACGAGGCTCTTCTCAGCCGATGCGGTTGTCAGGCGCCGACGCCGCGGATCGCAGCGATGACCTTGTCGAGGACGGCTTGCCCCTCGTCTGTCAGGCGAGCCTTCGCGCCCTGCGGCTCGATCAGGCCGGCCGCTTGAAGTTCCTTCACGCCGTCCGCGTCGGCATGGTGGCCCTGCCCGTCATCGAGCACCACCTCGCGCACCGGGTCGCCCGACAGAAGGGCGTAGTAGGCGGCGAAGGCGAAGATCGATCGTGCCTTGTCGGACATCGCTGCGGTATCGGCGGTCTGCGCTGCGGACATGAGCCGGCTTCCTCGTCATGACATCGTGTCCGTGGGCAACGTCGCCCGCGCCGGAACGATCCCGCTCCGGCGCTTTCGTCGCGCCCGCCCTCAGCCGTCCATCAGGCTCGGGTCGCGCCAGGCGCGCTCGAAGGGCAGGCGCCACGCATGGGGTGCGATCAACTGGTGGATCGACTTCGGCCCCCAGGAGCCCGGCGCGTAGAGCCGCACCGGCGGCGGGTTCTCGATCAGCGGCACCGAGACCTGCCAGAGCCGTTCGATGCCTTCGGCCGTCGTGAACAGCGTGCGATCGCCGCGCATGGCGTCGAGGATCAGGCGCTCGTAGGCTTCCAGAACCTCTCCCAGCATGTCCGTATCGCGCATGGCAAACTGCATCGACAGCTTGTCGAGCCTCATGCCCGGTCCAGGCCGCTTGCCATAGAAGGAGAGCGACATCTTCGAGGCGTCCGCGAGATCGAAGGTGAGGTGGTCCGGTCCTTGCGCGCCGACGCCCGAGCCGGCGGGGAACATCGACTTCGGAGGCTCGCGAAAGGCGATCGAGATGATGCGCTGACCCTCGGCGAGGCGCTTGCCCGTGCGGAGATAGAACGGCACCCCCGCCCAGCGCCAATTGTCGATCTGGCACTTGAGCGCGATGAAGGTTTCCGTCTCCGAGATCGGATCGACGCCCTCCTCTTCGCGGTAGCCGACATATTGGCCGCGCACCACGTCCTTCGGGTCGATCGGGAGCATGGAGCGGAACACCTTGTTCTTCTCCTCGCTGATCGGCGCCGGCTCCAGCGAGGTCGGCGGCTCCATCGCCATGAAGCCGAGGATCTGGAAGAGGTGGGTCACCACCATGTCGCGATAGGCCCCGGTCGCCTCGTAGAAGCCCGAGCGCTTTCCCAGCCCCAGCGTCTCGGGCACGTCGATCTGGACGTGGTCGATGAAGTTGCGGTTCCAGATCGGCTCGAAGAGGCCGTTGGCGAAGCGGAAGGCGAGGATGTTCTGCGCCGCCTCCTTGCCGAGGAAGTGGTCGATGCGGAAGATCTGCTCCTCGTCGAACACCTCGTGGAGGCGCGCGTTGAGCACCGTCGCGCTGGCGAGGTCGGTGCCGAAGGGCTTCTCCATGATGATGCGGCAGTGGTCGGTGAGCCCCGCCTCGGCGAGCAGGCGGACCGCGGAAAGCGCCGCCGCGGGCGGAACCGACAGGTAATGCATCAGGCGCGTCTCGCCGACCAGCGAAGCTTCGGCTTGCCGGACGGCTTCCTTCAGCGCGCCTGCGCCCGCCGAGAGCGGCACGTAGTCGAGAATCTGCGCGAAGGCTGACCAGTCCTCCTCGCTCATCCGCCGCGACAGGAACTGGTTCAGGGCGTCGCGCGCAACGAGCCTGAAGGCGTCAGCGTCGATCTCGTCGAGCGACACGCCGATGATCCGGCAGCCCGGGATGAAGCCGGCGCTGACGAGGTGAAACAGGCCCGGTAGCAGCTTGCGCTTCGACAGGTCGCCCGTCGCGCCGAACAGAACGACGACCTGAGGGTATTTCGGACCCACCTTCTGAGCATTCTTCGTCATGGACCCGTTCCGCTGTCCTTCTCGACGCGCTGCAACATAGGGGTCGAAGGCCCGCGCGCCCAGCCGGCTATGTTCATCGATGATCGCATTCCGACATGGCGCGACCCTTGCCGCGCGGTGGTACTTAGCCGCGCCCGCGAATGCAGTCTGTGATTGCAGGTTCTGATGATGAAAACCGGGGCTTGCGCTCCTCGACTGATTGTGAACGATATGTGTTGCTGACAATGTGTCGCTGAGGCCGATGGAAGCGATTCCGAACCGCCCTGAGGCACCCCGTCCAACCGATTGAAAAGATGAGGTTGCTATGCCGAACCCATCCTCACAGCTGCGCGAAGATCTGCGCGCGGAGCCGGGCGCTTCAACTCAGCAGCTCGTGCCCGGGCTTGTCTCGATCGCCAAGTCCGTGCGCCAGCTCATGGCCTTGAAACTCGCGCCGATCGATGTGCTCGTCGGCCAGGACCAACTTCTCGGCGTGCTCGACGCCGAACATGCCAAGAGCGTGCTCGACATCGCGACGGAACTGTCGGTACGGCCGTCCACGGTCTCCAAGATGCTCGATCAGGTGGGCAAGAAGGGCTGGACGCTGCGCCAGGGCGATCAGGACGACCGTCGGAAGACGTTGGTCCGCCTGACGCCGGAGGGCGTGAAGGTCCAGGAGAGCGTGCGCGCGGTCTGGAAGCGTCTCGAGGACGATCTCGTGGACGCGCTGGGGGATCACTCCGGCGATATCGTCGACAATCTCGGCAGCCTCGACTCGATCCTCACCAAGCGCCTGTCCCGGCTGCGCTGAGCCTCAGGACCGGTCGCGGCGCGTCGCTTCGAAGAGAACGCGGACAACGTTGTCCGCGTCCATCGGCTTGCTGTAGAGCGGCACGTCCTCGTGCTCCTGCGGGATGAACCAATCATCGTAGCCGGTCACGAAGATCAACGGGATGCCGCGCTCGCGCAAGGTTCGGGCAACCGGAAACGAGGTCTGGTCGCCGAGCTTGATGTCGAGCACGGCGCCGTCCACCTGTTGCCCGGCGTCGATCAGCGCCAGGGCCTCCTCCACGCTCGCCACCGGCCCCAGAACCACGCCCCCTGCCTGACGCACCGCGTGAGCCGTCTCCTCCGCGAAGAAGAACTCGTCCTCGACGATGAGGATGCGTCGTCCGGCGAAGTCGTTGGAGGTCAGCGTGATCATCATGGCCCTTCATGTCGCGCGCCGTCGTCTCGATCGACGCGGCGTCCTGCCCAACGTCTGACTCGGTTTCGACCACCCTGCTTCGCAAGTTGATTGCGAAAATGTTCGGCCTGCAACCGCTTGACCCCTTCTAACGTTTTCCAACCTCACCCGCTTGGCCAGTGGATTTATTGGAGCCAGCCAAGGGCCGGGCGGGCATCGAGGTCAGGAACAGCTTGAATGCGATATGGTTCGCGCAAGCGCAACGGGGAATTGTTCCCTGTGCTGGAGCGCGACAGCATGGTCTTCGAAGCTGTCGAGAGTGGAGGAGTGCGGGATGCCGATCGACGACAGCTCCGAACGGGTCAGGGAACTGGCCTATCTTCTGTGGGAACGGGCCGGCCGGCCAAACGGGCGCGAGCACGAATTCTGGGCCGCAGCCTCGCACGAGATCGAGTTCAAGCAGGCCAACCAGAACCAGCGGCCGAACGAGAACCGATTCGTCGCGCGCTGAAGTCCGAAAGCTCAGCGAGACGCGAGCGGCCCCTCGGTCCAGGTCGTCGCGTCGCGCGGTACGATCGCGCCGTATTCCCCGATGACGCGCGACGCCATCCGGTGGCCGGCCCGCGCCGCCTGTTCCAGGGTCCCGCCGCACAGGCACGCGGCCAGTGCGGCGCCGTCGAAGCTGTCGCCAGCGGCCGTCGTGTCGACGACGCGCGTCGCGCGCTCGCCCGGAACGGTCCGAAGGCCATCAGGACTCGCGACGATCGCCGCTTCGGCGCCCGCCTTGACGATGACCCCGCCGGCGCCGAGGCCGAGAAGGCGCCGCGCCGTCGCTTCGGGCGTCGCGTCGCCGAACAGGAGGACCTCGTCGTCGAAGCTCGGAAGGGTGAGGGACGCCGCGGCGTGCCCGGCCGCGATCGCCTCGCGCGCCGCATCCTGCGACTCCCAGAGCTTGGACCGGTAGTTGTTGTCGAAGCCGACGAGGCGGCCGGCGTCGCGCATCCGCCGCGCGATCGCGAGTAGCCGGGCACGGGCGGTCGGATCGAGGATCGCGAGGGTGATGCCTGAGAAGAACAAGGCGGCCGACGCCTCGATGGCCGCTTCGAGCCGTGCGGCCTCGTTCGGCTCGGCAAGGAGGCGCCGGGCGGCCGACGCAGAACGCCAGTAGGAAAAGGAGCGCTCGCCCGCCGCATCGCGACTGATGGCGTAGAGGCCGGTCGTTTCATCGGCCGCGACGGTGGCGAGATTCGCCTCGACGCCTTCCGCCGCGATGAAGTCCGGGATCTCCAGCCCGAAGGCGTCGCCGCCGATGCGGGTCGCGTAGGCGACGCTCGCCGCGCCCGTGTCGCCCAGCGCCCGTCGGCAGTAGATCGCCGCATTCAGCGTGTCGCCGCCCACGGTCCGGCGCAGCGTACCGGCTTCGTCGCCCGGCCGGTGAAAGAGTTCCACCATGCACTCGCCGAGGAAGACGATGCGGCGCGTCCCCGCTTCGACGTTCTTCGAAATGTCGCTCATCCCGTGCCCCTCCCGACCATGTCGATCCCGTTGCCTCAGGTCGAGATCTCGACGATCGCCTTGATAACGCCGTCGCGGTCGGCCGCCCAGGCCGGAAGCCGCTCGGCCGCTTCGGCGAGCGATGCGGTGTCGGTGTGGAGCCGCGCGGCGTCGATCCGCTTCTCGGCAAAGGCCCGGCGTACGGTGTCGAAGTCCTCGGCCGTGGCGTTGCGGCTGCCGATGATCGACATCTCGCGCTTGTGGAATTCCGCATCCGAGAAGCGGATGTCGCCCTTCACCACGCTGACGAGAACGAGGCTGCCGCCATGGGCGACGAGCGGGAAGCAGTTCTCGATCGAGGCGGCGTTGCCCGTGGCGTCGAAGACGACGTCGAAGCCCTCGCCGCCGGTCGCAGCCATCGCGGCCGCGCCCTTCGCGGAGGGCTGGAAGGACGACTCGAAGCCGAAGCGCTCGCGCGCCATGGCGAGCCGCTGGGGCGACAGGTCGAGAAGATGGACCTCGGCGCCCGCCTCGCGGGCGAAGAGCGCCGTGCCGAGGCCGATCGGCCCGGCTCCGACGACGATTGCGCGCTCGCCGGGCCCGGTTCTCGAGCGCCGCACGGCATGGGCGCCGATCGCCAGGAACTCGATCATGGCGGCTTCGGCCGGCGTCAGCCCGTCCGCCGCGTAGAGGTTGCCGGCGGGAACCGCGATCCGGCCGGTGATGCCGCCGTCGCGATGGACGCCGAGCACCTCGATCGCCACGCAGCAGTTCGGCTTGCCGCGCCGGCATGCCCGGCACCGTCCGCAGGCGATATAGGGGTTGATCGTGACGAGCGTGCCCGCCCGAAAGCCTTCGGCGTCCGCCGCGATGCGCCCCGACAACTCGTGGCCGATCACGCGGGGATAAGCGAGAAAGGGGTGCTTGCCCTCGAAGATGTGGTAGTCGGTTCCGCAGATCCCGGCTGCCGCGACGTCGACGAGCACCCAGCCCGGCGGCGCCTCTTCGAGGCGCGGGACCTGCGTCAGGACGATCCGTCCCGGCTCGTCCACCCGAAGCGCCGGCATGGTGCTCCCGGTGCTGCTGGTTTCACGCCTCGTATCGCTTGACATGCCGCTCATCCTTCCGTGCAGGGCCTCGCTTGCACTCGCATATGAATGAAGTATTCTCATGTGAATGTCGAGCGCGCGAGGGGGTGGATAGGTGAGCGAGGCCGAGGATCGCTACCGCGCCCCCGCGCTCGACAAGGGCCTCGACATCCTTGAGCTTCTCGCATCGACGGACGAGGATCTCAGCCAAGCCGAGATCGCCAAGACGCTGCAGCGAAGCCCGAACGAGATCTACCGCATGCTCGACCGGCTGGTGCGGCGCGACTATATCCGCCGGACGGCCGACGACCGCTATCACCTGACGCTGAAGCTCTTCGAGCTCGGCGTCCGGCACCGCCCGTTGAAGCGCCTGCTCGCCCAGGCCGAGCCCGCGATGCGTCGCTTCGCCCATGCCACGGCCCAGGCCTGCCATCTCGTCGTCCAGGATCGCAGCCTGCTGACCGTCGTCGCCCAGTTCGACAGTCCCGATTATTGGAACGTCTCGATCCGCGTCGGCGCCCGTATCCGGTGCCTGGGGACGGGATCGGGTCACGTGATGCTGGCTTATGCCCGCCCCGAGGAGCGCGCGCTGCTTCTCCAGGCGAGCGGTGAGGCCGGCGAGCCCGGTCCCGATTTCGAGCGCGAGCTCCAGGCGATCCGCGAGGCGGGCCACGCCGTCGTGCCGAGCCGCCAGACGGTCGGGGTCACGAACCTGACCGTGCCGATCGTCAACCCGCTCGGCTCGGTGCATGCCGTTCTGACCTGCCCCTTCACCCCCCGCCTCGACTCGCCGGAGGCGCCGGGGCAGGCGGAGGTGCTCGACCAGCTCCGCCTGGCGGCGCGGGCCATCTCGGACGGCGAGCCGCGGCCGGCCTGATCGGCGCCGCGTCGCCGCTCGCGCGCCTCAGCGCCCCAGGTACCCGGCTCCTGCGGCGGGATGGCTCGGGGGGGGGGGGGGGGGG
>CANJKV010000197.1 GCA_947474855.1 Aurantimonadaceae bacterium | reverse complement strand
TGCGGTCGATCTTCAGCTTGTCGAAGGGGAAGACCCGGAGATAGGAGAGCGAGGAGAAGCCGGTGCCGAAGTCGTCGAGCGAGATGCGCACGCCGATCGCCTTCAGCGCGTGGAGGATGCGCATGTTGCGCTCGCTGTCCTGGAGAAGCACGGACTCGACGATCTCCAGCTCCAGCCGGCCGGCCGGCAGGCCGGAATCGGTCAAGGCCTTCATCACCTTGAGGGGCAGGCTCTCGCTGCGGAACTGGACCGGCGAAACGTTGACGGCGATCGAGACGTGCGCTGGCCATCCCGCCGCTTCCCGGCAGGCGCGCTCCAGCACCCAGTCGCCGATCTCCGCGATGAGCCCGGTTTCCTCGGCGAGCGGGATGAACTCCGTCGGCGAGACGGAACCGCGCTCGGGATGTTGCCAGCGCGAGAGCGCCTCGACCCCCTCGATGCGCTCGTCCTCGAGATCGATGATCGGCTGGAAGGCGAGATCGATCTCGCCTCGGCCCGGGGCGGCGGCGAGGTCCCGCTTCATGGACTGGCGCGCTTCCAGGTGCTCCATCATCGAGCGTTCGAAGAGCCGCGCCGTGTCGCCTCCGTCATCCTTGGCGCGGTAGAGCGCGATGTCGGCAGCCTTGAACAGGTTCTCGGGCGTGGCGTCCGCGTCGTCGCGCGCGGCGAAGGCGATGCCGACGCTGACGGCGAGTTCGATGCGGTTGTCCTCGACGAAGAAGGGCGTCCTCAAGCCGTCGACGAGACGCGCGCCCGCCTCGGCCGCTTCCGCCGCGCGACCGGCGCGCAGGATCGCGGCGAACTCGTCGCCGCCAAGGCGCGCGAGCAGCGCGTCCCCGCCGACGAGTTGATCCAGGCGCGCCGCCACCTGCCGAAGCAGGGCGTCGCCGACGGGATGGCCGAGCGAGTCGTTGACCTCTTTGAAGAGATCGAGGTCGAAGAGAAGGACGGCCAGATCCGGCCGCTCGCCGCCCGCGAGCATCTCGGCGAGCGCCTCGTTGAAGCGCGCCCGGTTGGCGAGGCCCGTCAGCGTGTCGTGGCGGGCCAGATAGACCGTTTCCTCGCGGGCGCGCCGCTCCTCCGTCACGTCGCGATAGAAGATCGACAGGCCGCCCTCGTCGGTCGGGCAGATCTGCAGCTCCACCCAACGCTTTTCGCGATGCGCGAAGAGTTCCACCTGGCAGGCCTGGCCGCTCTCCGTCACGGCCCGCATGTGGCGCCCGAGTTCGCCGGACACGTGATCGGGGTAGAGGTCGGCGAGACGATCTCCGACCTTGAGCGAGCTCGTGCGCGCGACGAACGCCTCGGCGCGCTTGTTCATGTACCTCACGCGCCAGTCGGCATCGAGCACGACAACGGCGTCGGTGGTGCTTTCGAGGATGTTCCGGGCAAAGGCCTCGCTGCGCCGCAGCGCTTCCTCGGCGATCCGGCGGTCGTGGATGTCCTCCAGCGTGCCGTACCAGCGAACGATGCTGCCGTCCGCGGCCCGTCGGGGCGCGGCATAGGCGCGGAACCAGCGATAGCTGCCGTCGGTGAGACGGATGCGATAAGCGAGATCGAGCGGCTGGCCCGAGGCGAGCGCGGCGCCGTACGCCGCAAGGGTCGCGTGCAGGTCGTCGGGGTGCAGCGCCTCGATCCAGCCGGAGCCGAGCGCATCCTCCTCCCGCTGGCCGGTCAGCGCGGTCCAGCGCGGGCCCGCCTCCAGGATCTCGCCCTGCGGCCCGGCCGTCCATGGCACCTGCGGGCTCAGTTCGACGGCGTGGCGGTGATGGTCCTCGCTCTCGCGCAGGGCCGCCTCCACTGCCTTTTCCTGCGTGACGTCGTTGAGGACGCCGATCATGCGCTGGGGCGCGCCCTCGGGACCTCCGAGCGGTTCAGCCCGGCTCGACAGGTGGCGCACCCGGCCGCAGCCGTCCACGACGCGGATGATGCAGGAGAAGCCGCGCCCCATCGCGACGGAGGCGACCGCCTCGTCGAGGATGTCGACGTCCTCGGGGTGGACGCGCTCGCGAAACAGCGTCGCGGGATCGCCGCAGCGCGGCTCGACCCCGATCAGGCGGTAGAGACCGTCGGACCAAGTAAGGTGTCCGGTGGCCAGATCGACTTCCCAGCTGCCGGAGGTGGAGAAGCTTTCCGTCCGTTCGCGAAGAAGGCTCTGGCGCAGCAGTGCCTCTTCCCGCTCGGCGTTCTCGCGTGCGCTTCGGTCGAGTTCGGCGCGCGCGCGGGCGGCATCGAGTTCGCTCGCGTGGCGCCGGACTTCGTCGATGACCGCTTCGGCAAGCCGCTTGAGCAGGCGCGCCTCGCTCTCGGTCAGCTCTCGCGGTTCGGGCGCGGCGAGGCAGAGTGCGCCCAGCCGCACGCCGGGCTCGATTTCGAGCGGTGCACCGGCATAGAAGCGGATGCCATGGGAACCGGCGACGAGCGGGCTGGCGCGGAAGCGCGCGTCGTTCGCCGCGTCGGGCACCGCCACGACTTCGCTGCCGCGGATCGTCAGATCGCAGAAGGACGAGGCGCGCGGCATCGACGAGGGAAGGCCGTTGCCGGCCTTGATCCACTGCGTGTCGGCGTCGAGAAGCGAGACGTAGGAGATGGGCGTTCCGAAGATCTCGCGCGCCAGCTCGCAGATGCGCTCCAGCGACGGCGAGGACGGAATGCCGAGCGCGCGCGTCGCCTCCAACGCCGCCAGACGTTCGTGTTCAGAGACAGCGGATATGACAAGCTCGGCCATGGCTACCCTTCGATCCCGCACGATCAAACGGCGCTTCGGCTAAGATGAGGTTACGTACCGCAGTGCATCATCTTGAGCCATAACCAGAATATCTCGGCTAATTTGGGTTGTATTCGTGGCATCTGCAAACCGGAGTTGCAGCGGCGCGGTGCGCTGGGCGGTCGCTGCGACAAGCGCGGGAAAGATCGGCCGGTATCCGGCGTTGAGGCGGCATGACGCTGAAGGACCAAGAGAGCGCCGGTCTCGCCCTGACCGCCGAATGGCCGTTTCCGGTCTCGGCGGCGCTCGGCTCGGCGGTGCGCGCCGCGGGCATCGAGCGCGAGCTTCGGGCGCGGCTTCCCTTTCCGGACCGCAGCCATTTCGTGCTGGAGGACGGCCGCTTCGTTTTCCGGATCCGGGCCAGCGAGACGACGCGCTTCGAGATCGCGTCCGAGATCCTGTCCGACGCCCTGGAAGACATCGACACGCTGCCGGTCCTTCCCGGCGAGGTGGAGGACATTCTGTCCATCTCGCCGCGCGAGCGGCTGAAATGGACGAAGGACGGGCGTCTGCGGAGCGCCGGGACGCGGACCGTCAAGCTGCGCGGGCGCGCCAAGGCGGTGACCTTCCACGTCTTCGATCCCCGCCACATCGAGGATCTTCTGGATCGCGACCTGCCCGCCATTTGGCGCGAAGAGGACGCGCAGGCCATCGCGGAAGCGCGAAAGCGCGCCGCCGGCAAGGCCGCCCTGACGCGGGCCGCCAAGGGTACGAACCGCCCGGTGGAGCGCGGCGGGCGCGGGCGCGGCGCGGAGACCGCCGCGCCGCAACTCGAGGGATGGGAGACCTTCGCGGCGGACGGCCTCCTGCGCTGACGCGCTCTTCCAACGGCGGGGAACCGTCGAAATATCTTCCCTAAGGTAAGTTTTTGGCTTGCATCCTCGCGGACTGCGGTTCTTAGTTCGCGACGTCGCAGCGTCGCGATCGGGAACGAACGGCGAAGTCTCCGAACGATCTGCCGCGTCTGTCTTTGCCGTTCATCATTCGACCGGGATGCCGACGGCTCCCGGAGGCGGGCTCCCCATTCCCGACGCTCCAGGCAGGTGCGGTCGGCGCAGCCGTCCGAGACGCGCAGGAGGACGTCAGCCATGACGAGCGCAACTTCCACGTCAATCATCCAGCCTCACAACCAGAAGCCGGCATCCGTCTGGAATTCGGCCGGGGCGGGCTACGATGGCATCAGCCGCGGGATCGCGGATTCGATCGAGCACGCCGTGCTGCGGTTGGATCCGCGGCCGGGCGAAACGATCCTCGATCTCGCGACGGGCACCGGCTGGACCTCGCGTCTCGTCGCCCGGCGCGGGGCGCGCGTCGTCGGCGTCGATCTGGGTGCCGACCTCGTGAAGGCCGCACGCAGCTACGCGGTCGAGCAGCACCTGTCGATCGAGTACCAGGTCGGCGACGCGGAAGCGCTGCCCTTCTCCGCGGGCGAGTTCGACGCCGCGATCTCCACCTGCGGCATCATGTTCGCGAGCCGTCCGGAGGCGGCGGCGGCCGAGCTCGCACGCGTGGTGCGTCCGGGCGGCCGCGTGGCGCTGACGACATGGCGGCCGGACGGCAACGTCTTCGAGATGTTCAAGGTGATGAAACGCTACATGCCGGCGCCCCCCGACCCGCCGCCGCCGTCACCCTTCGAATGGGGGCGCCCGGAGCGCGTGCGCGACCTCCTCGGGGGAGACTTCGATCTGACGTTCGAAGAGGGCGTTTCCTTTTATCGCGAGCCCAGCCCCGAAGCGGCCTGGGCGATGTTCTCGGCCAATTACGGGCCGACGCGGACGCTGGCGGCGAGCCTCGACGCGGCGCGGCTGCGGGACTTCGAGCGCGACTTCGTCGCATTCCACGCCGGATTCGCCACCGACCTCGGGATCTGCGTTCCCCGAACCTACCTCCTGACCCTCGGCCTGCGGCGTTGACGCTGCGCGGAGCCTTAGCGGGGCAGGGCCCTCGTGGTGCCGCCGCGCGGCGCTGTCGTCACGCCGCCGTGCGCACCGCCTCGATCCGGTTCTCTCCGCCGACGATCTCGGCGAAGGACGACCAGACGCGGCGGGCGCCGGCTTCCCACGCCGGGCGGTCGGCCGGCTGGACCACTTGGCCGCCGTTCGCCTCCGCGATCTCGATCGAGGCGGCCTCGTCGGCGACGATCAGCTCGTTGAAGTAGGTCGCGCCTTCGCGCGAGGCATCGAGGAAGACGGCGCGCTGCGCGTCGTTCAAGCCGTTCCAGAAGCCGCCGGCGTAGTAGACGACGCCGGATGCCCAGATGTGCGCGGTCTCGGTGAGGTGGGGAACGACTTCGTAGAGCTTGAAGCCGGCATAGGCCGACTTCGTCAGATCCATCGCGTCGGCGACGCCCGAGGCGAGGGCGTTGTAGGTCTCTGTGATCGGGATGCCGACGGGCGAGGCGCCGAAGGCGCTCCACAGCTCGGTGTGGAGCGGGCTCTGGATGACGCGGATGCGCTTGCCCGCGAGCTGCTCGGGCCGGGTGATCTCCTCCTTGGCGAGGAGATGGCGGGCGCCGTAGTTGATGAAGCCGCCGACGGCGAAGTTCTGCGCTTCCAGGCGGGCTGACAGGTCTCGGCCGATCTCGCCCTCCACCACGGTCCGGACGTGGGCGGCGTCGCGGAATAGGAAGGGCAGGTCGAGGATCTGCACCTCGGGCACCCAGCCCGACAAGGCCGAAACGGTGGACAGGCTCGCCTGGATCGAGCCGAGGCGAATGCCTTCCGCGACCTCCTTCTCGCCCCCGAGCGCGCCCGAGCGCACGATGTTGAAGGAGAACTCGCCCGGCAGACGCTCGTCGACGATGTCGCGGATCCGCAGCCAGATCTTGGTTTCAGGCTTGTCGTCCCCGAGGAGCGAGGCGACCGTCAGGCGGGTCGCGGCGCGGGCGCGGCGGATTGCCGGAACGGCGAGGAGGGCGGTGGCGGCCGAGCCGGCGAGGAGACTGCGACGGTCGAGGCGGGTCATCAAGGATCTGGCTCCGGTCAGGCGAGAAGGGCGTAGGCGCAGAGAAAAGCGAGCGCCGCGATGAGCGCCGCGAGAAAGGGGAGGGTTTCGGCGAAGAGGCGCGCCGCGGGAATGCGCGTGACGCCGCTGACCACGAAGACGAGGAGGCCGACCGGCGGGGTCAGGCCGCCGATCATCAGGTTCACGACGAGGATCACGCCGAAGTGGATCGGATCGATGCCGGTCGCGACGGCGAGCGGCAGGAAGAGCGGCGCGAACAGGAGGATCGCCGCGCCGATGTCGAGCACGAGGCCGATCACCAGAAGCGCGAGGTTGATGGCGAGAAGCGTCGCGAGGGGGCTGCTGCCCAGGGAGGCGGCGAAGTCCCGGACGAGGCCGGATACGTCGTCGACCGCGAGCATGAAGGCGAAGGGGCCGGCCGTGCCGATGAGAAGGCCGATCGCTGCGGCTTCCACCCCGGCCTGGCGAAGGCTCGCGCCGCTCCGGGCGAGGGGTACCCGCGCCAGGGCGGTCAGAGCGAAGGTGTAGGCGGCGGCGAGCGCGCCGGCCTCCGTCGTCGTGACGAGGCCGAAGCGGATGCCCGCGACGACGATGACGCCGAGGCCGAAGGCCGGGAGGGCGGCGATGCCGGCGTGCCAGCGCTCGCGGTTGCTCGCCCGCGGCGCCCGGTGCGCAGTGCGCATGCACAGGCGGATCGCGACGGCGAGGCAGAGCGCCATGACGCCGCCGGCGGCGAATCCCCCGACGAGGAGCGAGCCGACCGACAGGTTCGTCGCCGCGGCGAGGATCAGGAAGGCGACCGAGGGCGGGATGACGTTGTCGAGCACCGAGGTCGCCGCGATCAGCGCGCCGGCTTGCTCCGGCCGGTAGCCGTGTCGCACGAGCTCGGGCTGGAAGGTCGTCGCGCCGAAGGCCGCGTTGGCGACCGAGGAGCCGGAGGCGCCGGAGAAGAGGACGCTGGTCAGAAGCGTCGTCTGGGCGAGGCCCGCTCGCAGGTGGCCGACGAGAGATGCGGCGAAGCGCACGATCTGCTGCGCCGTTCCCGACAGGGTGAGGAGGTTGCCGACGAGAAGAAAGAACGGGATGGCGAGAAGCAGGAACTTCGACATGCCCGCGACCGTCGAGGAGACGATCGCCGGCTCCGGCAGGCTGCTGCCGAAAGCGAGCGCCACGTAGGCGGCGGCGAGAAAGGTGTGGGGCAGCGAGGCGCCGACGGCGAGGCCGAGAAGCGCGACGGCGAACAGCGCCGCGCTCGGCGGCAGGCCGCTCGCCAGTTGAAGCGAGGGGATCGCCGCGAAGACGGCCAGGGCGATGCCCGCCGCCGCCGCGAGGCCGGCCGTTCGCTTCTGTGCAAGCCGCTTCAAGGCGAGAACGAGAAGGACGAGCCCGCCGCCCGCCGCCAGGAGAGCGAAGCGCACCCATTCGGGCAGGCCGAGCGTCGGCGAGGTTCCGCCCAGAAGCTGCGCGATGCGAACGCCGCCGAACGACAGGATCAGACCGGACAGGATGAGGAAGACGTCGGCGAAGACCTCCGCCACCCGTCGAGCGTGGGGGGGAAGATGTCGGGTAAGGATGTCGAGGCGCATGGCGAGCGCGCTGTCGAGCGCGAGCGGGGCACCGAAGGCGATCAGCGCGACGTGGAGCCAGATGCCGAGATCCTCGATGCCGACGATGCCGGTGCCGCCGACGTAGCGCGAGCCCGCGCCGAGAAGGACGACCGCGAGGAGCGCCAGCAGGAGCGCGCCGACGAGGACGCCGAGCACGGCTTCGACCGCGGCGAGGATCCGGCCGGCACCCTCGGCGAGACGGGCGGCCGCGCGTGTGCCCTGCGCGAGAGTCGCGTTCACGACCGGAACCTCACCGCCTGGCGGCCGCCCGGCCGACGTGGAGATCGATCGGCACCGGCCAAGTGAACGATCCTGCTCTCGCACCACAGGACGGATCGGCGCCGATGGAGCGCACCGCGCCACCCACCGTTTCCTCGGGCGAGCCTCCCGCCGCCGAAAGCGGCACCGCCATGCCCGCGTTCACCGTCGGCGCCGGCTTGGCGTCGCACCTCGGGACGCCGCGATCCTCGAAGTCGATCGTCGTGCCGGGGACGAGGCGATGCCGGATGATCAGGAGTTCGCCGGCGACGGCGTCGCAGTCGAACAGGCGTCGCAGCTCGGCGATGGTCTCCACGATAGCATTCCCTGCTGGCGCCCGCTTTCGTCGCCCGGCGAGGGCATGCATCGATTGTACCGTGAGCGAGCCAGTTTTGGACACCGATCAGGCCATCGCCCGATCCGTTTTCCACGCTGAGTTGCGGCGATGCTTCAGCTTGAACACCCTGGCTGGAACTCTGGAGCCGCAGCCGAGGCGTTCAGTCACGGCATCGGGTGAACCGGATCGACGATGAACCGGTCCGGCTCCGAGGTCCGGATCCCGACGATGGAATCGCAGGGTATCGGGCTGCCGATCCTCCTCGGGGAACGGCCGCAGTGACGGGCCGCCATGACGTCGGCGAGGTGCATTCGAAGCCGATCGCGGCTCTCGGAGTGGACGCGTTTGGCCTGCGTGGTCGCGGCGGCGGATCAAAGGCGCGCTACGAAGACGGCGCGCTCGGCGTATCTGCTCGGGCTGGCGACGGGCTGTCGACGCTATGCGGTCTTCATCTCTCCAGGCTGCGTCGCGGGTCTCTCCATCGGGACGGGCCGTCCGAAGAAGTAGCCCTGCACCTCCGTGCAACCTTCCGCACGCACGAGATCGAAGTGGGCCTGCGTCTCCACGCCCTCCGCGACGGTCGTGACGCCCAGGCGCGTTCCGAGTTCTGCGACGAGGCCGACGATCGCGGCGCAGTCCGAGCGGGTCGTCGCGTCGCGGACGAAGGACCCGTCGATCTTGATCTTGTCGAAGGGAAAGGCCCGAAGATGCGCGAGCGAGGAGAAGCCCGTGCCGAAATCGTCCAGCGCGATGCGAACACCCATGGCCCGCATCTGACGAAGATCCGCCAGGCTGTCGAGCTCGTTTTCGAGGAGCGCCGTTTCCGTCACCTCGATCTCAAGCCGGTCGGGCGCCAGGCCGCTCTTGAGCAGGGCCGCGAGAACGGTCGGCTGGAGCGTCCCGTTGCCGAGCTGGCGCGCCGAAACGTTCACCGCGACGCGCGCGCCGTCGGTCCACGAAGCCGCGTCGAGGCAAGCCTGCTCGATGACCCAGGCGCCGAGTTCGCCGATCAACCCGCTTTCCTCGGCGATGGGGATGAACTCGCCGGGCGAGATCCAGCCGCGAAGCGGATGATGGAAGCGGATCAGCGCCTCCCGGCAGGTGATCTGCCGCGTGACAGTGTTCAAGATGGGCTGGTAGTAGAGGAACAGGCCCTCGCGCTGCTCGACGGCATGGCGCAGTTTGCTTTCCAGCCTGACGCGGTCGTTCAAACGCAGTTCGAGCTCGGGCGTGAAGAGGCGGAACGTGTTCTTGCCGGCATCCTTGGCGTTGTAGAGCGCCATGTCCGCCCGCGCCTGGATGAGATGCAGGTCGACGCCGTGCTCCGGCACCACCGCGATGCCGATCGAGCCGCCGATCCGCAGCGAGGCGCCGCCGGACTGGTCGAAGGGGGACCTCATGGCCTCCACGATCCGCGCCGCGAGTTCGGACGCTTCTTCCTGCCCCGCGTCCGCCATGACGATGGCGAACTCGTCGCCGCCCAGGCGCGCGATCAGATCGCCTGCCTTGCAGCAGAGTCCCAGACGCTCCGCAACCGAGGTCAGAAGGGTGTCGCCGACGAGATGCCCGTAATTGTCGTTGACGAACTTGAAGCCGTCGAGATCGATGAAGAGGAGCGCGAGCCGCGCATCCTCGACCTGCAGCTTGTCCTGCAATCGGTCGCGGAAGGTGGAGCGGTTCGCGAGGCCCATCAGCGTGTCGTAATGGGCGAGCTGATGGATGCGGGCCTCGGCCGCCACCTGCTTCGTGATCACCGACCAAGTCAGCATCGGGCCGATATAGGCGCCGTCCGTCCCGTTCACCGCCGAGACCTGCAGGTCCAGCACTTCCGGACCGAGCCTGATCTGCGCGCGATGCGGCAGGTTGCACGGATTGGCGAGGAGGGCTCGCTGATGGGCCGGGTTGCGGTGGAAGATGTCGATCGAGCGCCCGAGAAGGTCCGAGGCGTTGACCGGCAGCAGGTTCTCGATCTGGTTGAGGGTGCGCTTCGAGGCCTCGTTGAGATAGGTGATCTCGAAGTTGCCGGGATCGACGGT
>CANJKV010000196.1 GCA_947474855.1 Aurantimonadaceae bacterium | reverse complement strand
TCGGGCTCCATGTATGACAACGGCGGCATGACGCAGCTCAGGCCGGCGGCGAAGTCCTTCCTCGACGTCGTTCTGAAGGACGAGGTGAAAGACGTCACATCAGTCAGCATCGTGCCATTCGCGGGAACCGTGAACCTTGGCTTTGATGCCTACAATCTTTTGTCGGGTTATGTTCCCTCGGACAAGGAGAAGAAAAACGGGCCAAGCCCAAGTGGCAAGTGCGAGCCTGACGCGTCATCGAAGTACACCCGCCTCCACTGCTATTCGTCGTGTTTCGAACTCGTAGATGCCGACTTCAACGCAGGCGTTCCTGAATTTCCGAAGCGCGCGCAGGTGGCGCATTTCTCGGTCAACAACATCAGCACCAAGGGTAAGAAGCCGTGGTGGTGCCCGGTCGACGTGGCGGCTGTCACCTACATGACGAACGACCTGACCTATCTCAAGCAGCGCATAGACGCCCTCGACCCGTATGACGGGACCGGCACGGCCTATGGCATGAAATGGGCCGAACTCCTGCTGAACCCGGCCATGCAGCCGACGATCAAGTCGATGGGCGACAGCGGCATCGCTGCTATTCCAACAGTCTTCCGGAGCCGGCCCTCCGCCTTCGAATCAGACGACACTCGCAAGTTTATCGTTCTGATGACCGATGGACAGATCGGCTCGCAGACACGCCCGAAGTTGACAACCACGGATGCGGTCACGGACAAGAACGTGAAGAGCGGCGACGCGCGCACGCTTTATACCGAAAGCCAAGCGGCAGCGCTTTATAAAAAGGTTTGCACTTACTCAAAGGCTCAAGGCATCACTATCTTCACGATCGCCTTCAAGGTCAGCGACTCGGTTGCCAAGACAATCGCCGAGTGTGCGAGCGACAAGTCTTATGCCTACAAAGTGGACGGGCTGGATATGTCCTCGGCTTTTCAGTCGATTGCGACATCGATGCAGAAGCTCCGGCTGGTGGACTGAACCGTGCGGAACGGCCTGCAAGGCATCGGTACCGATCGATCGGGCGCAAGTGCGTTGGAGTTTGCGCTTCTTGCGCCGCTTTTTTTCAGCGTCGCTTTCTCGACGTTCGAAGCGGGCTGGCTCATGACCCGATCCACACTTCTCGACCGAGCGGTCTCTCAGGTGGTTCGTCTGGTGCGCGTCGCGGATCCGCAAGCCCCGAAGACGCAGACCGAGTTCAAGCAGGCGATCTGCGATGAGGCGATGATCATCCCAGACTGCATCAACGCCATCACTGTTGAGATGACGGAGGTGACCTCCGCTGCCGCTTTCCCGACATCGAGCGTCAGCTGCGTTGATCGAGGCGCACAGGTACAGCCCGTAGTAGCCTACAAAGAAGGCGGCCGCGCTAGCATCATGTATGTGCGCGTCTGCGCCGTCGCAGATCCGTTTACGCCGGGTATCGGCTTTGCTCTGTCCTTACCTACCGACTCGAAAGGCGGCTACAGCCTCGTGTCGACTGCCGCCTTCATGAACGAGCCCGTATGACACCCATGCAGCCCGTCTACGCACTCGTCCGTCGACTCTGCCGGTCCAAGGAGGGCGTCGCTGCCATCGAGTTCGCGCTGATTGTTCCGGTTCTCGCGGCGATTTTGTTCGGTTCGCTCATGCTGTTTCTCCTCCATCAGGAGTCGAACCGAGCCGAAGCGGCGACTTTCACAGTGGCCGACATCGTTTCGCGTAAAAGCACGGTCAACAAGGCGTTCCTCGACACCAACTACGCCATGTTCCTGAAGATGCTGCCGGCGCGGGCTTCTGATGTGACTTTTCGCGTCAGCAGCCTGAAGATGAGAGCTGGAAAGATGGAGGTGGCATGGTCATATCCGATCAGCCCCTTGGGTCCTTTGACGGACGCCAACGCGTTGCACGGGAGGATCCCGAGCATAGCGGAGGGTGACTCGTTGGTGATTGTGGAAACGACCACCGCGTACACACCCGTCGTCGGGTTCTTTGGCCTCACAGCGGGACGGTTCGCCAACGTGGCCGCCAATCGCCCACGTTTTACGGCGGCGATTGCCTACTCGCCCTGAGGGCTACGGCATGGATGAGGAATGCCCATCCATGACCATCCGTGGGGAATAGTCCGAGTTCCACGCGCGTGTTCCAGTGCCTCCACCAACGGAGGCAATCATGGCTTCAGCCCAACTCTTCCTGAACGGCGCCCGCATCACGCGTGAGTTCCGCGACGCGCTCTTCGACCAGGCCAGGCGCGGCAACAAGGAGCCCTTCGGCCCGGAACTGCCCAACCTCGGCGTGACGCGGCGTGGCGGCGCGCTGCCAGTGCCGGAGCGTGCGCCGACGATGCTCCCGGCAACGACCCCGAACGCCAACATGGACTACGCCGCGCAGCGCGAGAGCTACAACGAGGGGCGCAGGCAGCGGGAGCGAGCCGCTCCCCGAGAGCCGGCGCCAGACTTCTCGTCGGGCGGCCGTGGCCAGGCGGCGGCGCTCGGCAACCCCGACGGATACATGTCGCCCGAGCAGCGCGCGTACATCGAGCAGCGCAACCGCATGGCCGGCATCGCGCCGCCGCCGGCTCCTGCGCCCAGCCCGGCCTTGCAGAGCGCCCTTGACCAGGCATCGGCCACGACGCGTAGCTTCTGGGGCGGCGCAGGGAAGCCGGACATCGCCGCGCCGCTCGCCGAGGAGGGCGCAAAGGCGCAGTCGCTGGCCGAGACGATCGCCGCCGGCATCGTGCAGGCCCTCAGCTTCACTGTGGCGCCCATCGTAGATGCCGGCAGCATCCGAGCGGCGCAGGGCGAGGCGAACGCGCTGGCGAGGATCCTGGAAGGCATCCCCGGGAAGGCTACCGCCGCGGCGCGAGCGGTGCAGAGCGCCGGCGCGGGCGCCGCCTCGCGATACGACGACAGCGGCCTCGCCGCCGACCTCACCGGAACCGCTTACTAAACAGAAGGAGCTTGAACGATGGCCGACGCACAGTGGCAGGTTTTCGTCGATGACAAGGACATCTCATCAGCCCTGCGCCCCTTCCTCATGAGCCTGGACGTGAACGACCGCGACGGAACCGAGTCCGACACGTGCTCGCTGCGCTTTGATGACACCGCGGGGCAGATCAAGCTGCCCAAGGTGGGAGCGAGCCTTCGCGTGCTGATCAACGGCGTTCAGATCTTCAAGGGACCGATCGAGTCGACGCCCTGGAGCATGTCCCGCAGCGAGGGACGCGTGCTCGGCATCGAGGCCAAAGGGATCGACACCCGTGGCAAGGTCAAGGTCGGCCAACGCTGGCACATGGACGACGCCACGTTGAAGGACGTGCTGACGCGGAGCGCCCGCGTTGCCGGGATCTCCGCCGTGGCGGTCGACCCCGAGCTCGGCGCCATCCGGCGCGAGTACTGGTCGCCCGATGGTCAGAGCTTCCTCAGCTACGGGGCACAGCTCGCTCGCCAGTTCGGCGCGACCTTCAAAATCCAGGACGGGCGCGCCGTCTTCGCCAAGCGTGGCACCGGGACGTCTGTCGCCGGCGCAGCCATGCCGACGATCGAGGCCGTGATCGGCCGCAACGTGCTGACCGTCAACATCGACCCGCTGAAGGGCCGTCGCCGGTTCGCGAAGACCCGGGTCCGGTTCTTCGATCGGGCCTCCGCCACCTATAAGGAGCGCGAGATCGAGATCGATACGGAGTTCCAGGATCCGGGCGTGGTCGAGGAGGTGCGCGGTACTGCCGCCAACGAGGCCGACGCGGATCGGGCCGCGCAGTCCCGGAAGACGGCTGCCGAGCGAGACAGCGGCTCCGGCACGATCGAGCTCAACATCGAACCGGCGGCGCAGGCCGAGGGCACCGTGATCCTCAGGGGCGCCCGGGCTGGTATCGATGGAACGTACCGGATCGTGGGCGTGCGCCACCGTGTAAGCCGAAGCGAAGGCTCACGCACGACGCTCGAGATCGCGCAGCCCGGCGGCGAGACCGGGAAGGACGAGCGGGCTCCGTCGAGCGAGGCAGCGTGAGGGCGGATCCATGCTGACGATCGAGATCAAGGGCGACGGCCTCAAGCAGATCGAGCAGGCGCTCGACGCGCTCTCCGACGAGCAGGGCAAGCGCGCCGTGGCCCGCGCGATGAACGAGGTAGGCAAGACGATGCGCGGCAAGGTCATCCGCGCCACGGCCAAGCAGGTGGGCGCCTCGCAGGCCGTCGTGAAGAAGCGCGGCCGCATTACCTCCAAGCCCGCCACCGCCGGGTGCTTGTCCTACGTCATCAGCTCGCAGGGCGGGCACATGCTGCTGAAGGACTTCGGCGCCAAGCAGAACCGGAAGGGGGTGCGGGCCAAGCCGTGGGGGCAGGGGCGCACCTTCGGCGGCGCCTTCATGGGCGCTCGGCCCGGCCTGTCATCCCGCAAGCTCGGCGGCAACGTCTTCCACCGCACCGGCAAGGACCGGCTGCCGATCCAGAACATGTACGGCCCTGCCGTGCCGGTGGAGATGGTGAAGGGCGAGGCAGAGGCGACATTCCGCGACTTCGGCGAGCAGCGGCTCCCGAAGCGCATCCTCCACAACATCACGCAGACGACGAAGGGGACATTCAGCTGAGATGCACTTCCGCCGATCGAGATGGTCGCCGAAGCTATGCGCTAGGGCCCGCTGGCTCGAACGCGTCCGCCGCGTCGCCGTCCCGCCCGGCGCATGCGAGCGGGACCGAGCCGAGGCCGGCGGCCGGACCCTCGGCATCGGCGTCGACGAGGCGCCGGATCGAGACCTCTGCTGCCCGCTCCGGCTGCATGTGGCCATGCAGCTCGGCCGCTGCGTCGTGCGCGCTGCCGACAGGACACTCGTCGCCAGGGACAGGAGTGTGGTAACGAAGTTGTCCGCCGGCGTCCGCTTCGCACGTTGATTAAAGGGTAAGAACGCCGCTATTGGCCAAGGCCAAGACTGAGTAGCCTTAGCCTACCTGATATGAAAGGCGGCAAATTCATCTCGCTCGATAAGCCACTGAGTAGCTTTCGTGGGCCGGCTTCCAGCATGGATTGAAGAACGGTTCTTTCTGACGTCTGATTTCATCGGCGTCGAGTCGACGAAGGCAATGCGTTGTCCATCCCGATAAGCGACGATCCAGTGCGCGCTCGGCTTCATCATGCCTATAATCGCGCACCATACAGACTCGTCATCGAAAATTTCGTCGAAGCGTTTCCAGTAATCTTTGTTCGACGCTGGCACGAGTCGGGAAAAAGGATATGAGACGCTGACGCCGATGCTGTTCAGTTCGTTGTCGAGGCATGCCCGTGTCATCCGTTGTAGGTCGGCGAAGGTCGTGCCTTCCCATAGTAGGGAAGGCCACCTTTTGGATCCCATCCGCAAGCATGCGGTCTCGAAAATCCTGTCTTCACATTCGACCAAGCCGCAGAACGCCAGTGCATTGACGATGGCGTATGGGCCGCAGAGACCGTCAAGCTCGCCCTGATAAGCCATTATGCTTCATCCCGTCAGCGGTCTCCGACTGCATGCCTTCGCCTAAACGGCCGCTTGCGCTTCTCTCAAGCCTGCAGAATAGGCCGCCGGATCCGGCCAGATGGACGTAGCTCGTTTGAAGAGATCCGCGCCCCGTGCTTCGATGGTGTTCTCGTCCCAATCCAGCACACCGTTGAAATCTTGATTCATGGGAAGAAGCGAGTTGGCCATCATCGCCGGTCGCTTATCGGGCCAAGCCAAGTTCGACTGCGAGGAATTCAGACCCTGCATGAGAAGTGTCAGATTGCCGAAGGTTTGCACCATCCGATCTCGCAGCTCTGTCGCCGAAGCCCTTGCATCTCCATCGGGCGCCTGGAGGGCCTCCAAGTATTCCATGCCCTTGGATCCATCGGCCAGGGGCCAGTTGTCGACCCACTTCTGCGGCATGATATGCTCAATCGACGGCTGCTGCTGAAACAGGAGCGGTTCCTGCCACCCGTTCGAATAGGATGAGTTCAAGCGTCCGAGGATGTGGACAAGCTTGGCATTGCCCATGTCGTAGGCTGGATTGCTCATCCATGCCTCACGCAGAACGGCATCATTCGGCCAGGCCGCAGATTCGCCCGTCTGCTGCGAGAGCTGCTGGATTAGGTTGGCTGCCGTCACGCCGTTCCGCCGGAGGGTCTTCGTCAGCTGAAGGAAGATGCGGTTGTAATTCTTGGTGTTGTAGCCGCAGATCGAGCGGCGGAGCAGATACGACTCGAGAACGTCGGTGATCGCGTTCCACTCGTCCGCAGCCAGATCCGTGTCCATGAGGAGCAGGAGCAGCGGGTAGGCGGTTCTGATGTCGAACGCTTCAAGGAACACTGCGAGACGGTAGATCGGATCGCCGACTCTCGGCTCCAGAATTCGGCGGAAGTTCGCACCGTGACGGGAGAGCGTCTGCAATTCCTCTTCGACGTCTTTGAAAGGCCGCCGGCGTTCGATCCAGTTCCTGTACTCGACGAACAGGTGCTTGACGGGGATGTCTTCCTCGATCTGGCTGGCAAGGAAGTGCTGCATGAAGAGATCGCTGCGTGGTCGGATCAGACGTCCCTGCTTGACTTCGACACGCCAGAAATCGTCATCGAACTGCTTCCAGTATGTGGCGTAGAGAGCTTCCTGATCATGACCCGCACGAGAGGCTCGAAGGAATATATAGTTGCGCAGCAGATCCGCAGGCAGGAGCGGCTCGCCGCGAGCATTCAGGGTCTCGAAGATGACCTGTGCATCGTCTCCTTGCTGGAGATCGATCGTAACGACCCGCAGCGAATTCTTAAGTGCTTGAAAACACTCCAACAGGCGGGCAGAGAGCGGAAAGTCCGAGCCGATTGGCGCTTCGTCATCCGATCCAAGGAAGAATTCGCTGAGCTGCTCATAGAAAAACAAGTAGGCCTGGACCATGCGCGGTCGCGGCTCGGGCTTCCGAGCATACTTGCGCCATACAACCGGATGGCGACGCTCCAGTTCCGCCTTCGATCCCGACATGAGAACGTCGGCAAATTGCGACCGGTCGACCAGCGTTGGCCAGACCTTGAACCGATCTACTGACGGATCGGCCAGCATTCCCTTATTCTCGGTGAAGCCCTCGCATTCTTTCGCGAGTTCGATGCAATCGTTCTCTCGGCAGAAATCGCGGAATGCCGCGAGAAAGATCTGGAAGGTGGTCAGTCGCTGCTGACCGTCGATCACTTGGCGCTTTTCGACGTGGGTGACCGGAGTCTGCTTCTGGTCGAGAACCATCGCTCCGAGGAAATGCACGGGCGCGTCCTGGCGACCTTCGATGCCCTCTACGAACTTGCGTGAGATATCCTCCCATAGAGGCTCCCACTGCTGGTCCTGGCTCCAGACATACTGCCGCTGAAACAGCGGGATTTCCAGCCGCATCTTCCGTTCGAAGATTGCGAGCAGCGATACGGCGTTTGCGTCCATTGTCCCTCCCGATCTTCCGACCAGCCTACATCGGCACTCCGAGGCAGCCAAGCGCGCTAAACGCTCCAGACTTTGGCAAGCTGGTCGATGGTGCCGTGCAGCCCTGGCCTTGGAACGGAATAGGACCAAAACCTCGTTCCCGACCTTCTCCCGTGCAATCCTCCGCCCCGCGAATCGCCCACGGAGACCTTGCCATGAATGCCTCCAATCCCCGTCCGTCGCCGTCTCCGACCGGACCCGACGACGCCATTGTCGCCGAGGTGCTCGCGGCCGCCGGAGGCGACGCCCGGCGTGCCATCCTCGGGCTCGTCCTCGGCCAGCGCCAGCTCGAAGCCGAGGCCGTGAGGAGCGTCTCGGCGGGCTACGTCAGGCGAGGACTGCGCCGGTGATCCGCGACCGCGATCCGGTCCTCGACGCGGACGAGATCGGCATTCAGGCGCTCATGTTCGTGGCCAGCCACGACGACCTGATGCGGCGGTTCCTCGACCTTTCCGGGCTCAAGGCGGACCAGGTGCGCGCCGCGGCGGCCGAGCCGGCCTTCTTCGTCGGTCTCTTCGACTTCATCCTCGGACGCGAGGACGACGTGCTCGACCTCGCCAGTCAGCTCCACATCCAGCCGAGCGCGATCGGGCGGGCGCGTAACCAGCTCGCGAAGGCAGCCGGCGTCGACGTGATCGAGCTGCCGGCCTGAGCGTCCATAATCAACGATTACGTTTGAGCTACATCCAGAGGAGGCGGAATGGCGACGCGGCAGGAGATCGAGGGTTACGTTGCCGAGCCCTCGGAGACGATGACGGTCGAGCATAAGGGCTGGCTCGACCTCACCGTCGAAGCCGACAGAGCGAAGATCGCCAAGGCGGCTATGGCACTCGCCAATTTCGGCGGCGGCGTCATCGTCATAGGTTTCCGCGAAAACAACGAAGCGGGCGGTGCTCTCGCCAGTGAGACACGGCCTGCTCACATCGAGCGATACGGGCCCGACGCCGTCAACGCGGCTGTCAGGCGATATGCGCGACCCGCATTTCATTGCCACGTTGAGCATGCCGTTCACCCGGTCAGCGGCAACGAGCACACGGTCATCGTCGTGCCTGGTGATCATCTCACCCCGATCATGACCGGGCGGGACTGCGAGCGCATTGTCGGGCAGAATAAGGTCTATGTTCGCAAGCCTGGGCCGATGAGTGAGGATGCCCGCACGCCAGAGGAGTGGTCGCAGATCCTCGATCGGTGCGTACGGGCCCATCGCGATGATCTGTTGGATGCGTTCAGGACAATCATGGCCGGCTCGGTGGCGCCAGCGCCTCTGCCGGCAGTCGTCAACGATCCTCTCGACGGCTTCATCGCTCGAGCCGAAGAGCGGTGGGCGGCCCTAAATGCCAACTGCCCGGCAGATGCCCCCACGCGCTTCCCGTCGGGCGGTTACGACATCGCCATCGCAATCGAAGGCGATATTGAGCCGTCGACGTTGCCCGAGCTCATGCAAAAGATCGAGACGGCTCACAACGTGAAGCTGACCGGATGGCCTGCCTTTCTCACGCTCAATCGTCAGCCGCTCGCTCCTCACCCCGTACAGGGCGCGATCGAAACGTGGTTGGGCTTCGAAGCGGCTGAGGATAGGCGCTTTGGCGATCCAGGACACCAGGACTTCTGGTGGATCTCGCCTGAAGGGCTCCTCTACATGAAGCGCGGCTTCCAAGAGGACGGGCTTCCGGATGTGGATCCGGGCACGCTTCTGGACTTCAGCCTTCCAATCTGGCGCACCGGCGAGGCGCTCCTATTCGCCCGAAGGCTCGGCGCTGAGTTGGGCGATCCGACACGGGTGCGGTTCAAGTTCCGTTGGAAGGGTTTGGAGGGCCGGTATCTGACCTCCGTAGATCAGCGGCGCATGTTCCACGATAATCGCTATTGCCGCGGCGCGGACGTTGTCGAGGTCCAGGGAGCGGCGACCATTCAGCAGATCGACGACAATCTGGCCGAGGTTCTATTCCCGGTGCTTCGGCCGCTCTACGAGATGTTCGACTTCTTCCCCCTGGCGCAGCAGGGCGTCGCCGAGGAAGTCGCTCGGCTGCGGGAGAGGCGCTACTAAGCCGATGTCTGGCGGACAAGGGGCGCCTGGTAGCGGGACGGGCATGGGTTCAACGCCCCTGCTGCCGGCGTCAGCTTACGCCAATGGAAGGACTTCCGGCGCATACGTAGCCACCCATCGCCTTCCGCGATGGACCGGCGCCAGCCGATCGCCCTCAACCGCATCGACGTTGAGAAGGCGCGCCTGCAGGCCGTGGAGATGCGTCCCTGGCCGGTGCGGGTTTCGCTGCGCGCGAGCCTCTACATGACGTTGGAGGGGTTTCTGTGGCCCGATCCGGGGGAGATGCTCGACGAGGCGGCGTGACGTCCGTCCTCAAATTGAGGAGCAATCATGGAGTGGGTTCGCGCCACCGTGGCGCAAACCCCATCAGGCGGCGGGGGCCACTAGTTCGTGGTCGTGGCCGCCGGAGCGGCTGCCGGTGCGGCTCCCGGTGCGGCGCCGTCCGTCGTAGTGCCAGCGTTGTAGTTCGTGAGCCAGTAGGCGAGGCCGAGGACTACGACCAGCGCGATG
>CANJKV010000195.1 GCA_947474855.1 Aurantimonadaceae bacterium | reverse complement strand
TGCCCGTCCAGATCTACAACTCCATCCGCTCGATCATCACGCCGGACCTCGCGGCGATCTCGGTGGTCTTCATCGCCTGCGCGGCGCTCGCGATCCTCGCGCTCGACCGCCTCGTCGGCCTCGACATCTTCCTGAAATCGAAGTGAGGCTCCCCATGTCCTCGACCCCTCTCTCCTCGGCGCCCTGCTCCTTCCACGACCTCGCGACCCTCGGCGAGGCCGCCCGCGCCCGCCTCCTGCGCCGCTCCGAGACGGACCTGTCGGGCTTCGTCGAGAAGGTCCGGCCGATCATCGAGGCGGTGCGCACGGAAGGGGACGCCGCTCTCCTGCGCTTCGCGCGGGACTTCGACGGGGCGAGCGTTCCGGCGGGCGGCCTCCGGGCGAGCGAGGCGGAGTTCGACGCCGCCTTCGCCAGCGTCGAGCCGGAGGTGGTGGACGCGATCCGCTTCGGCATCGACAACATCCGCCGCTTCCACGAGGAGCAGAAGCCCGAACCCATGTGGTTCAAGGAGATGCGGCCCGGCGCCTTCGCGGGCGACCGCTGGACGCCGATCGCGTCCGCCGCCCTCTACGTACCGCGCGGCAAGGGCGCCTTCCCCTCGGTCACGATGATGACGAGCGTTCCCGCCGTGGTCGCGGGCGTGGCGGACCTCTGCATCCTCACGCCCCCGACCGCCGACGGCTCGGTGGACGCCGCGACGCTGGTCGCCGCCCGTCTCGCCGGCGTCGAGACGGTCTACAAGGTCGGCGGCGCGCAGGCGGTCGCCGCCGCGGCCTTTGGCACCGAGACGATCGGGGCGAAGATCAAGATCGTCGGCCCAGGCTCGCCCTTCGTCGTCGCGGCGAAAAGCCTCCTGTCCGGCGTCCTCGACACGGGGCTCCCCGCCGGCCCCTCCGAGGCCGTGATCTTCGCCGACGAGACCGTCGACGGGGCGCTCGCCGCGCTCGACCTCCTGATCGAGGCCGAGCACGGGCCGGACTCCTCGGCCTATCTCGTGACGCACGAGCGCCGCGTGGCGGAGGAGGCCATGGCGGCGCTCCCCCAGCACTGGGCGCGCATGACCGAGCAGCGCACGTCGTTCTCCAAGGCGGTTCTCACCGGCGCCTATGGCGGCATCGTCCTGACGGCGTCGCTGGAGGACAGCTACCGCTTCATCAACGACTACGCGCCCGAGCACCTGGAGATCCTGTCCGCCGAGCCGTTCCGCCATCTCGGCCGGATCACGGAAGCCGCCGAGATCCTGATGGGGCCGCACACGCCGGTGACGCTCGGCAACTTCGTGCTCGGGCCCAACGCCGTTTTGCCGACGAGCCGCTGGGCGCGGACCTACGGCCCCCTCTCCGTCACCGACTTCCTGAAGCGCTCCTCGATCGGCTACGTCACCTCGACCGGCTATCCGGAACTCGCGCTCCATGCCCGCCGGCTGGCCCGCTACGAGGGCTTCTCCTCGCACGAGAACGCCGTGTCCGAGGTGCGCGACGAGATCCTCGGGCGGCCCCGCCGATGAGAGCCGCGCGGCTCCACGCCGTCCGGGACCTGCGGGTCGAAACGCTGCCGCCCCCGCCGCCGCCCGGCCCCGGCGAGGTGCGGCTTCGCGTGGAGGCCGCGGGGATCTGCGGCTCGGACCTCCACAACTACAAGACCGGCCAGTGGCTCGGGCCGAGGATCTCCGTCCCCGGACACGAGCTCGCCGGCCGCGTCGTCGAGGTCGGGCCCGGCGTCGAGGACTTCGTGCCCGGCGATCTCGCGGGCGCGGACTCGCGCGTCTGGTGCGGCACCTGCCCGGCCTGCCGTGCCGGGCGCCGGCACCTCTGCGCCGCGCTCGGCTTCGTCGGCGAGGTCTGCGACGGCGGCTTCGCGGACGAGGTGGTGTTGCCCGCGCGTCTCCTCGTCAAGCTCGACCCCGCGCTCGACCCGACCGTCGCCGCCATGCTGGAGCCGCTCGCCGTCGCCCTTCACGCCGTCTCGCGCCTCGCCCCGCCGCCGGGCGAGCCGGTGCTCGTCGCCGGCTGCGGCCCGATCGGGGGCCTTGCCGCGCTCCTCCTGGCGCGGCGCCACGACGGCCCATTGTTTCTCGCCGACCGCAATCCGGCGCGCCTTCGCATCGTCGCCGAGGTGACGGGCGGCCGGCCGGCGAGCCTCGACGATCCGGCCCTGCACGCTGCGGCCCCGCGCTTCGCCGTCGAGGCGACGGGCCAGGTCCCGGTCCTGTCCGCGCTGCTCAGGCTTCTCGGCGGCGGCGGGCGCATCGCGCTCGTCGGCATCTTCGGCGAGCGGCTCGACCTCGATCCGAACCGGCTAGTGGAGGCAGAGATCGCGCTTCTCGGCTGCCACGCCTTCGAGAACGAGCTGGACGAGGCCGCGCGGCTCCTGCCGGCATTGGCCCCGGCGCTCAAGCGCTTCGTCGAGGCGGAGATCGCCATCGACGACCTGCCGGACGCCTATGCGCGGCTTGCCCGCGGCGACGCGACGAACCTGAAGACGATCGTCCGGCCGAACGGCGGGGCTTCATGAGCGCGCTGCCCGAGGCGGCCTCGCCGCTCTACGAGCGCGTCAAGCACTACATCGTCGGCCACATCGCGGCCGGCCGCTGGTCGCGCGACCAGCGCCTTCCCTCCGAGAACGACCTCGTCCAGTCGCTCGGCGTTTCGCGCATGACGGTCAACCGCGCCTTGACCGAGCTGACGCGCGAGGGCGTCCTGAAGCGCGTGCCCGGCGTCGGCACCTTCGTCGCCGCGCCTCAGGCGCGATCGGCCCTCGTGGAGGTCGCAAACATCCCGGCCGAGATCGGCGCGCGGGGCCGTCGCCATCGCGCCGACGTCCTCGCGCTGGAGCGCGTCGCGCCCCCCGCCGCGGTTCTCGCCTCCTTCGAGTTCGAGGCGGCGCGAGACGTCTTCCACTCGCGGATCGTCCATTACGAGGACGAGGTGCCCGTCCAGTTCGAGGAGCGCTTCGTCAATCCGGACCTCGCGCCGGACTACGACCGGCAGGACTTCACCCGCATCTCGACGCTCGACTACCTCCAGAGCGTGACGGCGCTGACCGAGATCGAGCACGTCGTCTCGGCCATCGCGGCCGACGAGGCGATGGCCCGCCATCTCCATCTCGAGCCGGGCGAGCCGTGCCTCCTCCTCCATCGGCGGACCTGGACCGGCCTCCTCGTCGCCACGGTGAACCGCCTCGTTTACGCCGGCAGCCGCCACTCGCTCGGCAGCCGCTACAAGCCGACGGGCAGCCCATGACCGCGCGCTTCGCCAACGTGGAGGACGCGCGCCGCATCGCGCGCCGCCGGCTGCCGAAGATCTTCTTCGACTACATCGACGGCGGGTCCTCGGCCGAGGCGACGCTCCAGGCCAACACCGGCGACTTCGCGCGCCTCAGGCTGCACCAGCGCGTCCTCGCCGGCCTGGCGCCGCGCGACCTGTCGAGCGAATACCTCGGCCAGCGCCACCGCCTGCCCTTCATGCTGGGCCCGGTCGGCTTTCTCGGCCTCTTCGCCGGCCGGGGCGAGATCCTCGCCGCGCGCGCCGCCCACGCGGCCGGCATCCCGGCCTGCTTGTCCAACTTCTCGATCGCCTCGCTGGACGATCTGCGGCGCGCCGGCTGCGACGGGCCCATGCACTTCCAGCTCTACGTCCTGAAGGACCGGGGCCTCGCGACGGAGTTCCTCGCGGCCGCCGAGCGCGCGGGGGCCGAGACGCTGCACCTCACGGTCGACACGGCCGTCACCGGCATCCGCGAGCGCGACGCGCGCAACGGCTTCCGGGCCGCGGTGCGGATCGGGCCGCGGATGGGCCTCGGCTTCGCCATGCGGCCGGCCTGGGCCTTCGACGTGATGCGGGCCGGCCGCCCCGGCGTCGGCGCGGTGCGCGGCCGGAAGGAGTTCGGCGCCAACATCCTCGCCCAGGCCGGGAGCCTGTCGCGCCTCATCGACCCGACCCTGTCCTGGGCCGACGTCGACTGGCTGCGCCAGCGCTGGCGTGGGCGCCTGACGATCAAGGGCATCCTCCACCCGCAAGACGCCGTGCTGGCGAAGGCGGCCGGGGTCGACGCCATTATCGTCTCCAACCATGGCGGCCGCCAGCTCGACGGCGCGCGCTCCACGATCAGCGCCCTGCCGGGCATCGTGCGGGCGGCCGAGGGGCTGGAGGTTCTCCTCGACGGCGGGGTTCGGCGTGGCACGGACGTCGTCAAGGCGCTCGCGCTCGGCGCGTCCGGCGTCCTTCTCGGGCGCGCCTATGCCTGGGGCGTCGCGGCGGGCGGCGAAGCGGGCGCGGCGCGCGTCATCACGCTTCTCGCCGAGGAGATCGACGTCACCCTCGCCCTGATGGGCCTGTCGTCGATCGACGCTCTGAAGCGGCTCGGCCACGAGGCCTTGACGGCTTTGGACGAACCGGGCTTGTCGGATCGGCTCGACCGGACTGCGAGCGGCGGTGACGCCCCCTCCCGCGTCTAGAAGGGTCCGCGCCGAGGGATCCTCGACGCCGCCGGCATTTCGCGGGAACGGCGCGGGAGCGCGTGGGCTCGAAAAATCTATTGTCTTGGTAGATATATTTTGCTCGCGGCATCGATCCCGTCGCATTAGTCTGGCCTCCTGAACGGAGGGGAGGCCGCATGAACCAGATGGCCGTCACGAAGAAGTCGGGCGTCGCCCGGGCCGAGATCGTCGCGATCGTCGGCGGCGGCTTCGCGGGCGCGGCCGTGGCGTTCCACCTCGCCCGCGCCGGGCAGCCGAGCGTGGTGATCGAGCCGCGTCCGGTGCTGGGCGGGGGCCTCGCCTATTCCACCGCCGATCCCAGCCACCGCATCAACGTGCCGGCGGCGCGGATGAGCCTCGTGCCGGACGAGCCCGACCACTTCGTCCGCTGGCTGGCGCGCACCGGGGCGCTTCGCTCCGACACGCAGGCCCTGCGGCCGAACGGCGACGTCTATCCGCGCCGCGCCGTCTTCGGCCGCTACGTGGCCGAGCATCTCGCCCCCTTCCGGCGGATCGGCCTCGTGCGCCACGTCGAGGCGCTGGCCTGCCGGATCCACCGGCTCGACGACCACGCGGGATGGCGGATCGAGCCGTCGAGCGGCGATGCCGTGGAGGCCGGGCGCCTCGTTCTCGCCGCGACCCACCCCCTGCCGGCCCTGCCGCGCGCGCTCGGCGCCCTTCACGATTCCGACGCCCTCGTCGGCAATCCCTACGCGGCCGACGCGCTGGAGCGGATCGGCCGGGACGCCTCGGTGCTCATCCTCGGCTCGGGCCTGACCGCGGCCGACATGGTGGCGGGCCTCGACGCGGCCGGCCACCGCGGGCCCATCACCATGCTGTCGCGCCGGGGTCTTCGCTCGCGCGGCCACGCGCCCCGGCCGGCCGAGCCCTTGGGCGATTTCTCGCGCGAGCCCGCGCGCGACGTGCCCGCCCTTCTCGCCTCGATCCGCTCCGCCCTGACGCAGGCGCGCGCCGAGGGCCTGTCCTGGCACCCCGTCTTCGACGCGCTGCGCAACCAGGGCTCCGCCATCTGGGCCGCCCTGCCGCCGGCGGAGAGGGCGCGGCTGGTTTCGCGCCTGCGCCCGTTCTGGGACGTCCACCGCTTCCGCATCGCGCCCCAGGTCGAGGCGGTTCTCGACGGGCGCGTCGCGGACGGCACGCTTCGCCAGGAGGCCGGCCGCGTCCTGTCCGCCGCGCCGGCGCCGGGCGGCCGGATCGCCGTCACCTGGCGGCCGCGCGGACGGGTTCTGGAGGAGGCCGCGACCTTCGACGCGGTGATCAACACGACGGGCCCGGCCCACGGCGAAGCGCTTGCCCGCAATCCGGCGCTGCGCAGCCTGGCGGCCGCCGGCTTCATCGGTCCGGACCCTTACGGGCTCGGCATCGCGACGAGCCTTTGCAGCCGCGCGATCGACGCCGCGAACGCGCCGATGCCCGACCTCTTCGTCGCCGGCCCCCTGGCCCGCGGCACCTTCGGCGAGCTGATGGGCCTGCCGGAGGTATCGCGCCACGCCGAGGTCGTGGCGGCGGAGATCCTCGCCTCGCTCGCCAGCCCCGCAGCCCCGGGCTTCGCCATCGAGGCGGCCCAAGCCCCGGCCGCGGACGGCCTGTAGGCCCGGTGAGCCGATCAAAGCCCTCGGTCGGCGAAGAAGCGGTTGGCGGGACGGGGCAGGCCGAGGTTCTCGCGCAGCGTCGCGCCCTCGTATTCCCGGCGCAGCAGGCCGCGGCGCTGGAGCTCGGGCACCACCTTGTCGACGAAGTCGTCGAGCCCGCCCGGCAGATAGGGGAACATGACGTTGAAGCCGTCGGAGCCGCCGGTTTCCAGCCATTCCTCCATGGCGTCGGCGATCGTCGTCGGCGTGCCGACGAAGGAAAGGCCGGCATAGCCGGCGAAGCGCTGGGCGAGCTGGCGAACCGTCAGGTTCTCCGCCCTGGCGATGGCGATCGCCCGGGTCTGCCCGCTCTTCGAGGCGTTGGTGTCGGGAATCTCCGGCAGCGGCGCGTCCGGATCGAAGCGCCGGGCATCGTGGCCGAGGGCGATCGACAGGGAATCGATGGCGTTGTCGTAGTGGACGAGGGCGTCGAGGCGCGCCCGCTTCTCGCGCGCCTCCTCCTCGCTGTCCCCCACCACCACGAAGGCGCCGGGCAGGATCTTCAGGTGCTCGGGATCGCGCCCGATCCGCGCCATGCGCCCCTTCACGTCGGCGTAGAAGGTCTGCCCCTCCGCCAGCCCGCCGGGCGCGGCGAAGACCACCTCGGCCGTTTCGGCGGCGAGCTGGCGGCCGGGCTCGGAGGCTCCGGCCTGGACGATGACCGGCCAGCCCTGGACGGGCCGGGCGATGTTGAGGGGCCCCCGCACGCGGAAGAACTCGCCCCGATGGTCGAGGACGTGCATGCGCGACGGGTCGAGATAGGTGCCGCTTGCAGCATTGCGCGGGAAGGCGTCGTCGGCGAACGAATCCCACAGGCCCGTCACGACGTCGAAGAACTCGCGGGCCCGGCGGTAGCGCTCGGCGTGATCCAGGTGCTCGTCGAGGCCGAAGTTGCGGGCGGCGTCGGGATTGGAGGTGGTGACGATGTTCCAGCCCGCCCGCCCCTCGCTGAGGTGGTCGAGCGAGGCGAAGCGCCGCGCGACGTGGAAGGGCTCGTCGAAGCTCGTCGATCCCGTCGCCACGAGCCCGATGCGGCTCGTCACCGATGCGAGCGCGGACAGAAGCGTGAAGGGCTCGAACGAGGTGACCGTGTGGCTGCGCCTCAGCGCCTCCGTGCCCATGTTGAGGACGGCGAGGTGGTCGGCCATGAAGAAGGCGTCGAAGCGTCCCGCCTCGAGCTTCCTGGCGAGATAGGACAGGCGCGGGAAGGAGAAGTTGGCGTCGCGCCAGGCGCCGGGATAGCGCCAGGCGCCGGCATGGATGCTGACCGGGCGCATGAAGGCGCCGAGCTTCAGCATGCGTCTGCGGTTGGTCATGCGGCCAGCATCCTCGTCCTGCATCCCGTCCGGCCGGCGCCGAGCGCGCCGTTTGCCGCGGCGGTCCGGTCTTTCAACGCCGGCCCCGCCGGTTCGGCTCCCGGCTCCCTCGAAGGCCGACGTCGGCCACCATCTGATTCACGGCACGGACCGGTTCGGCGCAGCCGGAACGGCCGGGGAAGCGGGCAGCGCCCGACCTCGACCGGGCGGATAGTCCCGCCGCCGACGCCGGCGGCGCGCCGCCCCTCAAACCGCCGCGAGGATGCGCTTCTGCAGTTCGGCCGCGCGGGGATCGGCAAGCTCGGCCCGCGGGCGCTCCAGCTCGACCTCGACGTCGAGCGCGATGCGCCCCTCCCGCAGGACGATCACCCGGTCGGCCAGCGCCACGGCCTCGGCGACGTCGTGGGTGATCAGGATCGTGGTGAAGCCGCGCGCCCGCCAGATGCCGTCGAGGAGGCGGTGCATCTCGATGCGCGTGAGTGCGTCGAGCGCGCCGAAGGGCTCGTCGAGAAGGAGGATGCCGGGCCGGCTGACGAGGGCGCGGGCGAGCGCGACGCGCTGCTTCTGGCCGCCCGACAGGACGGAGGGCCATTCGCCGCCGCGCCCGTCGAGTCCGACATCGGCGAGCGCCCGCTCCGCCGCCGCGCGCCAGCCGGGGCCGCGGGCGATGCCGACGTTCTGCGCGACGCTCTGCCAGGGCACGAGCCGCGCTTCCTGGAACAGGAGGCGCACGGCCGGGTTCAGGCCGGCAACCGGCCGGCCGCCGATCTCGACCCGCCCGCCGCTCGGCCGGTCGAGGCCGGACGCGAGGCGCAGGAGTGTCGACTTGCCGCCGCCCGAGCGCCCGACCACCGCGAGGAACTCGCCCGGCCGCACCTTCAGGTCGAAGCCGCGCAGCACCGACGTCTCGCCGAAGCTCTTCGACACGCCGGACAGCGAAACCGACAGGCCGCCCGTCACCTCGCCCTCGCGGGTCTCGAGAAGCGCGCTCATCGGCTTTCCTCCCCGCTCGGCTGCCAGGCCGGGTGCCAGGCGAGCGCCCGGCGCTCGACGGCGCGCGTCGCCGCGTCCGCGAGCTTGCCGAGCAGCGCGTAGACGAGGATGCCGAGGATCACGACGTCGGTCTGGAAGAACTCGCGGGCGTTCATGGTCATGTAGCCGAGGCCGGACGAAGCCGAGATCGTTTCTGCGACGATGAGGGTCAGCCACATCAGGCCGAGCGCGTAGCGCAGGCCCACAAGGATCGAGGGCAGAGCGCCGGGCAGCACGATGCGCCAGAGGCGGGCGCGGGCGTCGAGGCCGTAGACCTCGGCCATCTCGACGAGCTGCCGGTCGACGGTGCGCACCCCGTGGAAGGTGTTGATGTAGATCGGGAAGAACACGCCGAGGACGACAAGGAAGATCTTCGCCGTTTCGCCGATGCCGAACCAGAGGATGACGAGCGGGATGAGGGCGAGGTGCGGCACGTTGCGCACCATCTGGACGGTGGAGTCGAGCAGCGTTTCGGCCGGGCGCCAAAGGCCGGTGGCGAGCCCCAGAACGAAGCCGAGCCCGCCGCCGATGGCGAGGCCGACCAGCGCCCGCTGCCCCGAGGCGAGGACGTTGGCGACGAGCGTGCCGTCGAGAAGCGAGCGCCAGCCGGCGAGCGCCACGGCCGAGGGCGCCGGCAGGAGCCGGGCGTTGACGAGCCCCGCGCGCGCCGCGATCTCCCAGGCGATCAGGAGAACGATCGGCAGGGCCCAGGGCGCCAGCGCACGGCCGACGCTCGCGAGGTCGACCCTGTGCCTCGCGCCCGCCCCCGTCAGCGCCCCGATGCTCACGAGCCGGCCTTGCGCACGGCCTCGGCGATCGCGATCGGCGCGGGAATGAGGCCGAGGGCGTGGAAGGTGTCGGCGATGCGCTGCTGCTCGGCGACGACGGCGTCGTCGAGCGGCTTCACGCCAAAGGACTGGCGCTCCAGCGCGATCGTCAGAACGTCGGCGGGAATGCCGACGGAGGGCGCGAGCTCGGCCGCGGCCTCGGCCGGGTTCGCCCTGGTCCATTCGTCGACCTCGCCGATCGCCGCGATCAGCGCGTCGATCGCCTCGCCGTTGGCGTCCACGAAGGGCTTGGCGCCGAGATAGAACTGGTGGTTCGAAACGATCCCTTCGCCGTTGCGCAGGGTCCGCGCCTCGGTCGCGACCTCCGCGGCGGCCTGGAACGGATCCCAGATCGCCCAGGCGTCGGCCGAGCCCTGCTCGAAGGCGGCGCGCCCGTCGGCCGGCGGCAGGAAGGACACGGTGACGTCGCCATAGGCGACGCCCGCCTCCTCCAGCGCCTTGACCAGGAGGTAGTGGACGTTCGACCCCTTGTTGAGGACGACGGTCTTACCCTTGAGGTCGGCGACCGAGCGGATCGGGCTGTCCTTGGGAACGAGGATCGCCTCGCCGCGCGGGGCGGGCGGCTCGTGCGCGACGTAGACGAGCGGCGCGCCCGCGGCCTGGGCGAAGATCGGCGGCGCCTCGCCCGTCGAGCCGAAGTCGATCGCCCCGA
>CANJKV010000194.1 GCA_947474855.1 Aurantimonadaceae bacterium | reverse complement strand
GTCGCCGAGCGGGCTCTGGACGAAGCCGGTGACGTTCTTGCGCATCGGAACGTAGACCACCGAATGGGCGATCGTCGCCCAGGGCGCCTGCTCCTTGAAGATCACCTGGGCCTGCTCGTAGAGCTCGGCACGCTGCTCCTGGCTCGGCAGGGACTTCGCCTGCTGGACGAGCTTGTCGAAGTCCTCGTTGCACCACTGGGCGCGGTTGTTGTTGCCGACGCCGTCGCAGCCCAGCAGCACGGCCAGGAAGTTGTCCGGATCGCCGTTGTCGCCGGTCCAGCCGAGCAGCACGGCGCCGTCGCGGTCCTCGGCCTTCGAGCGCTCGAGGTACTCGGCCCACTCGTAGGTGACGATCTCGGCGTTGACGCCGACCTTGGCGAAGTCCGCCTGGATCAGCTCGGCCATGCGGCGGGCGTTCGGGTTGTAGGGCCGCGACACGGGCATGGCCCAGATCTTCATCGACAGGTTCGAGACGCCGGCATCCGTCAGCATCTTCTTGGCCGCTTCCGGATCGTAGGGATCGTCCTGGATCGCGTCGTTGTAGGACCACATCGTCGGCGGGATCGGGTTCTTCGCGACTTGGCCGGCGCCCTGGTAGACGGCGTCGATAATGGCTTGCTTGTTGATCGCCATGTTGAGGGCCTTGCGGACCTCGACCTTGTCGAACGGCGCCTGCTTCGTGTTGTAGGCGAAGTAGCCGATGTTGAGGCCCTGCTGCTCGTCGACCTTGAGGTCGGCATTCTGCTGCATGGCGGGCACGTCGGAGGGGTTCGGATAGGCCATCAGGTGGCACTCGCCGGCGAGCAGGCGCTGCTGACGAACGGCGGCATCCGTGGTGATGGCGAAGACCAGATCGTCGATCGGCTGCTTGCCGGCCCAGTATTCGGGGAAGGCCTGGTAACGGATCAGCGCGTCCGGCTGGTAGGCGACGAAACGGAACGGCCCGGTGCCGATCGGCTGCTGGTTGAACTGCGCCTGCTGGCCGGCCTCGGCGAGCTTGTCGGCATATTCCTTCGACACGATCGAGGCGAAGGGCATGGCAACGTTGGCGAGGAAGGCGGCGTCGGCGCGGGTGAGCGTGAACTTCACCGTCATGTCGTCGACCTTCTCGACCGACTTCACGGTCTCGGGCATCGACATGGAGTCGTAATATTCCCAGGAAGCGCCGGCGACGTACTGGTGCCAGGGATTGTCCTTGTTGCCCTGCCGGTCGAACGAGAAGATCACGTCGTCGGCGTTCATGTCGCGGGTCGGCGTGAAGGTGTCGTTGGAGTGGAATTTCACGCCCGGACGGAGCTTGAAGGTATAGGTCAGGCCGTCAGGCGCGACGTCCCAGCTCTCGGCGAGGCCCGGCTCGACCTCGGTGGTGCCCTTCTTGAACTCGGTCAGGCGGTTGTAGACCGGGTGGGCGGAGGCGTCGAAGGTGGTACCGGCGGTGTAGAGGCCGGGATCGAAGCCCTCGGGCGAACCTTCCGAGCAGAACACGAAGGTCTTGGCCGATGCCGCGCCGCCGAGCGCGAGGGTCAGCGCCGTTGCGGCAAGAAGCCGGGTGAAAAGTTTCATCTGGGGTAGCTCCGTGGAATTGTTGCCTACGAAACCTTCGTTTCGCGGAAGGCCGCATCCGATAGGACTCGACGGCCCAAGGCAAGCTTGTTTTTGACCCACCCGTCAGAATCGGTCATTGGGCAGGCAGTTGCCCACAGAGACGGGAGCGGCCGACATGGCGGTGGAGAATGCGAGCGCGGGCATCGGCCTCGTCGAAGTCGTGGCGCTTCTTGGCGTCAGCATCGTCGCCGTTCCGATCTTCCGCCGGCTCGGCCTCGGCTCGGTGCTGGGCTACTTCGCCGCGGGCCTGATCTGCGGCCCCTTCGCGCTCTCGCTCGCCGACGAGCCGGAGGCGGTGCTGCACTTCGCCGAGTTCGGCGTCATCATGCTGCTCTTCATCATCGGCCTGGAGATGCAGCCCTCCCGGCTCTGGGCGTTGCGAAAGGCGATCTTCGGTCTCGGAATCGCGCAGGTGGCTGTCTGCGGCGGGCTTCTCACCCTCGCCGCCATGGGGCTCGGCCTCGACTGGCGCGCCGCGTTCATCGCCGGCATGGGCTTCGTCCTGTCCTCCACCGCCGTCATCATGCAGATGCTGGAGGAGCGCGGCGAGACGGGCACGCCGGCCGGCCAGCGCGCCGTCTCCGTGCTCCTCCTCGAAGACCTGTCGATCGTGCCGCTCCTCGCGGCCGTCGCGCTGCTGGCGCCGGGGACGGCCGAGGACGCCGCCGACCCGCTGGCGACCGCCCTCGTCGCCGTCGCATGCATCGGCGGCCTGATCCTGGCCGGGCGCTACCTCCTCAACCCGCTCTTCGGCGTCCTCGCCCGCGTCCACGCGCGCGAGATGATGACGGCCGCCGCCCTCTTCGTGGTTCTCGGCTCGGCGCTCCTCATGGAGTTCGGCGGCCTGTCCATGGCGATGGGCGCGTTTCTCGCCGGCGTGCTCCTGTCCGAATCCTCCTTCCGCCGCCAGCTCGAGACCGACATCGAGCCCTTCCGCGGCATCCTTCTCGGCCTGTTCTTCCTGGCCGTCGGCATGTCGCTCGACCTCGCCGTGATCGCCCGCGAATGGCTGTTCATCATCGGCGGGCTCCTGGCCTTCGTCGCGGTCAAGGGCATCGGCATCTATCTCGTCGCCAAGGCCTTCGGCTCGGGCAACCACGAGGCGATCACCCGCGTCGCGCTCTTCGCGCAGGGCGGCGAGTTCGCCTTCGTCCTTTACTCCGCCGCGACCGCGGCCGGCATCATGGACAGCGAGACCAACGCGGCCTTCACGGCGATCGTCATCCTGTCCATGGCCCTAACCCCGATCGTCAACATCGCGCTCAAGCGCCTGACGCCGCCGCCCAAGGTTTCGACGGAAGGCGTCGAGACGCCGGACGGTCTGTCGAGCCGCGTCCTGATCATCGGCTTCGGCCGCTTCGCCCAGGTCGCCTCGCAGCCGCTGCTCGCCCGCGGCATCGAGGTGACGATCATCGAGACCGACGTCGAGATGATCCAGGCGGCCTCGACCTTCGGCTTCAAGGTCTATTACGGCGACGGCACGCGGCTCGACATCCTGGAAGCCTCGGGCGTGCGGGGCGCCGAGGCTGTCCTCGTCTGCGTCAACGACGAGGAGGCCTGCGACAAGATCGCGAAACTCATGGCGGAAGAGTTCCCGCTGGTGAAGGTCTTCGCCAGAGCCTACGATCGCGGCCATGCCCTGCGGCTCGTCCATGCCGGCGTCGAATACCAGATCCGTGAAACGCTCGAATCGGCGATGAGCTTCGGTGAAGCCGTGCTGCGCTCCTTCGGCACGGAGGAGGACGCGATCGCCGACATCATGGAGGACGTGCGCCGGCGCGACGAGGAGCGCTTCGACCTCCAGCTCGCCTCCGACATCTATGCCGGCCGCGACCTCATGCGCGGCAACGCACCGGTCCCCGCGCCACTCACCCGGCCGAAGGGCCAGGGCGCCATCCTCGGGCCGGACAACAAGCCGCCGTCCTCGCCCGTGCCGCAGCGGGCGAAGGCGGACGTGCCGCGCGAGCCGGCCTGAGGCAAGCCCGCTTCTCCCGCTTGCGGCAGACGGTCCCGGCCGGGGGGATGTGGGTGGTTCATGACACCCGCGACGCTGAAGGTTCTCGCTTGGTCGCGTGGCGCCCGACACCCTCACCCGGCCGGCTGCGGCGTCCCATGGGCGAGCCACTCGTCTCGCCCGTCCTCCAGCCCCCTCGCCCGCTTACGGGCGAGGGCTCGGCACCCTATTCGAAGACGATCCGCGGCCCCGCCGAGCCGCCCTGCTTCTGCGCCTCGATCGAGCGAAGCATGCCGGCGGCGATATCGAGGTAGGCCCGCGCCTGCGGACCATCGGGATCCGTCGCGACCACCGGACGCCCGGCGTCCGACGATTCGCGGATCGCCATTTCCAGGGGCACCTCGCCGAGGAACGGCACGCCCAGCTTCTCGGCCTCCGCCCGCGCGCCGCCATGGCCGAAGATGTCGTAGCGCGTGCCCGTGTCGGGGGCGATGAAGTAGCTCATGTTCTCGACGATGCCGAGAACGGGCACCTCGACCTTTCGGAACATCGCGAGCCCCTTCCGCGCGTCGATCAGGGCGAGGTCCTGCGGCGTCGAAACGATGACGGCGCCGGCCAGCGGCACCTGTTGCGCCATGGTCAGCTGCGCGTCGCCGGTGCCCGGCGGCATGTCGACGACGAGAAGGTCGAGCTGCCCCCACTCGACTTCGCGCAGCATCTGCGTCAGCGCCGACATGACCATAGGCCCACGCCAGATCATCGGCGTGTCCTCCTCGACGAGGAGGCCCATCGACATGGCCTTGAGCCCATAGGCGTCGAGCGGGATCATCCGCCGCCCGTCGGCCGTGCGAGGCTTGTCCTTCAGGTTCAGGAGCCGGGGCACGGAGGGGCCGTAGACGTCGGCGTCGAGCAGCCCGACCTTCAGGCCGAGCCGCGCGGCACCCAGCGCGATGTTGACCGCCGTCGTCGACTTGCCGACGCCGCCCTTGCCGCTCGCCACCGCGACGATCGTGGAGATTCCCGGAATGCCGGGTTTGCCCGGTCGCGGGCCGGCGGAAGCGCGCCCTTCGGCGGGGCCGCTCGTGGTCGCGCCGGGGCGCGGATGCGGGTGATGGTGTGGATGGGCAGGCCCGCGTGCGGGCGGCGGAGGCGGAGCGGAGCGTGCCGCGCCTGGCGCGCGCTCTGCCGTCAGGGCCACCATCGCGCCGTCCAGGCCGGGAAGGGCTGCGGCGCGTCGCTCGGCCTCGCGCCGGAACGGCTCGAAGCGCTCCGCCTCTTCGGCCGGCACCGTCAGCGAAAAGAAGGCCTTGTTGTTGGCGATGAAGATTTCCGACACGAGCCCGCGGGACACGACGTCGCCGCCGCCATCCGGCGCGTCCAGCGCCGCGAGCATCGCCCGGATCGCCTGCTTCTGATCCTCGCTCATAGCCGCGCTCCCGTCTCGTTGATCCTTGTCGCAGGGACTATCCGTTCCCGCCGCGCTCTGGCAATCGTTCGAGGCCGACAAAAATGGGAGCGGCGACCGATGGACGCTCCCGGGGACCGGAGACGACGCCGTGACCGAAGCCAAGCCCCGCGAACAAACACTGCGACCCGTGGATGACGAGGCGCGCGCGCTCGCCCGTCGCCTCGTGCGGGCTGCGCGTCATGCGAGCCTCGCGACGATCGAGCCCGGCACCGGTTATCCGCTGGCGAGCCGCGTCTCGATCGCCACGGACTTCGAAGGGCGCCCGATCCTGCTTGTCTCGGACCTTTCAGTCCATACGCAGGCGCTGCGCACCGACCCGCGCTGCTCGCTCCTCTTCGGCGAGCCGGGCGGGGGCGACCCGCTTCGCCACCCGCGCATCACGCTGATCGGCCGCGCCCGCCTTCCGGCGCGCGACACCGCCGAGCGGTCGTTCCTCAAGGCCCGCTTTCTCGCCCGTCACCCGTCCGCCGAACTTTATGCCGACTTCGGCGACTTCCATTTCGTCGTGATCGAGCCGGAACGGGCCGGCCTCAACGGCGGGTTCGCGCGAGCCTTCGACCTCGCGGCGGCGGACGTCGTCGACCCCGACGGCGCCGCCTTGATCGAGCGCGCCGAGCGGGCCCGCCTCCACATGAACCACGACCATGCCGACGCGATCGACGCAGTCGCCGCGCGGTCGGTGACGGATGCCGGCACCGGTTGGTCGATCGCAACGGCCGACCGCCGCGGTTTCGAGATCGTCAAGGGCGACCGGCTGGAGCGGATCGAGTTCGCGGCGCCTGTGGCAGAGCCTGACGGCTACCGCGCTGCCTTCGTCGCGCTGGCGCGGGGCGCGTGATGCGCCATCAAAGGTCGAAGCCGTCCGGACAGGCGGCTCGGAAGCGGCGGGCCGTGCCGTCGTCGGCGTAGATGCACTGGCCCGGCTGGCTGGCGGACTCGCCGATCAGCCGGTCACCGGGTCCCACGGCCGGCTCGGCCACGCGCCCGGGCACGAAGGGATAGGTTTCGGCGCCTTCCAGCCCGAACACCGCGCCGAAGACCGGCGGGAACCGCCCGCCCCCTCCGCCGCAGCCCGCCAGAACAAGCGGCAGCGCGAGAAGAACAAGGCCTCCGGCGAGACGACCTGCAAAGCGGACGGGTTCGGGTCGGAGCATGATCGTCTTCTCGTGCCTTTCGTCGCCGCCGGCTTCCAGCGCCGCGCAGCATGCGACAAGGTTCCTAACGGACCAACCCGAAGCAAGCCGGAACCGCCAAAAAGCGAAAGCCGCCGAAGGGTGTTCGGCGGCTTTGCGGGTGGATGGACCGATCGTGACCGGATCCGATCAGTAGCCCGACGGGCAGCGCGATACGTAGCGACGGCCGGCGCTGTCGCTGTAGATGCAATCGCCCGACGAGGCGCTGGAACGCCCGACGAGGTTGCCGGCGATGGCACCTCCGAGACCGCCGATGGCCGCGCCCGTGAGCGTGCTCCGCGTGTCGCCGCCTGCCACCTGGCCGATCAGAGCGCCGGCGCCGGCGCCGAGAAGAGCGCCTGTGCCCGTGTCGCGCTCCACCGTCGAGCAGCCCGCCGCGCCGAGCGTCAGAGCGGACAATGCGACGATCGTGAGTTTCCTCATGGATAAACCTTTCCCGAACCAGGGTCCCTGCCCTTCGGAACGGGAACATGGAAGAAAGGTTGCCCCATGGAAAGGGTTCGACGAAAATTTGCCTGTCGACAAACCGAACGGCACAACCCGTTCAGCGCGAAGCCACCACCTGCGGCGCAGCATCGAAGGTGATCAGGAGCTGGCCATCACGGCTGATGCGCCAGTCGACGCTTGCCGACTGCTCGAACACGTCAGCGCCGACTTCCTTGCAGGCGCCGAAGAGCTTGCGATCCGTGGCACCGGAAAGGCGCATCTGAATGGGCAGATCGGCCTGACATTCGGACACATCCTCGTAGGCAGGCATCGGCACAGGGACTTCCTGGCAGGCCGACACATCCCCACTGCAGCCCACAAGCAACATGAAAGCAGCAACGTGTTCCACGGCAAGATCTCCTTTGCCTAGAAAACTCGTCGGCAAGAGGATCGTTCCGTTCTCCCGCTAGGGAAGGGCTTCACGATGGCTTGAATGGAGTGGCGGCGTGATCGGACGAGCGTCGTTCGCCCGTCGCCTGATCCCGAATGTCGCGGGACGAAGCGCGCCTCAGGCCTCGGCGGCGAAGCGTGCCGGCGCTTCGATGATCTCGAACTGCGCTTCGGGGATCATCAGAGTGTAGGCGATACCGGCCGGCTGATATTCGAGAAAGGCCTCGCCGCCGACGGCGTTGGGCACGATGCGCTCGAGGGTCGAGGTGCCGAAGCGCGGATCGTGCTCGGCCTTCACGCGAGGGCCGTTGGCCTCGGTCCAGACGAGGCGCAGGAAGGTCTCGTCGTCATGCTGCTCGAACTGCGAGCTGATCGCCACCGTGCCGCCGGGCACCGATAGCGAGCCGTAGGACGCAGCGTTGACGGCGAGCTCGTGAAGGGCGAGGCCGACGTGGAGCGAAGCGGTCGGTGACAGGTAGACGTCGACGCCCGAGACCTTGATCTGCTCCATGCCGTCCGGCGCATAACGCTCGACCTGCATGGTGATGAGGCTCATCAGATCGGCGCCGCGCCAGTCCGTGTCGGTGACGATGTCCTGCGATGAGGAAAGGGACTGGATGCGTCCCCGGAACCGCACCAGAAATTCGGGCACCGTCAGCGAGTGGCGCGCCGTCTGGCTGGCCAGGCTCTGGATGATGGCGAGAAGGTTCTTGGAGCGGTGCGACAGCTCGCGCAGGAGCGTCTTCAGCGTGTCTTCCCGCCGCTTCTGCTCGGTGATGTCGAGAAGCGAGCCGATGAGACCGACGACCGCGCCGCCATCATCGACATCGGCCTCGACGCGAAGGTCGTACCAGCGCGTCGAGGCGCCCTGGGCCACCGACACTTCGAGGCGCGCCGGCTTGCGCGAGCGAAGCACCTCGCGCTTGGCGGCGATCGCTCGCTCGCCCGAGGCGCCCACGAGAAGGTCGCGATCGTTGGCGCCGACCGTCGCATCGCGCAGCCATGAGTTCTGATGATTGAAGAACCAAGTATAATCGAGATCGAGGTTCTGCGCGAAGACCACGATGTCCGTGCTCTCGATCGCTCTCAGGGCCTTGGCGGGGATCATCGTCGGGAACTCAGCACCGGGGCGGGGCGAGCGTTGCGAGAGCCCGTCGAAGGCTTCGTGAGACTCGCTCCGTCCGCATCATTCTTCGGCCTTCCGTTTGCGCGTCGAAGCTCACCCGCGAGGTCTGGTGGCGCCGGACGAGTGCGCCGACAGCAACGGAGCGCGACGGCTCAGGTTCCACAGAGCCGGCTCGCACCCGGTCCGGGTGCGAGCTCACGCGGCCCCGCGCCGCACCTCAGGCCGCTTCCCGGCGCCCTGCGTCGAAGAACAGCGCCTGGCTGATCAGCGCCTTCACCATGTCCGGGTTGAACGGCTTGGTGACGAGGAAGGTCGGCTCCGGCCGCTCGCCCGTCAGCAGGCGCTCGGGGAAGGCGGTGATGAAGATCACGGGAACCGCGACCTTCTGAAGGATGTCGTTCACCGCGTCGATGCCCGAGGAGCCGTCGGCGAGCTGGATGTCGGCCAGCACCATGCCGGGGCGCTGCTTCTCGAAGAGAGCGATCGCCTCCTTGTGGGTGCGCGCGATGCCGGTCACCGAATGGCCGAGCGTTTCCACCATCTGCTCGATGTCCATCGCGATCAGAGGCTCGTCCTCGATGATCATGATGTTGGTCGAGACCTGGCGCCCGATATCGGAGCTCGCCTGGTCGATGAGGGCGGAGAAGCCCGCCTCGTCGACGCCGAGAATTGTGGCGGCCTCCGAGGTCGTGAAGCCTTCGACGGCCACGAGGAGGAAGGCCTGGCGCGGCAGCGGGGAGATGGCGCGCAGGTTCTTCGTCGCCCGCTCCTCCCAGGCCGAAGCCGGCGCGTCCTCGTGGATGTTGACGTCCACCGACTGCCACAGCGACGAGAACAGCTTGTAGAGCGAGATGCGCGGCGGCTCGTCCGTGCTGAACAAGGAGGGCTCGGCGATGAGCGCCTCCAGAACGGCGGCGACGTAGGCGTCGCCGCTGGCCTGCGAACCGCTGAGGGCACGCGCGTAACGCCGGAGATAAGGTATGTGCGGCGCTATGCGCGACGACATTGACATGAACATTCCCCTCGCATCGGATCGATCGGCTGAAGGTCGGACCTGACGCGAAACGGCATGTCTCGCGAAAAGGTTCCCCATAATGGAACCATCGGGTCCGCCGCGAGTTCCCTCTGGCAAGCGGCCGCCCCGGCGGTCCTTTCACCCCTGGGAATATGACGTCCGGCGGGTCGCGGAAAGGGGCTTGCGAATTTTTGTCCGCGACACATCTTTCACGGCTCGCGCTTCGTCGGAACACGGCGGCGGAGCGCGTCGAATCCCGCCGTCGTTGAGGGACATGCCGAAGGTCAATGGAAGAACGCGACGATAAGGATGACGCCGTGCACACGCTCAACGCAGACCGATCGGTCGACCCGTGGCTCGGCCTGGGTCACAACACGGCCATCGGCAAGCGACTGAAGGCCTATTACGACGACGTCGCGAGCGAGCCTGTCCCGGACCGGTTCCTCATGCTGCTCGATGCGCTCGATGCGGCCGAATCGGGGTCGAAGAAATCCGGCGACGAGTGAAGGAGCCCAGCCCATGGCTCAGGAAACCGACTTCCGCCGAGAACTCATCGCCATCATCCCCAACCTGCGCGCCTTCGCGGCGTCGCTCTCGGGCTCATTCGACCGCGCGGACGACCTCGTCCAGGAAACGCTGGTCAAGGCCTGGGACAAGCAGCACACCTTCCAGCCCGGCACCAACCTGAAGGCGTGGCTCTTCACCATCCTGCGCAACGAGTTCTACACGCAGATGCGCAAGAAGGGCCGCGAGGTCCAGGACGT
>CANJKV010000193.1 GCA_947474855.1 Aurantimonadaceae bacterium | reverse complement strand
TTCTTGATCGCGCGCACGAAGTCGAGCGCGACGGCGAGGGCCTCGTCGCCCGTTTCCTTGCCGAGGATCACCTCGGTCAGCATCATCCGATCCACCGGCGAGAAGAAGTGGATGCCGATGAATCGGGCCTTGTCGGGGACGGTTTCCGCGAGGCTGGTGATCGGGATGGTGGACGTGTTGGAGGCGTAGATCGCGCCCTCTTTCAGGACCGCCGCGACCTGCTTCGTCACGGCGTTCTTCACCTCGCGGTCCTCGAAGACGGCCTCGACCACGAGGTCGCAGGCCGAGAGCGCGGCGTAGTCGGGCGTGGCGGTGATGCGGCCGAGAAGCGCGCGCGCCTCCTCCTGCGTCATGCGCCCCTTGGCGACGAGCCCTTCCGCGAGCGTCTGGGAATGCTGGCGACCCTTGTCGGCGGCGGCCTGATCGCGGTCGAGGAGAACGACGTCGAGGCCGCTCTTGGCCGCCACATAGCCGATGCCGGCGCCCATGAAGCCGGCGCCGACGATGCCGACGCACCTGAGCTTGGTCGGGGGAACGTTCGCGGGACGTCGCGCGCCCTTGTTGAGCGCCTGCATGGAGACGAAGAGCGAGCGGATCATCATCCGCGCTTCCGTCGTCTGGATCACTTGCGTGAAGTAGCGCTGCTCGACGCGCAGCGCCGCGTCCATCGGCAGCAGAAGGCCCTCGTAGACGCACTTCACGACCGCGCGTGCGGCCGGGTAGTTGTCGGCGGTTTCCTTGCGGTAGAGCGAGGCGACGGCGGGCCAGACCTGGGCCCCGGCCGGCGAGTAGACCGGGCCGGAGGGCAGCTTGAAGCCCTTCTCGTCCCAGGGCTTGACCGGCGAGAGGCCGGCCTTGAGGAGCGCCTTCGCCTTGTCGACCAGCTCGCCCGCCGGCACAACAGCGTCGACGAGCTTCATCTTCAGCGCCTTGTCGGGCGAGAGCGTCGTGCCCTGGAGGAGGAGCTGCAGCGCTTCCTGCGTGCCGGTCATGCGCGCGACGCGCTGCGTGCCGCCGGCGCCGGGGAAGATGCCGACCTTGATCTCCGGCAGGCCCATGGCCGCGGTGTCGCTGACGACGCGGGCGTGGCAGGCCAGCGCCAGCTCGAAGCCGCCGCCCATGCAGGTGCCGTTGATCGCGGCGACGAAGGGCTTCCCGCAGGTCTCGATCTTGCGCCATAGCCAGGACATGCGACCGACGCCCTCGAAGAGCGCCTTGATCGCCTCGTCCGGGTTGTCGCGCTTCTTCGCCTCGAAGGCGGCGAACATGCCCGACAGCATCTTCAGGTCCGCGCCGCCGGTGAAGGAGCCGGTCTTGCCGGAGGTGAAGACCGCACCAGTTACCCTGCCGTCGGCGACGAGCGCGTCGACGATGCCGTCGATCTCGTCCATCACTTCCGCCGTGAAGACATTCATCGACCGGTCCGGCATATCCCAGACGATCAGAGCAACGCCGTCGCCATCGATCTCGACGGAAAGGTTCGTCGTGTTCATTTCACTTCTCCCAGTGGCGCGATTCGTAAGCGATACTTTGCGTCGCGCGGCCGGCGTAGTCGCGACGCGATTTTTCGTGGCCGGCCACTTCGACGAGGATGCCGCGATTAAAGGGCCGATAAGGTTCTAAACCTAAAGTGGGGTCCGATTTTCTCTTCAACCCGACGGACCTGCCCCCATGGATCGAACCTGCCCCGGCTGCCAGGACGGCGCCAAGCTCGACTTCGACTTCTCCATGGCTTTCCAGCCGATCTTCGACGTCGGCGAGAACCGCATCTGGGGCTACGAGTCCCTCGTGCGCGGCCTGAACGGCGAAGGCGCGGGCGCGATCCTGTCGCGCGTGGCGGACAGCCAGAAGTACCGCTTCGACCAGGCCTGCCGCATCAAGGCGATCGAGCTCGCTTCGCGCCTGTTCCCGGCCGGCGAGCAGCGCCAGCTCTCGATCAACTTCCTGCCCAACGCCGTCTACGAGCCGGCGGCCTGCCTTCGCGCCACGCTCGCCGCCGCCAAGCGCGCCGGCTTCCCGAAGAGCTCGATCATGTTCGAGTTCACCGAGAACGAGATGGTCCAGGATACCGTCCACCTCAGGAACATCATTGCCGAGTACCGTCGCCACGGCTTCATCACGGCGATCGACGACTTCGGCGCCGGCTATGCCGGGCTCGGGCTTCTGGCCGACTTCCAGCCGGACCTCATCAAGATCGACATGAAGCTCGTGCGCGGCATCGACACCAGCCGGGCGCGCCAGTCGATCGTCGCCGGCATGATGCACGTCGCGCGCGATCTCGACATCCGCGTGCTGGCGGAGGGCATCGAGACGGAGAACGAGTACCGGGTGCTGCGCGCGGCCGGCGTCAACCTCTTCCAGGGCTACTGGTTCGCCAAGCCCGCCTTCGAGGCCCTGCCGGACCTCGACATGGCGAAGGCGGCGTGAGGCCCGCCGGCGCGTGAGGAGGGGGCTCACACCCGCTCGATGATCGTCGCCGTGCCCATGCCGGCGCCGATGCACAGGGTGACGAGGGCGGTCTGCTTGTCCGTGCGCTCCAGCTCGTCGAGCACAATTCCGAGGATCATCGCACCCGTGGCCCCGAGCGGGTGGCCCATGGCGATCGCGCCGCCATTGACGTTGATCCGGTCGGACGGGATGTCGAAGGCCTGGATGTAGCGCAGCACCACGGCGGCGAAGGCCTCGTTCAGCTCGAAGAGGTCGATGTCCGAAAGCGCCATGCCAGAGCGCTTCAGGAGCTTCTCGGTGACGTCCACGGGCCCGGTCAGCATGAGCGCCGGGTCCGAGCCGATGCTCGCGAAGGCGCGGATGCGGGCGCGGGGCTTCAGGCCGAGGGTCTCGCCGCCGGCCTTGGAGCCGAGAAGCACGGCCGCCGCGCCGTCGACGATTCCGGACGAGTTGCCGGCATGGTGGACGTGGTTGACCGCCTCGATCTCGGGATGGGCCTGGCTCGCCACCGCGTCGTAGCCCCCCATCTCGCCCATGACGGCGAAGGAGGCGTTGAGCGAGCCGAGCGACTGCATGTCGGTGCCCGGCCGCATATGCTCGTCGCGGTCGAGGATCAGGAGGCCGTTCTGGTCCTTGACCGGAACCACCGAGCGGGCGAAGCGGCCGTCCGCCCAGGCGGCCGCGGCGCGCTTCTGGGACTCCACGGCATAGGCGTCGACGTCGTCGCGCGAGAAGCCGTACTTCGTCGCGATGAGGTCGGCCGAGACGCCCTGCGGCATGAAGTAGGCGGGGATGCCGACCGAGGGGTCCATGACCCAGGCGCCGCCCGACATGCCCATGCCGACGCGCGACATGGACTCGACGCCGCCCGCGATCACGAGATCGTCGGAGCCTGCCGCGATCTTCGCCGCGCCCAGATTGATCGCGTCGAGGCCCGAGGCGCAGAAGCGCGAGATCTGCATGCCGGGCGCGGCGAAGGCATAGCCCGCCTCGAAGGCGGCGGCCTTCGGGATGACGGAGCCGGCCTCGCCGACGGGATCGACGCAGCCGAAGATGATGTCGTCGACCTGGCTTGTCGGGATGCCGTCGCGCTCGCGCAGGGCTTCGAGAACCTTGGCGCCGAGCCGCACGGCCGGAACCTCGTGCAGCGAGCCGTCCTTCTTGCCCCGGCCGCGCGGCGTGCGCACGTGATCGTAGATAAAGGCGTCGGTCATGGGCTTGGCCTCCCGGTCGGTCGGATGTCGTGGTGCGGCACGCGGCTCGACCCGTCAGGGTAGGGCGCCCGCGCGAAAAGTTCAGAACGCCTCGGCGTCGAGCGCCATGAGGGAGCCGGCCCCCGACGCGATGCGGGCGAGGTGGGCGCCGGTCTCGGGCATGATGCGATCAGTGAAGAAGCGGGCCGTGGCGAGCTTGGCGCGCATGAAGTCGGCGTCGCCCCGGCCCTCGTCGAGGGCGTTTCCGGCGGCCTGGGCGGAAACGGCCCAGACGTATCCGAGCGCCACCAGGCCGAAGAGGTGCATCATGTCGTTGGAGGCGGCGCCGGCATTGTCAGGATCGGTTTTGGCGTTCTCCATCAGCCAGCCGAGCGCCTTCTGCAGGTCGCCGAGGCCGCGCTTCAGGCTCTTCAGGAGCGGGGCGAGGCGCTCGTCGTCGGCGTGCTCCTCGCAGAAGACGCCGGCCAGCCGGAGGAAATTCTGTACGGCGCGGCCGTTGTTCAGCGTGAGCTTGCGGCCGACGAGATCGAGGGCCTGGATGCCGTTCGCGCCCTCGTAGATCTGGGCGATGCGCGCGTCGCGCACGAACTGCTCCATGCCCCATTCGCGGACATAGCCGTGGCCGCCGTAGACCTGCTGGGCCATGACGGCGCTCTCGAAGCCCTTGTCGGTGAGGACGCCCTTGATGATCGGGGTCATCAGCCCCATCCAGTCGTCGGCGTCCTGCCGGTCGCGTGCGTCCGCGCCGCGATGGGCGAGGTCGCCCTGGAAGGCGGTCCAGAGGAGCAGCGCCCGGCCGCCCTCGTTGAAGGCGCGCATGGTCATCAGCATGCGGCGGATGTCGGGATGGACGATCAGCGGGTCGGCGGGCTTCTCCGGCGCCTTCGGGCCGGTGAGCGAGCGGCCCTGCAGGCGGTCGCGGGCGTAGGCGACGGCGTTCTGGTAGGCGATCTCGGAGACGGCGAGCCCCTGCAGGCCGACGCCGAGACGCGCCTCGTTCATCATGGTGAACATGGCCTTGAGGCCGCCGTTCGCCTCGCCGACGAGCCATCCGACCGCCCCGTCATAGTTCATGACGCAGGTGGCGTTGGCGTGGATGCCCATCTTCTCCTCGATGGCGCCGCAGGAGAGAGCGTTGCGCGCTCCCGCGTTTCCGGCCTCGTCGGGCAGGAACTTCGGCACGACGAAGAGCGAGATGCCCTTCACGCCCGCCGGCGCGCCCTCGATGCGGGCGAGGACGAGGTGGACGATGTTCTCCGCGAGGTCGTGCTCGCCGGCCGAGATGAAGATCTTCTGGCCCGTGATGCGGAACGAGCCGTCCCCGTCCGGCACCGCCTTGGTGCGCAGGAGTCCGAGATCCGTGCCGCAATGGGGCTCGGTGAGGTTCATCGTGCCGGTCCACGATCCCTCGATCATCTTCGGAAGATAGAGCGCCTTCTGCTCGTCGCTCCCGTGGCTCTCGATCGCGGCGACGGCGCCGCGGGTGAGGCCGGGATACATGGCGAAGGCCATGTTGGCGGCGGAGAAGAACTCGTTGACCGCCGTGCCGATCACGTGGGGAAGGCCCTGGCCGCCGAACTCCTCCGATGCCGATAAGCCGCCCCAGCCGCCCTCGCGGAAAACGGCGTAGGCCTCGCGGAAGCCGCTGGGGGTCGTGACGGAGCCGTCGGCCTGGCGGGTGCAGCCCTCGCGGTCGCCAATCTGGTTGAGCGGTTGAAGGACGTCCGAGGCGATGCGGCCGGCCTCGGTCAGGATCGCCTCGACGACGTCGGCGGTGAGGTCGGAGGCGCCGGGAAGGCTGGTCTGCTCGGGCAGGCCGATGACCTCGTTCAGCACGAACAGCGTGTCGGCGACGGGCGCGGCGTAGGTCGGCATGGTCTCGCTCTCCCAAACGATGCGGCTGATGTAGCTGCCTTTGACGTAAACGTCAACGAGACGGCGCATGCATCCGCCGGGCGCCGCAGGCTTCGGCCGCGCCCGGAACCATCGTTCGGGCCGATCAGTTCGTCTGGGCGAGTTGCTCGCGTAGGAACTCGATCGAGGTTTCCATCGCCTGGATCGAGGCCTCGATCTCGCGCTGCTGGTCGACGAGGATCTGCTGCTGTTCCTCGAAGCGCTCCAACGCCACTTCGAGCTGCCGCCGCTTGCCGTTCGGCTGGTCGTAGATTTCGATCATCTGCTTGGCTTCGGTCAGCGAGAAGCCGAGGAGCTTGGCAAGCAGCACCATGCGAAGCCGCGCCCGGTCGCGGCGGGAATAAAGACGGGTCGTGCCGCGGCGCTCGGGATTGAGCAGTCCGCGATCCTCGTAGAAGCGCAGCGTGCGCAGGGTCACGCCGAACTCGCGCGCGAGGTCGCCGATCTTGAAGACCTCCCGCGTTTCGTTCTCGTCAACGCCTCGGCCCAGGAGGAAATCCACGTCGACGGATTCGGATAACTCAGCGTCCTCGACCGCTTGTGCTCGAGACATTCTTTTTAGCTCCACCATGTTCGGGGGTGGTTGGACGAACGAGATTCGCTCGTCGTGGGATTGGTTAAGGATATTGCTCGTCCTCCCCTCGTTGCAAGACACTACGTCAGCCCCCGCTCCAGCCTCGCTCCCGGTTCCCTTTCTAAATCGTAAACAGGCATCGGCTCTGTTTATCGACCGTTAACCCTCTGGATCGGGGGTCGGGTTCGCGACGGGGCCAACTACGGGTCACGGGGGTCGGCATGGGCGAACGAACGGCACTGAAGCGCGGCAGCGCGATCGCGGAGGGCGATGCCGGATCCTCGCTGGAAGCTTTGAGCCGGACCCTCGAAGCCCTCGAGTCGCGCCTTGCGGGCGCGACACGGCCGCGCCCCGCATCCATCGAGATGCGCGGTCTCCCGGTCGAGGCGCCCGCGCCCGCGCGGCCCTCGCTCGCCGATGCCGTGTCGCAGATCGTGATGCGCCGGCAGATGCTCGACGGCGTCGGCGCGCCCGAGCCGGATGCGCCCGCGCACAGCTTCGCCGCCGAAGTCGACGAACTGCGCCGCGAGGACGCCTCCCTCACGGCCGCCGCCGGCATCGCCGAGGAATTGCGGGAGCTGCGGGGGGAGATCCAGGCCCAGCGCGCGGCGCTGCGCCCCTCCGACATGCGCCTCGACACGCTGCGCCAGGGCTATAACGGCCTGCGCGAGGCTGTCGGCGGTCCCTCGGCCCCGACGACCGGCGCCCAGCGCGAGATCGCCGTTCTCGAAGCTGCGCTCGCCGAGCTGGCGGCCGAAGGGGCGGACGAGGGCACCATCTCGGCGCTGCGCTCGGAGCTGTCGGGCATCCGCGAGATCGTGTCCGCGCCGCCTGCCGCTCCGACGTCCGCCGCCGTGCGCCCCGGCGACGAGAAGCGCAGCGTGCCGCAGGAGCTGGAGCGCCTGCGGGCTTCCTTCGGCGGTGATCCGGCCGTCCGCGCCGCCGCCACCGAGGAACGGCTGTCCTCGCTCCTGACGTCCGAGATGAACCAGCTGCGCGAGAAGATCGAGACGCTGGCCAGCGAACGCAGCCTGCGCGCCGTCGAGGAGCGCTGGCAGGCGATGGAGGGCCGCTTCGCCTCGCGTGACATCGAGGCGACGATCGCGGCGATGGCCGAGCGCATGGCGCAGCTCGAGACCGCGCTCGCCCGCCTGCCGGAGACCCTGCCGATCGGAACCTTGCAGGCCCGCATCGAAAGCCTCGCCGCGGCGATCGACACTGCCCTGCTGCAGCCGCAGCCCGAGCCCGACGACGCCCACTTCGTGGCCCTGGAGGAGCGGCTCGAGGAGATTTCGCGCGCGATCGCCGCCGTCGGCCAGCGCCCGGCGCCGATGCTCGACATGGCGCCGATCGAGCGCATCGAAACGCGCATGTCGGCGCTCTCGTCTCGGCTCGATGCCCTGTCCGAGTCCGTCGGCACGGGCGAGCTGTCGGAGCGGGTCGAGGAGATCGCCCTGCGCCTCGACGCCATGGCCGCCGAGGACCGGTCGGCGCTCCTCGCCGAGCGGCTGGAGCGGTTCGGCGAGGCGATGCAGCGTCTTCTCCATGAGCAGGAGCAGGCCAAGGCCGGATCGGCGGCGATCGAAGAGCGGCTGTCGAGCCTGTCCGAGCGCCTCGACCAGGAGATCGCCGAGCGCGTCGACCCGGCGCTGGTACGCTCGCTAGAGGACCAGATCGCGCGCCTGTCGATCCAGCTCTCGACGGTCGGCGAGATCGGCGTGGTGCCGAGCGCCATGGACGAGCAGGTCGACGAGCGCCTGTCCGCGATCGAGCGGCGCCTCGACGAAAATCGCGACGCGGTGATCGCGACGGCGCGCGCCGCCGCCGACGAGGCGGTCGCGCGGCTGATGGAGGCCGGAGAGCGGCGGCAGAGCGAGCATGTCGCCCAGCTTTCCGAGGCGCTGCGGTCCCTGGAGGCTCTGTCCGCCCAGAACGATAAGCGCATGGCCGGCGTCGTGGACGCGGTTCACGAGACGCTTCTCAAGATCGTCGAACGCCTCGACCAGATCGAGGACGAGATGGCGGGCGCCATGCGCTCCGTCGAGGAGCCCGCGCCCGTCGAGCAGGCGCCCTTCGTGCTGGCCCACCCGCCGGAAGCCGCGCGCTCCGCCGAGACGTCCTTCGCCCCCGCGGCCGAGGACGAGCCCGCCAGCGGCGGGCTCATGGGCGCCTTCTCGCGTCGCTTCTCGTCCATGCGCAACGCCTCGGCGAGCGAGATCATCGCCGCCGCGCCCGCGCTCGAAAGCCCGCGTGATCCGGCCGACTTCGCCTCGACCGACGCGGACTCCGACGACGAGCCGCTGAGCCAGGCCGAAGCCAACCGTCCGCTGGACATCGGCTCCGGCACGCCCGACATCGCCGCGTTGATCAGCCGGGTCCGCGCCCAGCAGCGCGCGGCAGAAACGGCACCGGAACAGACGGGGGGCAAGGCCGACTTCATCGCCGCCGCGCGCCGCCACGCCATGGCGGCCGCCGCCGAGGTGGACAGCCTGCGCTCCGACGAGCAGCTCTCACGCCTCGGCTACGGCCGCGTCGGCGACGTCGTGTCGCGCCGGCGCAAGCCGATCCTCATGGCGGTCGGCGCGGTCCTGCTCGCGCTGATGGCGATGCCGCTCGGCGTCAAGCTGATCCGCGACCTGTCGACGGCGCCTGCGGGCGAACGGATCGCCGAGGTCGCGGCCGAGGCCGAGGGCAAGGCTGTCGCCGAGATCGCGCCGCCGGCCGCCCCCGAAGCTCCCGCCGGCGAGACGCCCGTGCCGGCCGAGACGACCGTCGCGGCGGCGGAGCCCGCGGCGCCCGTCGCCCCGGCCGCCGAGCTGATGCAGCCGACCGCGTCGCGCCCCACCGAGGTGGTCGCGCCCGGCTTCGACCTGACCGAGGGGCCGGCGGCCGCCGCGCCGGCGCCCGCCGAGCCCGCTGCGGTCGCGCCCCCGGCCGAGGTCGCCGCTGCCACTGCTGCCGAGCCGGCCGCGGTCCCCGCCCGGCAGGGACCCGACCTCGCCGCGCTCGCCGCCGCGCCGCTGCCGGCGATGCCGGACAAGATCGGCCCGGCCGCGCTGACCGCGGCCGCGCAGAACGGCAACTCGGTCGCGATGTTCGAGATCGGCCTTCGCCTCATGGAAGGCGCCACCGGCGAGCCGAAGCCGGCCGAGGCCGTGCGTTGGTTCGAGCAGGCGGCGGGACGCGGCTTCGCCCCGGCGCAGTATAGCCTCGGCACGCTCTTCGAGAAGGGCAACGGCGTTTCGCGCGACACGGTCGCCGCCCGCGACTGGTACACGCTCGCGGCGGACCAGGGCAACGTTCGCGCCATGCACAATCTCGCCGTGCTCTATGCCACCGGCGTCGACGGCGTATCGCAGCCGGAAACGGCGGCCAAGTGGTTCACGCAGGCCGCCGATTACGGCATGCGCGACAGCCAGTACAATCTCGGCATCCTCTACGCCCGCGGCGCCGGCGTGCCGCAGGACATGGTGCAGTCCTACAAGTGGTTCGCCATCGTCGCGGCGAGCGGCGACAAGGACGCCGCCGACAAGCGCGACGAGGTTCACCAGTCGCTGAGCCCCGAGCAGCGCACGCAGGCCGAGGCGGCCGTCGCCGCCTGGTCGCCGAAGAGCCGCGTCGAGTCCGCCAACACGGTGGACGTGCCGCAGGAGTGGAGCGAAGCCTCGGTGGACACCACCGCCTCCGTCGACATGACGCGGGCCGTTCGCAACATCCAGATCATCCTCGGCAAGCTCGGCTACGACGCCGGCTCGCCGGACGGCAAGGTCGGCGTCCGCACGACGGAGGCGATCCGCTCCTTCCAGTCCGACAGCGGCCTGGAGGCGACGGGCGAGATCGACGAGACGCTGATCCGCGCGCTTCTCGCCCGCAAGGACGCCTGACGGCTGGAGCGATTGCCCGAATGCAGGGAAGGG
>CANJKV010000192.1 GCA_947474855.1 Aurantimonadaceae bacterium | reverse complement strand
CGTTGTGCTCCTGGCCGACGCCCGGCAGGAAGCCGGGCACGTCGACGAAGGTGACGATGGGGATCTCGAAGGCGTCGCAGAAGCGCACGAACCGCCCCGCCTTCTTGGAGGCGTTGATGTCGAGGCAGCCGGCGAGCACCGTCGGCTGGTTGGCGACGAAGCCGACGGTTCGCCCCTCGATCCGGCCGAAGCCGGTGATGATGTTGCCGGCATGGGTGGGCTGGATCTCGAAGAACTCGCCGTCGTCGACGGTCTTCACGATCAGCTCGTGCATGTCGTAGGGTTGGTTCGCCGAGGGCGGGATCAGCGTGTCGAGGCTCGGCTCCAGCCGGTCGAACGGATCCTCGCAGGGCCGCACCGGAACGCCCGAGCGGTTGCACGCCGGCAGGAAGCCGATGAAATCGCGCGCGGCGAGAAGCGCCTCGATGTCGTTCTCGAAGGCGCAGTCGGCGACGGCGGACTTGGTGGTGTGGGTAACGGCGCCGCCGAGCTCTTCTTGGCTGACGACCTCGTTGGTCACCGTCTTCACGACGTCGGGGCCGGTGACGAACATGTAGGAACTGTCCTTCACCATGAAGATGAAGTCGGTCATGGCCGGCGAATAGACCGCCCCGCCGGCGCAAGGGCCCATGACGAGGCTGAGCTGGGGCACGACGCCGGAGGCGAGGACGTTCCTCTGGAACACCTCGGCATAGCCGCCGAGCGAGGCGACGCCCTCCTGGATGCGCGCGCCACCCGAATCGTTGAGGCCGATCACCGGTGCCCCGACCTTCATGGCCATGTCCATGATCTTGCAGATCTTCTGCGCGTGGCGCTCGGACAGGGAGCCGCCGAAGACCGTGAAGTCCTGGCTGAAGACGAAGACCAGCCGGCCGTTGATCGTCCCAGATCCCGTGACGACGCCGTCGCCGGGGATCACCTGGGCTTCCATGCCGAAGTCGGTGCAGTTGTGCTCGACGAACATGTCGAGCTCCTCGAACGAGCCCTCGTCGAGCAGCACCTCGAGGCGCTCGCGCGCCGTCAGCTTGCCCTTGGCGTGCTGCGCGGCGACGCGGCGTTCGCCCCCGCCAGCCCGCGCGCGCGCGCGCTTCTGTTCGAAACTCGTCAGAATGTCCTGCATCCGAACCCTTTTCGGTGAACGCTTGGCATCGCCCTCGTCTTCTTCCAGCCGTACGGCGCCCGTGCAAATGTGGTGTTGCGAAGTTGGGAAGCGAACATTTTGCAAGGGGCGGTGAACCGTGGGAAATTACGTCGGCGCCGACCTGCGCGCCCTTCGCGCCGCGCAGGGCCTGCGGCAGGCCGAGATGGCCCGGCGCCTCGACATCTCCGTCAGCTATCTGTCCCAGATCGAAAACGACGCCCGGCCTCTGACCGCGGCCGTCGCCGCGCGTCTTGCGGACACGTTTCCGCTGGACTGGACGGACCGGCGCCTCGCCAAGGGGCGCCGGGCCGCGTCGCTGGCCGCCCTTCTCGACGATCCGCTGTTCGACGGCCTCGACGACCGCGGGCGGATCCTCAAGGTCATGGAACGCCAGCCGGCTCTGGCGGAGCGGATCGTCCGGCTGCATTCCTCCTGGCGCGAGATGCAGGAACGCCGCTCGATGGCGGACGAGGCGCTGGCCGACAGCGCGGCCGAGCGCGGGCGCCTGCCTTGGGAACGGGTGCGGGACTGGTTTCACGAGGCGGGCAATTACGTCCACGCGCTGGACGTCGCCGCGGAAGGGCTGTCCGCGCAGATCGCGGGGGAGCCCCCACGCGAAACCGACCTCGCGGCGTTTCTTCTCGCCCGGCACGACGTCGTCCTGCGCGACGACACCGAGGCGGTCGGCGACGGCGTGCTGCGCCGCTACGACGCCGACAGCCGCCGGCTGACGCTCGGCCGCGCCCTTCCCCCCGAAACCCGACGCTTCATGATCGCCAACCAGATCGCCCAGCTCTCGTTCGGCGGCATCATCGGCGAGATCGTCTCGGCCTCCGAGCTTCCCAGCATCGAGGAGCGGCATCTCCTCGAAGCCGGCCTGGCGAATTACGGCGCGTCCGCGCTGCTGATGCCCTATGCGCGCTTCCGCAGCCATGCCCGGCTCGTCAGGCACGACATCGACCGCCTGCGCGAGCGCTTCGCCACGAGCTTCGAGCAGACCTGCCACCGCCTGTCGATGCTGCAGCGGCCGGACGCGCCCGGCGTGCCCTTCTTCTTCTGCCGGGTCGACATGGCGGGCAACATCACCAAGCGGCATTCCGCGACGCGCCTGCAGTTCGCGCGGTTCGGCGGCGCCTGCCCCTTGTGGATCGTCCACGAAGCCGTCGCCATTCCCGACCGGGTCCTGGTCCAGCTCGCCGAAATGCCGGACGGGGTCCGCTACGTGTCCATGGCCAAGGGGCTGGTCAAACCGTCAGGATCCTATTCCCGGCCGCCGAGGCGCTACGCCGTGGCGCTCGGCTGCGAGGCGGAGCACGCCGCGTCCTTTGTCTACGCCGACGGCATCGACGTCGAGGGGCCGGGAACCCCGATCGGCGCGACGTGCCGTCTGTGCCCCCGGCGCGACTGCGATCAGCGCGCCTTTCCCCCGACCGAGCTGCCGATCGCGGTCGATATGAACCTTCGCCGCTTCGTGCCCTATCGGGTGCTTTGAACCGCATCGCGGCGCCGCGCCCTCGGCACGACAGGCGGACGCCGAACCTCGGCCGACCGCATCTTGATTCGCCGCCGACCGGACCCTCAGGGGTTCTACTTAGCCGCGCGACAAGTCAACGCTAAGTTCCCCCACATACAAGCTTCACGCACATTCAGTCTTGGCTCCGAAAGCATGGGCGTTCGGAGCGATCGGGGGTTTCATCGTCGTGCGGCTGACAATCAACGCAAAGCTTGCCGGGGCTTTCGCCGGCATACTCCTGATGCTGGCGGGCTCGGGATATCTCGGCATTTCGAGCCTCGGTTCCGCCAACGAGACGATCACCGCCTTCGCCGAGCGCCCCTATACGCAGTCCAATCGCCTCGGCGACATCGGGCGTCAGATCGAGGCGATGGGGCGTTCGCTCAACGCCCTGATCATGACCAGCGACGACGATCAAAAGGCGGATCGGCGCAAGACGATCGAGGACACCTATAACGAGACGAAGAACGACCTCGTCGTGTATCGCGAGGCCATCGCCAAGTCCGACACGGCGTCGATCGACAAGACCAACGCAATCCTCGGCGACCTGGAGACTTGGATCCAGAACGCCAGGCAGGCGATGGACACTTCGCAGCGCAATTCCATCGCTCGGGCTCTCGAACTCAACGCCGCGAAGGGCGAGCCGCTCGGTTCGCGCCTCCTGGACGAGCTGACGCAAACGCGCAAGGAGATGCTGGCCGCAGGCTTCGACGGCCAGGCCCGTTCGATCGCAGCGGACCTGCGGGTCGAACTTCAGACGGTCCGCTACATGATGATGGTGGCCGTCGCGGAAAGCCAGCCGTCGCGTCTGGAGGCGGCCAAGGGCGCCTTCGAAGCGAGCATCGCGCCTTTCCAGGATCACCTCGGGACATTCGAGGCCGCCGGCAAAGGCACGCCCTACGAAGGCGAGATCGCCCAGGCCGTCGCCACCGGAGGCGAATTCCTGACCGTCGCCAAGGAGATCTTCTCGCTCGGCGCTGCGAACACCGATGCGACCGCCAGCACGATCGCCATAGAACAGGTGCGGCCGCTCACCCTGAGGATCAGCGAGGAAGTCTCGGTGCTTCTCGGCTACGAGCAGTCCGTCGCGCAGGGCATGCACGAGGACATGGAGGCCAACTACGTCTCCACCAGAAACATGCTCATCGCCGTGGTTCTGGCGGCGCTCCTGATCGGCACGCTGGCCGCCGCCTGGATCGCAATCTCGCTGCGCCGCGGCCTGGCGCTCGCCATGTTCCACGCGGAGAAGATCGGCCGCGGCGACATTTCCGAGCGCATCGTCCACACCTACAACGACGAGATCGGTGACCTTCTCACCACCATCTGCCAGATGCGGCTGAAGCTGAACGCCATCGTATCCGGCGTCCTGGGATCGGCGACGCAGGTGGCGTCCAACTCGCGCCAGTCGGCGCAGACGGCCGAGCAGCTGTCGTCGGGCTCGACGGAGCAGGCGGCGGCCTCGGAGGAAACCTCGGCGGCGGTGGAGGAGATGACCGCGAACGTTCGGCAGAACGCCGAGAACGCCACGCAGGCCGAGGCCACCGCCCGCACGGCGCGCGACCTGGCCGAGGGCGTGGCGGGCGCCACCGCCAAGGCCGTCGAGGCCATGGGCGAGGTCGCCGACAAGGTGCGGCTCGTGCAGGAGATCGCCCGTCAGACCGACCTCCTGGCCCTGAACGCCGCCATCGAGGCGGCGCGCGCGGGCAGCCACGGCAAGGGCTTTGCGGTGGTGGCCTCGGAAGTGCGCAAGCTCGCCGAGCGGGCGCAGGCCGCCGCCACCGAGATCGGCGAGCTGTCCACCGGCACGCTGGAGGTCGCCTCGGGCGCGGGGCAGAAGATGACCGCGCTTCTTCCCGCCATCCAGCGCACGGCCGAGCTGATCTCGGAGATCTCGGCCGCCTGCCGCGAGCAGTCGATCGGCATCGAGCAGATCAACCAGTCGATCGTGCAGCTCGACCAGGTGACGCAGGCGAACGCCGGCGCGGCCAACGAGATGACCGCGACCGCCGAAGCGCTGTCGGGCGAAGCCTCCAGCCTCAACGAGCGCGCCGGCTTCTTCAAGCTCGAGGCGAGCGGGAGCCTCGATATGTCGTCCTCTCAAGCGACCGCCGCGCCGTCGCCCGCTCCCCTCGACCCGGTCGGCGGAGACGCGCGCGCGCTGCAAGCGCAGGCGGCTCGCTTCGCCGGCACGCGCTCCGCGCCGGCCAAGTCGGCGCGCCCGACGAGGACCTCGCCAGCCGGCGGTGTCAGCCTCGATCTCGACAGCGACTCCAATTTCGAGCGCATGAGCGGGTGACCGCCTCGTCTTCTCCCGCCGTCGGCGAGCACCCGCTCGCCGACGGCATGTCCGGCCGAAGCGAACGCCAGCCGAGCGATCCGGCCGCGCGCGACCCGCGCCCCGCTCACGGTCCGGCGGCGTAGGTTCGAAAGCGGGCCGACCAGCCGATCGGATCGTTGAAGCCGTAGAGCGCGTGGCGGCCCGGATCGACCCTGTTCATGACGAGCGCGACCGGCCTGGGGTCGCCGTCGCGCAGGCGCTCGATCGCCGCTTCCGCGCATCGCAGTTCGGTTTTTCCCCATCGCAGGACCAGGACGACCGCCTCGACCGCTTCGACGAGAAGGGCGGGCGTGAGTGTCGCCAAGACCGGGGACGCGTCGAGGATCGCCACCTGCTTGTGCTCCTTGGCATAGGCGAGCACGGCCTCGAGCGCCGCGGCATCCAGCGGCCGACCTGGGGACGAGCCCCGCGTCAGGAAGGCGATGCCGCTCGTCTCGTCGGTTCGAACGGCCTCGGCGACGTCGATCCGGCCCTCGATCACGTCGACGAGCCCCGGCCCGGCCGCGGTTCCGAACAGGTCGTGGACGCGGCCACGCATCGGGTCGCAGTCCACGAGAAGCACTGGGCGCGAGGCCGCCAGCTCGGCCGCGAGCGCCGCCGCAAGGGCGGTCTTGCCCTCGCCAGGCAGCGGCGAGGTGACCAGCAGGCTGTCGGGAAGCCGCCCGCCGTTCGCCCGCTTCACGCCCGCGAGCACGCCGCGGATCGCGTCGGCGAGGGCACCGTCCCGATGGCGCGCGAGAAAGCGGGGCAGATCCCGGGCGACCCGGCGGGGAAGGCGATGCACCAGACCGGCGGGGAGGACGTCGAAGACGTGGCGCAGCTGGGACGGACTGCGGACGGAGCGGTCCATCACCTCCGCCAGCGTCGCGGCCGTCAGCGCGGCGAAGCCCGCGCCGGCCAGAACCAGCACGAGAAGAAAGGCCCGGCCGCGCCCGCTGGGGCGAAGCGGCGTCGTGGCGGGCGACAGGACCTCGACCTCGGCGGAGGGAAGCGCACGCTCGGCCGCGAGCGCCCGGCGCCGATCCTCCAGAGCCGCGAGCGCGCCCAGCTCGCTCGCGGCCGCCGCCTCGAGTTCCCGCCGTCGCGCGGCCGCGGCGGACTGGTCCTGGAGCGCCGCGCCGGCCGAGGCGAGCCCGGCCCGCATCTGCACCTCGTCCCGCGCCATGCCGGCCAGGCGCGCATCGATCGCCTTGGCCGCGCGCGCCGTCTCGATCTCGATGGCGGCGGTCGTGGTCCGGATCGCGCCCTGCGCCGCCAGGACCTGGGGGCTGGCGCCTCCATAGACCTCCAGCAGGCGCTGCAGCTCGCCGCGCTGCATCTGCAGCTGCCGGCCGAGATCCGCCGCGACCGGCGTGTCCACCAGCACGATCCTGTCCTCCGGCGCGATAGGCCGGCGCAGCGCTGCGCTCGTTTCCGACAGGTCGCGGCGGGCACGTTCCATGCCGGCGCGCTGAGCGTTGAGGTCGCCGATCGTCCGGACGCTGCCGGCCAGAAGCTCGCTGGAGGCGAGCCCTCCCGCCGCCGCGAAGTCGCTCACCGCACGCTCGGCCTCCGCCACGCGTCGGCGCTGCGCCTCGATGCGGTCGGACAGCCAGTTGTCGGCCGCGGCCAGACGCCGGACCCGGTCGGCTTCGCGCGCCTCAAGATAAACGCGCAGGAGCATGTTCGGGACGGCCGCGCCGAGCGCAGGATCGTGGGAGGAAAATCCGATCTCGATCACGTTCGAGCTCGGATCCCGGCTGATCCGCAGGGCGTCGAAGAAGGAGCGGACCACCGGGTCCAGGGGGTCGCGCCCAGCGGAGGCCTCCTCGTCGGCTCCGGGTGCCGAGGCCTCTCCTGTCAGCCCGCCGAGAGCCGACGAAACGGCGCTCCTCAGCTCGTCGGCGAGCGAGGGCGAGCCGAGAGCCGGGTTGAACTCGACCCGGTCCGCGAGGCCGAGGCGTTGGATCACCTGCACGGCGGCCTCGCGCGACAGCAGCCGCTCGACCTCTGTCTGGAGGTTCAAGGGCTCGGGATCCAGCCGGTCCGTACCCGTGAGCGCTGCCGAGGACGGCGGGTGGATCAGGACGCGCGAGGCGGCGGCGAAGACCGGCTTGTGCGCCAGGATCGGCGGCAGGGCGGCGGCGGAGGCGAGCGCCACGAGCGCGACGATCAGCCAGATCCGACGGCGCAGCATGCGGGCGAGGCCGGCGAGGTCGAGCTCGCCGCCGTCCGGCTCGGCCGGACGGGGCGCCGCGTAGCGCAGGTGCATGGCTCGGGACAGGTCGTCGGCGCGGGTCATGTCGTCTTCCGTTCCAGGAGCCCCGACGGAGCCGGGGCGAGCGAGCCGTAGAGAGCGCCGAGCCTTCCGACATAGGCGCCCATGCTGAAGCGCTCGAGATAGCTGGCGCGCGCCGCCGCCCCGAGGCGCACCCGCAGCGCGGGATCGACGACGAGGCGGGCGAGCGTTGCCGCGAGCGCCTCGGCATCGCCCACCGGCGCGAAGAGGCCGTTGGCGCCGTGCTCGATGGCCTCCTCGTGCGCGCCGACGCGCGTCGCAACGACCGCCCGGCCGTGGGCCAGACCCTCGATGACCGCCATCGCCATGCCTTCGGCGTGCGAGGGCAGGACGAGGATGTCGGCCCCGGCGAGCAGCGCGCTGGCCTTTGCGCGGCCGAGCCAGCCCGGCATCGACACGCGCTCGCCGAGCCCGAGGCGTGCCGCCTCGCGCAGATAGGATGCGACGGCTCCGTCACCGGCGAGAACCGCACGCCAGTCGAGGCGGGTCATGGCGGGACTGGCGAGCGCCTCCAGAAGCTCGGGCACGCCCTTTCGCGGCCCGAGCGTGCCGAGAAAGAGGATGGTCGGCACCGGTCGGTCCGGCGGAGCGGCGGGACCGGGATCCGGAACGCAGTTTCGCAGGACGAGGGTCCGCGAGGGCGCGACGCCCAGGCGTTCGACCACCGTTGCGCGGTCCCGGTGCCCGAGCACGATCACCCGGTCGGCTCCCTGGAACATGCGGCGGATGCGCGCCAGCTGCCGGGGCGGGCGGGCGGCGAGGTCGGCCGCGTAATCATTGTCGTGGAGATGCAGGACGTGGGTGCAGCCGATGGCTCGTGCGAGGCCCGCCAGGATCAGCTTCCGGATCGTGCTGCCCCGCCCGGCGACGTGGATGTGATGGATCCGGCCCGGCGCGACGATCCGGTCGCCCAGCATCGCGGCGAGCGCCAGCCCGAGGCGCGGCAGGGAGCGCGCGGGCGACCAGCGGGGCCCGCGCGTATCGGACAGGCGGTGCGCCTGATCGGGCCCGGCCGCGTCGACGACGTAGCCGACCAGCCGGCCGATTCCGCCGGCGAACTCCCGCCCGCCGGCGAGGTAATGGCGCACCTTGACCCTTTTCTCGTGCATGAGGCCCTCGCCGGCTCCGGTTCGCTCGTTTCGCATGCCGCCCGCCTCGGGATCGATCGACCTCAGCCGGGAAGCGCGGGATTGTCGCCGGCGGGCGCCGCGCCCCTCGCCGTGGCGGTGCGGGCGGCGATCTGCCGGTAGAGTGCGGCGGCCTGCGCGCCCACCGTCGCGGGCGCGTTCGGGCCTTCCGCCCACGCCCGGGCGGCGCGGCCGAAGGCGGCGAGGCGGTCCGGCCGCTCGGCGAGGTCGGCGATCGCTTCGGCGAGGCGTTCGGGTTCACCGTGCGCGCCTCGGCCAAGCTCAAGCCGGCCTTCCTGCCGCTCCTGCACATCGACGAACTCGACGTCAGCGTCGTCTCTGCATCCTCGATCCAGAAGGAGGAGCACACCGACTTCTACTTCCTGCTCGACGTATCGGAGTCGATGAACATCGCGGCCAGCGATGCCGATCGCGATGCGCTGGAACACTGGACGCGGATCGAGCGCAAGAACGAGCCCTGCGCCTTCGCCTGCCACGAGGGGGACGGGTACCGGCCGAAGTCGGCCTACCAGGTCGCGCGGGACCATGGCGTGCGCCTTCGCATCGACGTCGTGCGCGAGGCGTCCGACAAGATGATCGACAAGATCCTGGCCGAGAACGCCGTTCCCGGCACGCTGAAGACCAATCGCATCGCGACGGCGGGCTTTTCCTGGGACTTCCAGAAAGGCAAGGATCCGTCCACCGACGCGGCGGCGCTCAAGGCTTCGATCCGCAACTTCACGATCGCCAACAACCATACGCGCTTCTGGTGGGGCTTCAGCGCCTTCAGCTCGATGCTCGGCTCGCAAGGCAGCGGCGACACGGCATCGTCCCCGAGGAAGATCGCCATCCTCGTCACGGACGGCGTGAAGGACGAGGGCTTCGCTCGCTGGCAGCTCGGTCCGCTCGATACGAACCTTTGCATCGCGCTGAAGAACAAAGGCTTCGCCCTGGCCGTGATGGAGATCAAGTACGTCGCCCGACCGACGGAGTACTTCTTCAAGGAGCGCGTTTCTTCGTACTACTCCTCGATCTCACCCTCGCTGAAGGCGTGCGCAAGCCCGGGCCTTTATTTTCTCGCCAGCGATGCGGACCAAGCGTCCGCCGGCCTCCTCAGCCTGACGAACGCCATCCTGTCCGGGCGTCACATCATGTACTGACAATAGGTGGAGCGAGGCCCCGGCTCCGCCGGCCAAGCTACCGCTGGTGCAACGACCAACCCTGAACCAACTCTCCAACCGGACCACTCTGCGGGGGCCGATCACGGCGCATCTCGGAATGGCGGCGCCATGATGCGATCACCCAAGCGCGTCAACGCCCGCCGGCAGCGACGGGCCAGTGCAAGTCCGAGGCGAAGCGCGCGAAGCCATCCGGCCCGGAGTTTCGTTTTTCTTTCGCTTTTCGGCATAGGTGACGATCGGACCGGCAAAGAAGGAGGCCGACAACCGTCTCCCTTGCCGAAATGACGGGCATGGCGGCTCATCATCCGGGCTGCGCGGCGGACTCTACGATCCTTCGAAAACGAAAGCGCGCCCGATGCGGGCTCCCGATTCGCGCGCCTCACGCAGCGCGGGCCGGCGTTTTGCCTCCGTTATATTTCGTTTGAAGTGCGATTGAGCTTCGTATAACCTCCACATCGTTCGCAGTCGCAATCGAGATATTGCAGCGCGAAAGAGGATGGCATGCGGGACGGGTACGACGTTTTCATCGTCGGGGGCGGGGTCAACGGCTGCGGCGTGGCGCGCGACGCCGTCGGCCGCGGCTATTCGGTCGGCCTCGCCGAGATGAACGACCTGGCATCCGGCACGTCCTCCTGGTCCACCAAGCTCGTCCATG
>CANJKV010000191.1 GCA_947474855.1 Aurantimonadaceae bacterium | reverse complement strand
GAGATCCAGAACGTCGACCAGCGCTCCAAGGACTACGCCAACATCGCGCAGTCCTACCGGCCGGGCCACGCCGACATCGCCTACGACATGAAGTACGGCCTGCGCGACCATCGCGGCGGCGGACGCTCCTCGGCGCGCGAGACGGCCTGCCGCGTGGCAGCGGGGGCGCTGGCGCGGCTCGTCGTTCCGGGCGTCACCATCCGCGGCGCGCTCGTCCAGATCGGCGCCGACCGCATCGACCGGGCGAACTGGGACTGGGACGAGGTTTCGAACAACCCGTTCTTCTGCCCGGACCGGGCGGCTGCGGCGCGCTGGGAAGTCCTCCTCGACGGCGTGCGCAAGAGCGGCTCATCGGTCGGCGCGGTGATCGAGATCGTCGCGGAGAACGTGCCGGCCGGCCTCGGCGCGCCGCTCTACGGCAAGCTCGACACCGACATCGCGGCGAACCTCATGTCGATCAACGCGGTCAAGGGCGTCGAGATCGGCGAGGGCTTCGGCGCGGCCGAGCTGTCCGGCGAGGCCAACGCCGACGAGATCCGGACGGGTGCGGACGGCAAGCCGGCCTTCCTGTCCAACCATGCCGGCGGCATCCTCGGCGGCATCTCGACCGGCCAGCCGATCGTCGCGCGCTTCGCGGTCAAGCCGACGTCCTCGATCCTCACCCCACGCCGCTCGATCGACACGGACGGCCAGGAGGTCGACGTGATGACCAAGGGCCGGCACGACCCGTGCGTCGGCATCCGCGCGGTGCCGATCGGCGAGGCGATGATCGCCTGCGCCCTCGCCGACCACCTCCTTCGCCACCGCGGCCAGACCGGCCGCTGAGGCGAATTGCCGGGAACCGCCCCGGCGCTATCTCAGAGGCTTCCGGGCAAGGCCGGGTCATCGACGCGCGAGGACGCTCTTCCCCGTGAACAACACCCGGCTCTTCTTCCATCCGATCTTCGCCGAGCACCTGACCGGCCCCGGCCACCCCGAGCGGCCGGACCGCATCCGGGCCGTCGAGGCGGCTCTGGAGGACGAGGCCTTCCAGAACCTCGACCGGGCCGAGTGCCCGGAAGCGCCGCTGGAGGCGATCTATCGCTGCCATCCGGAAGACTTCGTCCGCAAGCTCGCCAAGGCGGTGCCGGTGGAAGGCCTGGCGCGGATCGACGGCGACACGCTGCTGAGCCCGAAGAGCTTCTCCGCCGCGCTCCACGGCGTCGGTGGCGCGGTGCAGGCGGTGGACGATGTGGTATCGGGCAGCGCGCGCAACGCCTTCGTCGCCGCCCGCCCGCCCGGCCACCACGCCGAGCGCGGCACGGCCATGGGCTTCTGCCTGTTCAACCAGGCGGCGATCGCGGCGCGACACGCGCAAGAGGCCCACGGCCTGGAGCGGGTCGCCATCGTCGACTGGGACGTCCATCACGGCAACGGCACGCAGGACATCTTCTTCGACGACGCGACCGTCCTCTACGCCTCCACCCACCAGATGCCGCTCTATCCCGGCACGGGTGCTGCGAGCGAGCGCGGCACGCACGACACGATGGTCAACGCGCCCTTGTCGGCCGGCGACGGCAGCGACACCTTCCGCGAGGCCTTCGAGGTGCGGATCCTGCCCGCCCTTCACACCTTCCGGCCCGACCTCGTGATCGTCTCGGCCGGCTTCGACGCCCATCACCGTGACCCGCTGGGGAGCCTGCGCCTGACCGAGGCCGACTTCGACTGGGCGACGGGCAAGCTCCTCGACGTCGCGGAGCGCCATGCGGGCGGGCGGCTTGTGAGCCTTCTCGAAGGAGGCTACGACCTTCAGGGCCTCGGCTCCTCCGTCGCCGCTCACGTCAAGCGGCTGATGACCGGCTGAACCTCGAAAGCGTTGTCCCATGTCCGACCTCAACGAGCCCGTCCTTCCGCCCGACGATTCCGACGTCAAGCGCATGAGCTTCGAGGAAGCGCTTGCCGAGCTGGAGCGAATCGTCTCGCAGCTGGAGCGCGGCGACGTGCCGCTCGACCGCTCGATCCGGATCTACGAGCGCGGCGAGAAGCTGAAGAGCCATTGCGACCGGCTGCTCACGGCCGCCGAGGACAAGGTTGAGAAGATCAAGCTGAACCGCGCCGGCAAGCCGACCGGCACCGAGCCGCTCGATTCCGCCTGACGGCGCGCGAACGGCGGGCCGCGACGGGGCAGCCGCCGACGCGGCGACGTCGCACGCCTTGATCGGGCGGATTTCGAACCGATCTAACAACGAATTGTCTGTTTCCAGCCCCCGCACCTCGGAGGTTTCTTTCTCTTGTCCCAACCGTCGAAAACGCCGCTGCTCGACCAGATCTCGTCGCCGGCCGACCTGCGCCGTTTTCCCCCGAAGGACCTTCGCCAGATCGCCGACGAGCTGCGCACCGACCTCGTCGACGCGGTCTCGACCACCGGCGGGCACCTCGGCGCGGGGCTCGGCGTCGTCGAGCTGACGGTGGCGCTTCACTACGTCTTCGATACGCCCGAGGACCGGCTGATCTGGGACGTCGGCCACCAGGCCTATCCGCACAAGATCCTGACCGGGCGTCGCGCGGCGATGCGCACGGTGCGCCAGGAGAACGGACTGTCGGGCTTCGCCAAGCGCACCGAGAGCGAATACGACCCCTTCGGCGCGGGCCATTCCTCGACCTCGATCTCGGCCGGCCTCGGCATGGCGGTGGCGCGCGACCTCGATCGCGGCACCCGCAACGTCGTCGCAGTGATCGGCGACGGGGCGATGTCGGCGGGCATGGCCTACGAGGCGATGAACAATGCCGGCGCGCTCGACGCCCGGCTCGTCGTGATCCTCAACGACAACGACATGTCGATCGCCCCGCCGACCGGCGCGATGAGCGCCTATCTCGCGCGCCTCGTCTCCGGCAAGGCCTACCGCTCGCTTCGCGACCGGGCGAAGACCGTGTCGAAGCTCCTGCCCGAATTCATGCGCGAGGGCGCGCGCAAGACCGAGGAGTTCACCCGCGGCTTCTTCACCGGCGGGACCATGTTCGAGGAGCTCGGCTTCTACTACGTCGGGCCGATCGACGGGCACGACCTCGACCACCTCCTGCCGGTTCTCAAGAACGTCCGCGACGCAAGCCAAGGCCCGATCCTCGTCCACGTTGTGACGAAGAAGGGCAAGGGCTACGCGCCGGCCGAGAACTCGGCCGACAAGTATCACGGCGTCTCCACCTTCGACGTCATCACCGGCGCGCAGGCGAAGGCCAAGAACACGGCGCCGAGCTACACCAGCGTCTTCGCCAAATCCCTCGTCCGCGAGGCGGAGAGCGACGACAAAATCGTCGCGATCAACGCCGCCATGCCCAATGGTACCGGGCTCGACCTCTTCGGCGAGGCGTTCCCCAAGCGCACCTTCGACGTCGGCATCGCCGAGCAGCACGCCGTGACCTTCGCCGCGGGCCTGGCCGCCGAGGGCTACAAGCCCTTCGTCGCGATCTACTCGACCTTCCTGCAGCGCGCCTACGACCAGATCGTCCACGACGTCGCGATCCAGCACCTGCCGGTGCGCTTCGCCATCGACCGCGCCGGCTTCGTCGGGGCGGACGGCGCGACCCATGCGGGCTCCTTCGACACCTCCTTCCTCGTGCCGTTGCCGGGCATGGTGGTGATGGCGCCGAGCGACGAGGCGGAGCTGCGGCACATGGTGGCCACCGCCGTCGCCTATGACGAGGGACCGATCTCCTTCCGCTATCCCCGCGGCAACGGCGTCGGCGTCGAGCTGCCCGACCGCGGCAGCGTGCTCCCGATCGGCAAGGGGCGGATCGTCAAGCAGGGCACCAAGGTCGCGATCCTGTCCTTCGGCACGCGCCTCGCCGACAGCTTGGCGGCCGCCGAGGAGCTCGAGACCTTCGGCCTGTCGACCACCGTCGCCGACGCGCGCTTCGCCAAGCCCCTCGATGCCGACCTCGTGTCGCGCCTCGCCCGCGAGCACGAGGTGCTGCTCCTCGTCGAGGAAGGGGCGAGCGGCGGCTTCGCGCATCATGTGCTCGGCCACCTCGCTGCGAATGGCCTTCTCGACGAAGGCTTGAAGGTGCGCCCCGTGCTGATGCCCGACCGCTTCGCCGAACACGCGGCCCCGGACGTGATGATCGCGAAGGCCGGCCTCGACAAGGCCGGCATCGTAGAGGCAGCCATGAAGGCGCTCGGCGCCTCCGGCCGCCAAGCCTTGAAGGCCTGAGTCCCGACATGCCCCAGACCATGCCGCACCGCCCGCCGCGCGTGGACCGCGTCCGCCTCGACGCGCTGATGATCGTGAGGGGCCTCGCGGAGAGCCGCTCGCGCGCCGCCGACGCCGTGAAGCGCGGCCACGTCGTCGTGGACGGCGAGACGGCGTCCAAGGCCTCGATGATGGTCCTGCCGGAGGCGGCGATCGAGGTCTCCGATCCGGCGAGTGCTTACGTCTCGCGCGCCGCGCTGAAGCTCCTCGCCGGCCTCGACGCCTTCGCCATCGATCCGGCGGGCAAGCTCTGCCTCGACGTCGGGGCGTCCACCGGCGGTTTCACGCAGGTGCTTCTCGAGCGCGGCGCGACCCACGTCGTCGCGGTCGACGTCGGCCAGGGCCAGATGCACGACACGATCCGCGCGGACGGTCGCGTCACCGCGATCGACGGGCTGAACGCCCGCGACATGACGCTCGACGACATCGGCGGCGAAGCCCCGAACCTCGTCGTCGCCGACGTGTCCTTCATCTCGCTGACGCTCGCCCTGCCGCCCGCGCTCGACATGGCGCTTCCCGGCGCCGAGGCCGTGCTCCTCGTCAAGCCGCAGTTCGAAGCGGGGCGCGAGGCCGTCGGCCGAGGCGGCATGCTGCGCGATCCGGGCAGCGCGCCGGCGGTCGCCGAGCGGCTGCGCGACTGGCTCGACGGCCTGGCCGGCTGGCGGTCGCTCGGGCTCGTCCCCTCCCCCATCCGCGGCGGCGACGGCAATGTGGAATACGTGCTGGGCGGCAGGAAGGACCGATGAGCGTCGCGAATTCGAGGGATGCGCGAGCGCTGATGATCGAGCGCCTCGCCGCCAAGGGCGACGGTGTGGGTCACGGGGCCGATGGGAGCCTGCGCTTCGTGCCCTTCACGCTGCCGGGCGAGCGGGTGACGACGGCCGGCGACGGGCCGCGCCTCCATCTCCTGTCCGTGGACGTGCCCTCGCCGCACCGCATCGCGCCGCCCTGCCCGCATTTCGGCGTTTGCGGCGGATGCGACCTGCAGCACGCGGATGCCGAGACCTATCGCGTCTTCAAGCGCGACCTCGTCGCATCCGCGCTCGCCCGCGAAGGCGTCGAGGCGGAAGTGGCCCCGCTGATCCCCTGCGCCCCCGCGACGCGCCGCCGCGCCGTCTTCGCCGCGCAGAAGCGGCCGGATGGGCGCCCGGCCTTCGGCTTTTTCGAGGCCGAGACCCACCGCGTCGTCGATATCGAGACCTGCAAGGTCGTCACGCCCGCCATCGAGCGGCGTATCCCGGCGCTGCGCCGCATCGCCGCCACGGCGATCGGGCGCAAGGTGCCACTCAAGGTAACGGTGACCGACACGGAGGTCGGGCTCGACGTGTCGCTCGCCGACGCCGCCAAGCTCAGCGAGGACGCCCGTCGCCGCGTCGTCTCCATGGCGCTCGCAGAGGATTTCGCCCGCATCACCGTCGACGGCGAGGTCCTGGCCGAGTCGCGGCCGCCGAGCGTCAGCTTCGGCACGGTCGCGGTGCGCCCGCCGCCCGGCGCCTTTCTCCAGGCCGTGCGCTCGGCGGAAGGAGCCATGGCCGATCTCGTCGGGGCGCACCTTGCCGGCGCCAAGCGCGTCGCCGACCTGTTCTGCGGCGCCGGCACCTTCGCGCTGCGGCTCGCCGCGAACTCGGCCGTCCACGGCGTCGAGAACGACGCGCCGGCGCTCGCCGCGCTGGAGGCGGCGGTGCGTGGCGCGCGCGGCGCGCGGCTGAAGCCCGTCACGGTCGAGCGACGCGACCTGTTCCGCCGGCCGATGCAGCCCAAGGACCTGAAGCCCTTCGACGGGCTCGTCTTCGACCCGCCGCGCGCGGGCGCCGAAGCGCAGGCGCGCGAGCTGGCGGCGTCCTCCGTCAAGCGCGTCGCAGCCGTGTCCTGCAATCCGGCGACGCTCGCCCGCGACCTCGCGATCCTGGCGGCCGGCGGCTACCGCGTCCTGTCCGTGACGCCGGTCGACCAGTTCCTCTGGTCGCATCACGTCGAGGCCGTCGCGCTCCTGGAGCGCTGAGGCGCGTCGCGAGAGCCTTGCGCGCTTTTGCCGCCTGCCTCTAAACCAGCTGTCGCGAAGGGCCTCAGCGCCCCGGCTTGACGGCTGGACGACATTTCCATGGCACGAACCCGCGACGACGAAGCTTCCCGCCTCGACGAGGCCGCGCGCGCCGGCTGGCTCTACTACGTCGCCGGCAAGACGCAGGACGAGATCGCCCAGGCGCTCGGGCTGTCGCGCCAGAGCGTTCAGCGCCTCGTATCGCTCTCCACCTCGGCCGGCCTCGTACGGGTGCGGATCGACCATCCGATCGCGGCCTGCCTAGACCTCGCGGCCCGGCTGAAGAACCGATTCGGCCTGCGCTTCGCCGAGGTGACGCCGAGCGACCCGGCTTCGGCCTCGACGACGCTCGGCATCGCCGACGCCTGCGCCGCCGACCTCGAGCGGCGCTTGTCGCAGCCGGATCCGATCATCCTCGCCATCGGCACCGGGCGCACCCTCAAGGCGGCCGTCGAGCACCTGCCGCCCATGCAGTGCCGTCAGCACCGCATCGTCTCGCTCACCGGCAATGTCGGGCTCGACGGCGCCGCCTCGATCTACAACGTCGTCTTCTCCATGGCCGACCGGGTCGGCGCCCCGCACTATCCGATGCCGCTGCCCGTCGTCGCGACCTCGCCGGAGGAGCGGGCCTTCCTTCACGAGCAGAAGATGATCCGCGCGACCCTGTCGCTCGCCGCCAGCGCGGACGTCGCCTTCGTCGGGGTGGGCCAGCTCGGCACCGGCGCGCCGCTCGTCTCGGACGGCTTCATCTCCGAGGCCGAGCTCGAGGCCGTCCGTCGCGCCGGCGCCGTCGGCGAGATCTGCGGCTGGCTCTTCGACGCGGCGGGCCGCATCGTCGACTGCGCCTTCAACCGCCGCGTCGCCGGCGCACCGCTGCCGGACATCGCCACCTGCGAGGTGGTCGCGGTCGCCATGGGACCGGCCAAGCAGGCCGGCCTCCACGCCGCCCTCGGCACGCTCGTCAACGGCGTCATCACCGACGAGGCGACCGCGATCGCGCTTCTGGCCGACTGAACGAGGACCGCAGCGGAGCCGAATTGCTGCGCTGCCGCACGGCTTTTTCGTTGACACTCCGATCAAGTCGTCCGAACAATTGCCCCGGCTTTGGTCATTTGCTCATCGACCTTCGGGAGGCCTCATGTATCTCAACCGCCTAATCGCGGGCGCGGCGTCGCTGCTCGCTCTGACTGCAACGGCCGGCGCCCAGACGACGCTGACGATCGGAACGGTCAACAACAGCGACATGATCCGCATGCAGGGTCTGACGGACGAGTTCACCAAGGCTCATCCGGACATCACCGTGAACTGGGTGACGCTGGAAGAGAACGTCCTGCGCCAGCGCGTCACCACCGACATCGCCACCAACGGCGGCCAGTTCGACATCATGACCATCGGCACCTACGAGGTTCCGATCTGGTCGAAGCAGGGCTGGCTGGCGCCGCTCGACAATCTCGGGCAGGCCTACGACGTCGACGACATCCTGCCGCCGATCCGCAACGCCCTCTCGACGGACGGCCAGCTCTTCGCCGCTCCCTTCTACGCCGAGAGCGTGATGACGCTCTACCGCACCGACCTTCTGGAGAAGGCCGGGCTGACCATGCCCGAGAAGCCGACCTGGAGCTTCATCTCGGAAGCCGCGGAGAAGATGACCGACAAGGATGCCGGCGTTTACGGCATCTGCCTGCGCGGCAAGCCGGGCTGGGGCGAGAACATGGCCTTCCTCGGCAACATGGCGCGCGAGTTCGGCGCGAACTACTTCGACGCGTCCTGGCAGCCGCAGTTCGAGAGCGACGGCTGGAAGCAGGCCGTCACGCTCTACGTCGACCTGATGACGAAGTACGGTCCTCCGGGCGCCGCCTCCAACGGCTTCAACGAGAACCTGTCGCTGTTCGGCCAGGGCAAGTGCGGCATGTGGATGGACGCCACCGTCGCGGCATCCTTCGTCACCGACCCCAAGCAGAGCCAGGTGGCTGACAAGGTCGGCTTCGCACCCGCGCCCTGCGGCATCGACAACTGTCCGAACGAGGGGGCGAACTGGCTCTGGGCCTGGTCGCTCGCCATCCCGCAGTCCTCGCAGAAGAAGGAAGCCGCGCAGACCTTCATCGCCTGGGCGACCTCGAAGGACTACCTGGACCTCGTGGCCTCCAAGGAAGGCTGGGCGAACGTGCCTCCGGGCACCCGCACCTCGCTCTACGAGAACCCGGAATACACGAAGGCCGCGCCCTTCGCCGAGGCGACGCTCGCCGCGATCAACAAGGCCGACCCCTCGGCCGGCGAGAACAAGCCCTATGTCGGCCTGCAGTTCGCCGCGATCCCGGAGTTCCAGGGTCTCGGCACCGCCGTCGGCCAGGTGATGGCCGCCGCCCTGTCCGGTCAGCAGAGCGTTGATCAGGCGCTTGCCGCCGCGCAGGCCCAGGCGACGCGCGAGATGACCCGCGCGGGCTACATCAAGTAAGGCCGGCTCCGGCAGCTCGGCGCCGCCCTCGATAGGCCGGCAGCGGCGCCGCCCGCGTCTTTCCCTCGCCCGCGAGCGGGCGAGGGAAAGCGTCGTTTCGGCTCCGTCCTGGCGGCGGATGCCGCCCGTTTCTCCCCTCCCTTCCCGGATGCGTTTCATGGCGACACTCCATACGAAGTCGGCGGCGCGCGCGATGATGGCACCCGCGGTCATCGCGCTCTTCGTGTGGATGATCGTGCCGCTGGCGCTGACGCTCTGGTTCTCGACGCTGCGCTACAGCTTCTACGGGATCGACACGCCCTTCGTCGGCTTCGAGAACTACACCTACTTCCTCACCGACCCGCGCTTCCTCAGCGCGTTCCAGAACACGCTGATCCTCGTTCTCGGCGTCCTGTTCGTCACGGTGGTCGGCGGCACCCTGATCGCGCTGCTCCTCGATCAGGCCTTCTTCGGCCAGTCGGCCGTGCGCCTCCTCGTGCTCGCCCCCTTCTTCGTCATGCCGACGGTCGCCGCGCTGGTTTGGAAGAACATGATGATGAACCCCGTCTACGGGGTGATCAGCCAAGTGCTAGCCGCCCTCGGCCTGCCCCCCGTCGACTGGCTGAACAACTATCCGCTCCTGTCCATCATCATCATCGTCGCCTGGCAGTGGCTGCCATTCGCGACGCTGATCCTCCTCACCTCGCTGCAATCGCTGTCCGAGGACCAGAAGGAAGCGGCCGAGATGGACGGGGCCGGGCCTCTGTCGATCTTCTTCTACATCACGCTTCCCCACATGAAGCGCGCGATCACGGTCGTGATCCTGATCCAGACGATCTTCATCCTGTCGATCTACGCCGAAATCTTCGTTACCACCGGTGGCGGCACGTCCTCCTCCAACCTGACATTCTTCATCGCGACGCTGATTCAGCTCGACGGCGACGTCGGCACGGCCTCGGCGGGCGGCATCGTCGCCGTGATCCTCGCCAACATCGTCTCGATCTTCCTCGTGCGCCTCGTCGGCAAGAACCTGGAGGCCTGACACCCATGGCTCGCGGCATCTCTCCCACCCGCAAGATCGGCATGACGGTGCTCGCCTGGGCCGTCGGCTTCCTGATCTTCTTCCCCATCCTCTGGACGGTGCTGACCTCGTTCAAGACCGAGCTCGACGCCATCGCCATCCCGCCGAAGTTCCTCGTCTTCGACTGGACGACCGAGAACTACGCGGCGATCCAGGAGCAGCGGAACTACTTTGCCTTCCTGATGAACTCGATCTACCTGTCGCTCGGCTCGACGGCGCTTGGGCTCCTCATCGCCATTCCCGCCGCCTGGGCCATGGCCTTCTCGCCGACCAAGCGCACGAAGGACGTCCTTCTCTGGATGCTCTCGACGAAGATGATGCCGGCGGTCGGAGCGCTCGTGCCGATCACGATCCTGTTCCGCAACTTCGGCCTTCTCGACTCGCGCATCGGCCTCATCGTCATCCTGTGCCTGATCAACCTGCCGATCATCGTCTGGATGCTCTACACCTACTTCAAGGAGATCCCCGGCGAGATCCTGGAGGCCGCGCGCATGGACGG
>CANJKV010000190.1 GCA_947474855.1 Aurantimonadaceae bacterium | reverse complement strand
CTCATTTCGGCCCGCAGGCGCCGACACCATCTTTGCCGATGCGGTCGACGGGCCGCGCCGCTCCTAGCAACCTCGTCCCGGTCCCGCCAGCCGCATGCGCCGTGTTCTTCTGCTCTGCCTCGCCGCCTTCGTTCTCATCTACCTCGTTCCAGCCGCGGTCTCCGCCGCGCTCTGGGTCCTGGGCGACCATCCCCGCTCCTGGCGCCAGGCCGACTGGGGCTCGGCCGCCATCCTGCCGCCGGCGAACGAGAGCCGGGAGGCGGCGCTCTTCGTCATGGCGGCGCGCACCGGCGGGCTCAAGGGCGCGGTCGCCGAGCATTCCTGGATCGTCGTCAAGGAACCCGGCGGCGCTCCCTACGAGCGCTGGGACAAGGTCGGCTGGGGCTCGCCAGTCCGCTACAACGGTTATCCCGCCGATGGGCGCTGGTACTCGAACGTGCCGCGCGTCGTCTTCCAGGTGAAGGGCGAAGCGGCCGAGCGCCTGATCCCGAAGGTGCGCGAGGCGATCCGCACCTATCCCTACGCCATGAGCGGGGGCTACCACATCTTTCCCGGACCGAACTCGAACACCTTCACCGCCTTCGTGATCCGCTCGGTGCCGGGGCTCGACGCGGCCCTGCCGGTGGCCGCCGTCGGGCGCGACTATCCTTCGGACGGTCGCCTCGTATCGGTCGACGCGGACGGGCGGGACCTCCGCCTTTCGCTGTTCGGCTATGCGGGGCTGGCGGTCGGCGCGAAGTCGGGAGTCGAGCTCAACATCCTCGGCCTGGTCGCGGGCCTGGACCTGCGCCACGTCGGCGTGAAGATCCCGGCCTTCGGCACCTACACGCTGCTCGGGGAGCGCTGATCCCCATTTCGCGCACCCGCAAAGCTTGTTAGAGCGTCGGCCGACGGGATGCGGCGGGGAGATGACGACGGCCGCCCCGATGGAGGGTGCGATCCGATGTTTCTGTGCTGCGGCGATTCCCTGTTCGACGTCTTCGCGGAAACCGGCGAGGACGTGTCGCGCATCGACCTCCAGGCGCGCATCGGCGGCTCGGCGCTGAACGCCGCGCTCGGCCTCGCCCGGCTCGGCCACTCCGTCGCCTTCTTCGGCAAGATCTCCAACGATCTTTACGGACGGCAGCTGCGCGCCTTCATGGAGGCCGAGTCGATCGACCAGAGCTTCCTGATCCCGACGGGCCGCAACACGACGCTCGCCATGGTCTCGCTCTCGGCGGCGGGCGTGCCGCAATATTCCTTCTACACCGAGGGCACGGCCGACCGTTCGGTGGTGCCGGACGAGGTGCCGGAGGTGCTGGCGCCCGAGGTTTCGGCCATCCATATCGGCGGATCCTACACGACCGTCTCCGAGCCGACCTCGCTCGCGCTGTCAAAGCTCGTCGCGCAGGAAAAGGACCGGCTGTTCATCTCCTACGACCCGAACATCCGCGCCTCGATCGTGCCGGATCTCGATGTCTGGCGGGTGAAGGTCGCCGAGTTCGTGGCCTGCGCGGCGCTCGTCAAGGCGAGCGACGAGGATCTCGCGCAACTCTACCCCAACCGGGAGATTGCCGACGTCCTCGGCGAGTGGGTCTCGCTCGGCGCGAGCCTCGCCGTCTGCACCCGGGGCGAGAAGGGGGCGATGGCTTTGGCCGCGTCCGGCACCGCCGTCTCCGTCGACGGCGTCCGCGTCGAGGTCGTCGACACCGTCGGGGCGGGCGACACTTTCTTCGCGGCCATGCTGTCGAAGCTGGCCGAGGACGGGCAGATGTCCCGCGAGGCGCTGGCTCGGCTCGACCGTGGCGACCTCGAAGCGCTGATCGGGTTTGCCGTGCGTGCGGCGGCCGTCACCTGCGGGCGTCGCGGCGCCGACCTGCCGCGCCGCGCCGATCTCGGCCTCGCGCCCCTCGCAAGGTAAGCCGCACCGCTCCTCGTCCTGGAATCGTTCGAAGGTTTGGATTGCCGCCGCGCCGCCGGGCGCTATCGTGCGATCCGGGTTGGGCACCTGATTCGAACGGGTGTGGAGGAAACATGCGGATCGCAATCGTGGTCGCCGCGGCGCTCGCCGCGGCGGGCATTGCGGGCATCGCCGCGACGGAGGCCGCGGCGCAGGGCGTCGGCGACCCCAAGGCCGGCGCGACGGTCTTCAACAAGTGCAAGGCCTGTCACGCGCTGGGGCCGGGCGCCGCCAACAAGATCGGCCCCGAGCTCAACGGCATCATCGGCGAGCAGCCCGGCGCCGTCGAGGGCTACCAGTTTTCCAAGCCGTTCATGGACTGGGCGGCGAGCCAGGGTCCCTGGACCGCCGAAACGATGCGGCCCTGGCTGGAGAACCCGCGCGCCGTCGTGAAGGGCACGAAGATGGCCTTCCCCGGCCTGAAGAACCCGGCCGAGATCGACAACCTCGTCGCCTATCTCCTGACCTTCGACGAGGCCGGCAACCCGGTCGCGCCGGCGAACTGAACGCGGATGCCATCGCGCCGGGCGGGCTCAACCCGCCCGGCAGTCGGCGCAGGTGCCGTGGATCTCGGTGGCGGCGAAGCGCGGCGTGAAGGCGCTCTCGGCCGAGAGCGCCTTCACGCGCTCTCCAAGGGCGGGATCGGCGAATTCGCGCACGGTGCCGCAGGCGTCGCAGATCGCGAAGACCAGCGCATGCCCTCCCTCTCCGCTCTCCTCGTGGGTGCAGGAGCAGGCGAGATAGGCGTTGAGACTTTCCAGCCGGTGGACGAGGTGGCGCTCCGACAGGCTCTTCAGCGCACGGTAGACCTGGAGCGGCGCCTTCAGCCCGTCGGGCCGGAGCGTTTCGAGAAGCTGGTAGGCGGTGCGCGGCGCGCCCGACGCGTCGCGAAGCGCCTCCAGCACCAGGCTTTCATTGCGGCCGAGCTTGGTCTTGGCCATCAGCGGTTCCCCATGATCAGGCGGCGAGGCACGGCAAGGCTCGCCAGGAAGACGAGCAGCGCGGCCGCGACGATGGCCGGTCCCGGCGGAAGGTCGAAGTTCAGCGAGGCGAAGAGCCCGGCCACTACGGCGGCCATGCCGCAGACGCTCGACGCCACGGCCATGGCCTCCGGACTCGGCGCGATGCGCCGGGCGGTGGCGGCCGGGATCACCAGCATGGCGGTGATCAGGAGGACGCCGACGATCTTGATCGACACGGCGACGATCGCTGCGACGAGCACCACCAGGATCAGCCGCGCGATGCCGGGCTTAAGGCCCTCGGCGCTGGCGATCTCCGGGCTGACCGTGGAAGCGAGGAGCTGGCGCCAGAAGAGGGCGAGGACCGCGAGCGCGGACAGGCCGCCGCCGAACACCACCGCGACGTCGAACCAGGTGACGGCGAGGATGTCGCCGAACAGGAAGCTCATGAGATCGACGCGAAGGTTCGGGACGAGCGCCGCCGCGACGAGGCCGAGCGCCAGCGAGGCATGGGCCAGGATGCCGAGAAGCGCGTCGGTCGAAAGGCCGCCGAGCCGCTCCAGGCCGAGAAGCGCGAGCGCGACGAGCACCGCCGTCGCGAAGACGGTGGGCGGCAGCGGCAGGTCGAGAAGAAGCCCGAGGCTGACGCCGAGCAGCGAGGCATGGGCCATGGTCTCGCCGAAATAGGCCATGCGCCGCCAGATCACAAAGCAGCCGAGCGGGCCGGACACCAGCGCGACGCCGAGTCCGGCGACGAGCGCCCGCAGAAAGAACTCGGCGAACATCAGGCCGCCCCCCCGCCAGCCTCGCGCGGCGGGCGGGACTGCGCGTGACCGTGATGATGGTGATGGTGATTGTTGTGGTGGTCCGGGTGATCGCTTGGCGCCGACCCCTCCCCGTCGCAGCCGCAGGCGGCGTCGTGGAGGTGGTCGTGCACCCTGCCGTCGATATCGACCGACACGACGCGGCCGTCCGGCAGGTGCGCGTGGTCGTGGTGGTGGGCGTAGACGGCGAGCGCGCCCCGCGCCCGCGGACCGAAGAGCCGCGCATATTCGTCGCTTTCGGCCACCAGCCGCGGCGAGCCCTGACAGCAGACGTGACCGTTGAGACAGATCACCGTGTCCGTCTCGGCCATGACGATGTGGAGGTCGTGGCTGACGAGGAGGATGCCGCAGCCGGTCTGGCGGCGGATACGGCCGATCAGCTCGTAGAGCGCGACCTCGCCGTTGAAGTCGACGCCCTGCACCGGCTCGTCGAGGACAAGAAGGTCCGGCCGCCCGGCGATGGCGCGGGCGAGAAGGACGCGCTGGAATTCGCCGCCCGACAGGTTGCGCATCTCGGCGCCGAGGAGGTGGGAGACGCCCGTGGCGGCGAGGCTTTCCTCGATCGCGGCGCGCGGATGGTTGACGACGAGCCGCATCATCCGCTCGACGGTCAGCGGCAGCGTCCAGTCCACGGCGAGCTTCTGGGGGACGTAGCCGACCTTGAGCCCGGCGCGCCGGCCGACGCGGCCCTCATCGGCGGACAGCACGCCGAGCAGCGCCTTCACCGTGGTGCTCTTGCCCGAGCCGTTGGGCCCGATGAGCGTCACGATCTCGCCAGGACGGACGGAAACGGACACGTTGCGCACCAGCCAGCGCCCGTCGCGCCGCACGCCGAGCCCGTGGGCTTCGATCAGCGCGGGCGCGGCGGCGGGCGGAGGAACGACGGAGGCGCTTGACAGGCTGCGGGTCATGGCCGTTATGTAATAACATTACTGTCACAGCACGATACAGGACACCTTCGCCCATGTCCATTCGCCCGCTCATCCGCGCGCTCGGCGCCGCCACCCTCCTGTGCTTGCCGGCCGCCGCGGCGCAGGCCGAGGCGCCGGACGTCGTCGTCTCGATCCGTCCGCTCCACTCGCTGGTATCGGCGGTCATGCAAGGGGTCGGCGAGCCGCACCTTCTCGTCGACAGCGCCCAGTCGCCGCATTCCTACGCGCTGAAGCCGTCGGACGCGGCGAAGCTTTCCGGGGCGCAGGCCGTGTTCTGGATCGGGCCGCATTACGAGACCTTCCTGACGGACTCGCTGCCCAACCTCGCCTCCGGCGCCAAGCTCGTCGCCGCTGACGACGCGCCGGGCATCGAGCGCCTGCCCAACCGCGAGGGCGGAGCCTTCGAGGCGCATGACCACGGGCAGGCGCACGAAGAAGATCATGCCGAAGCGGGCGGCGATCATGATCACGATCACGATCACGAAACCGAGCAGGCGGAGGCGAGCCACGATCACGAGGGTCACGAAGGCCATGGTCACGGGGAGTTCGACCCGCATGTCTGGCTGAGCCCAACTAATGCCGAGCGGATCGTCGACGCCATCGCGGCCGAGCTCGCCGGCATCGATCCCGCCAACGCCGCGACCTACAAGGCCAATGCAAACGCCGAGAAGGCCAGGATCGCGGCCGCGGCCGAGAAGGCAAAGGCGATCCTGGCGGCCGATACCGGCAAGGGCTTCGTCGTCACCCATGACGGCTTCCAGTATTTCGAGCACGCTTTCGGCCCCGAGGCGGTTGCCTCGGTCACCATCAATCCGGACGTGACTCCGAGCGCCGGCCGGGTCGCCGAGATCAAGGCCAAGATCGCCGAGACCGGAACGCGCTGCCTCGTGTCGGAACCCCAATTCCCGAAATCGCTGACCGCCCTCTTCGCCGACGAGACCAGCCGCATCGCGCCGCTCGACTATGTCGGCATCGACCACGCCCCGGGACCGGATCTCTACACCGACCTCATGATCGAGAACGCTGAGAAGCTGCACGCCTGCCTCGACGGCTAGGCGCTCCGCCGCTCGCCGAGCGGCCCTGGAAACGAAAGCACCCCGACGGATACGATCCGCCGGGGTGCCGCTGCGTCGCTCGATGGGACGATCCGCCCTCAGGCGTAGACGCTCATGACCTCTTCGAGGAGCGCCAGCGCCTCGGACTTTTCGCGCTGGAAGGAGTTGCGGCCGATGATCGAGCCGTTGCCGCCGCCGTCGCGGATGCCGCGGACTTCGTCGAGCAGTTCCTCGCGCGTCTTGGCCGCGCCGCCGGAGAAGACCACGATGCGCTTGCCGGCGAAGGACGCCTGCATGACGTGGCTCACGCGCTCGGCGATCGTCGCGCTCGGCACGTGGTTCTTCTCGTAGGTCGACTTGGCTTCCTTGAGGTCGATGTAGTCGCTCGGCAGCTTCACCTTGATGATCGTCGCGCCCATCAGCGCGGCCATGTGCGCGGCATAGGCGATGATGTCGAGCGCGGTCTCGCCCTCCTTCGACACCTTGCCGCCGCGCGGATAGGACCAGACCACGGTCATGAGGCCCTGGCTCTTGGCCTCGTAGGTCAGCTCGCGCAGCTCCTCCTGCATGTCGTAGAACTTGTCGGAGCCGGGATAGATGGTGAAGCCGACGCCGACGCAACCGAGGCGCAGCGCGTCCTTGACCGTGCCCGTCAGCGCCTGATCGTTGGAGCCGGACGCAAGCGAGTTGCCGCTGTTCAGCTTCATGATCAGCGGAACCTCGCCGGCGAAGGTGTCGGCGCCCTGCTCCAGGAGCCCGAGCGGCGCCGCGTAGCCGGACACGCCGGACTCGATGGCGAGGTTGTAGAGGTAGTGCGGGTCGTAGGCGGCCGGGTTCGGCGCGAACGAGCGCGCGGGGCCGTGCTCGAAGCCTTGGTCGACGGGAAGGATGACGAGGCGACCGGTACCGGCGAGGCGGCCATGCATCAGCAGGCGCGACAGGTTCGCCTTGAGGCCGGGTGTCTCACCCTCGTACCAGGACAGGATCTTGCGGACTGTTTCTGTGCGGATCATGGGAGAATCACCTTCGCCTTCATCTCGGACGGTCTTGGCCGCTATCGGCCTGACACTCCTTGTGTCGTTAGCTGGGCGCCCCGTCCAGAGAGGCCGCACCGCGCTTCGCCATTAAAATCGGTTGAATGGGATGTCATCTTCAACCACCGTTAAGATGGGTATTTGGGCGGGAATGCGGGCTCCATGATGACCTGCGGCAAGCCAGCTCGAACCTTGGGGGAACCGACCATGGCCGACCACTTGAAGCTGTACCACAACCCGCAGAGCCGCGCCGTGATCGCGCACTGGGCTGTCGAGGAAGCCGGTGCCGAATACGACCTCGTGCCCGTCGACTTCCAGGCCGGGGACACCCGCCGTCCGGACTTCCTGGCGCTGAACCCGATGGGAAAGGTACCGACGCTTCTTCTCCCGGACGGCACCGTCATAACCGAGACGCCGGCAATCGTCGCATGGGCGGCCGACGCTTATCCCGAGGCCCGCCTCGCTCCAGCGCTCACCAGTCCCCAGCGCGGCCCCTATTATCGCTGGCTGTTCTTCGGAAGCGGCTGCTTCGAACCCGCCATGACCGAGGCGATGATGCGCAAGGACGTCGCCCCCCTGTCCCGCTCGACGGTCGGCTGGGGCACCTTCGACGACGTCGTGAGCACGCTGGAAGCAACGCTCGACAAGACGCCGTATCTCCTCGGCGACCATTTCACGGCCGCCGACCTCTACATCGCCTCGCAGCTTTCCTTCGGCTTGATGTTCGGCGCGCCGCGGTTGAAGGACAGCCCCGTTCTTCGAAGCTATGTCGAAAGCTGCGTCGGCCGCGAGGCCTATCGGCGCGTCAACGCCGGCTGACGCCCCGCCGAGCCGGTGGATCGGTTCGGCATATCCGGCAGGTTAGGGGTGGGATCAAAATCCACAATCTTTCCGCAACCGAAAGGAGAGATTATCCACACGTCCTGAGTTAATCTCGATCGGCGAGGCATCGGCTCGTCGGTGCCGGTCTCCTGTTCCAGGCGGTGGCGATGTTGTCTTTTACGATGCCGGCGACGACGGCGCTCCGGGCCTGGCGCGATCGCTCGGCGAGCGATCCATGACGAGCCTTCGTCTCGATCATCCGCCGTCCACCTCCCCCGCTGATCCGGTTCTCGCCGGCATGCCGATGGGGATCAGCCTCGCCGGCTTCGGGGGCATGGTGAGCCGACAGGTGCGCCCCATGCTGCTCACGCTCGTCGTCGTACTCGCGACCGCCGGCCTTGTTCTCGCCTTCCTGTCTCCGCGCTTCGATGCGTCGGCGCTCGTTCTCGTCGACGCGAACCCGCAGAACCGTCTCCAGCCGGATGCCGACGCCCCGCCTTCGGACGGCGGCACCGTCGACAACGAGGTGGACATCCTGCGCTCCGACGGAATCCTGCTCGATGTCGTCGAAGCGGCGAACCTCGTCGCCGATCCGGAATTCGGCGCTCAACTCGGCCTCACCGGAAAGATCGGCATCGCGCTGCGGCTCGGCGGCGCGGCGCCCTCCGGCCCGGACGCGCTGAGCGCCGTTCTCGGCAACCTGCGCGACGCGCTCACCGTGCGCCGCCAGGGCCAGACCCGCCTCATTTCGGTCGGCCTGCGCTCGGCCTCGCCCGAGCGCGCGGCGACGCTCGCGAACGCTGTGGTGGAGGCCTATATCCGCCAGCAGATCGGCTCCAAGGTCGATGCGATGCTGCTGGCGCGCGAGGCGATCGAGCGCCAGCTCGAACGCGCCCGGCAGACGCTGGCGGAGGCGGAGGCCGCCGTCGGCCACTACGTGTCGGACGATATCGACGCGCTCGCCTTGTCCACCGCCCAGGCAGACCTCCAGGCTCTGCACGCAGTCCTGCGCGATCTCGTCGCCGAGCAGGCCCGGACGAGCGAGGCGGTCCGGATCATGAGAAGCGAGGCCGAGCGCAAGGATTGGACGGCGCTGCTCGCGCAGCTCGAAGACGACGCGGCCGATGAACTGGCGCGGCAGCGGCGCCGGGTCACGCGCGCGCTGGCCGGCGCGAAGCCTGGTAGCGCGGCGGACACCGGCGCTCGCGCCGAGCTCGCCGCCCTCGAGGCTTCGGTGTCGACGCGGGTACGGGAACGGATAGCGTCCCTCGAAGCGTCCCTGTCCAGCGGCAAAACGCGCATAGCCGCCGTGGACCAGGAACTGACTGCGGCGCTCCTGCGCGCCGATCTTCCCGCGGACATCCAGGCTCGGTTCTACGAGATCCTGCAGACCTCAAAAAATGCGGCGACGCTCTACCAGACGCTTCTTTCGCGCTTGCTGGAATTCGACGCGCAGGCGCTTCTCCAGGTGGCGGACAGCCGGATCGTTTCGCGAGCCCGCGCTCCGGTGGCGCCGGCCTTCCCCAACGTGCCGCTCGCCCTCGCCATATCCATTCTCCTCGCCTCCGCCACGGCTCTGGGAGTCGGCTGGGTTCTGGATGCGAGACGGGGCGGCTTCACCTCGTGCGAGGAGCTTCGCGCGATGACGGGGCGCCGGGTTGGGGCTCTGGTGCCGAAGATCCGAGGCGCACCCGACCAGCTTTCGGTTGCCGACGAGGTCGTCGACGAGCCGCTCTCGCTCGCCGCCGAAAGCCTGCGCCGCCTGCGCGCGGAAGCGGACCGGGTTCTCGTCGCCCGCACTCCGCGGCCCTTGCGCCTGCCCCGTTGCGGAGCCGTGGTGATGGTCACGTCCGCGCTGCCGGGCGAGGGCAAGACCATGGTCGCCCTCGCTCTGGCGCGGACCTGGTCGGCCGACGGGCGGCGCGTCCTGGTGATCGACTGCGACCTGAGGCGCCCGAGCATCCATCGGCAGCTCGGCCTCGACCCCGCGGCCGCGCTCGCGGACCTCCTCGACGGCAGTCTGCCGGTCGACGGGCGACGCGGCTTCGCCATGCAGGATCCGCTGAGCGCGGTTCGCGTCATTCCTGGCCGAGACATGGCCTCGGTGAGCGCAGACGCTTTGCTGCGCAGCGCCGCTTTCGGCGAACTCCTGGACGCGATGCAGGCGATCTTCGACATCGTCATCCTGGACACGCCGCCGGTCGAGCCGGTGATCGACGCCCTGCACCTCGCCGGCAAAGCCGACCTCGTCACCTCCGTGGTCAAGGCCGGGCGCACGCCGCGTAGGGCCGTCGCCAGAGCGCTTGCCAGTCTGTCGGAGGCGGCCGACGGGCGCTGTGAGACGCTTCTGGTTCTCAACGGCCGAAGCGGCGGCGCCGCACGGCTTCACGGGACGTCCGCGGGGTAAGCGCGTGGGCGAGCGCTTGCCCTTCGCGACGGAAGACGATCATGCCGGACCGATACCAACGGCACGCATCCGGCCTCGACGCGCCCGCCGTCGACTGCGCCCTAATGCCAGCGACGCGGCGTCCCCGCTCAAGTCCACCCGGGCCTTTCAGTCGGCGAGGCGGGGACAGTCGCGGTCTGATCGGCGGCAAGTTTGCGGGCGGCTCTGCCGAGACGGCTTGCGAAGCGGCGGGAATATGCTATCCCCGCCGCGTGGAGAGGTGGCCGAGTGGTCGAAGGCGCTCCCCTGCTAAGGGAGTATACCGGAAACGGTATCGAGGGTTCGAATCCCTTCCTCTCCGCCACGACAAGGGTTTCATCGCCCAACCATCCTTGCAGAACAGAACGCCTCGACCCTGAACGACTCGCG
>CANJKV010000189.1 GCA_947474855.1 Aurantimonadaceae bacterium | reverse complement strand
GGTGATCTCGTCGAGCTTGGGCGCGCCCTCGCGGTAGTAGTCCGCGTTCTTCGTGAGAACGAGGCGCTGGCCGAGCGTCCACTCGCTGAGCTTGAAGGCGCCGGTGCCGACCGGGTTGCGGCCGAAGTCGGCGCCGGACTTCTCGACCTCTTCCTTCGGCACGATGAAGGAGAAGTTCAGCGCCATGACCGACAGGAACGTCGCGTCGGGGCGCGACAGCGTCACCTCGACGGTCTTCGGGTCGAGGATCTTCACGCCCGAAAGCTCGGTCGCGGTCCCCGCCTGCATGGCGTCGAAGCCCTCGATCGAGCCGAGGAAGCCGGCGCCGGGCGACTGGGTCGCGGGGTTCACGGTGCGCTCGAAGGAGTACTTCACGTCCTCGGCCGTCATCGCCCGGCCGTTGTGGAACTTGACCCCGTCGCGCAGCTTGAAGGTGAAGACCTTGCCGTCGGGCGAGATCTCGTAGGACTCGGCGAGACCCGGGCGGAGCGTGGCGGTCCCCGGCTCGTAGTCCATCAGCCCGTCGAAGATCGCCTTGATCATCGAGAAGTTCTGCCAGTCGTAGCCGATGGCGGGGTCGAGGGTCGCGATATCGTCCTTGTAGGTCACGACGATCGAGCCGCCGCCGGCCTCCTGGGCCATCGACATCGAGGGTGCGGAGAGAAGCGCTGCCGAGAGGGCCAGCGCCGCCGCGGTGCGCTTGAGGAGAGAGGTCATAGACGAGCGTCCTTCCGGTTTACTGAAGCTTGATGCGGGGATCGACGAAGGGGGCGAGGAGGTCGGCGAGGAGGTTGCCGAGGACGATGGCCACGGCCGAGACGAGGGTGACGCCCATGATGATGGGCAGGTCGACGCGCTGGATGGCCTGCCAGGCGAGCTGGCCGATGCCGGGCCAGCCGAAGACGCTCTCCACGACCACGATGCCGCTCATGAACAGGCCGATGTCGATGCCGATCATCGCGATGACGGGGAGGATCGCGTTGGGGAAGGCGTGGCGCAGGAGGATGGTCCAGCGCTTCAGGCCCTTGGCGCGCGCGGTTCGGATGTAGTCCTGGCGCAAAACGTCGACCATCGAGGAGCGCATCATCCGCGCGTACCAGCCGGCCCCGAGGATGCCGAGGGTGAGCGCCGGCAGGACGAGGTGCGAGACCGTGCCGTAGCCGCCGATCGGGAACCAGCCGAGCCGCACGGCGAAGACGTAGAGAAGAAGGAGGCCGACCACGAACTGCGGCGCCGAAACCGTGACGAAGGAGGTCACCATCAGGGCGTGGTCGCTGGCCCGCCCGCGCCGCACGGCGGCGAGGAGCCCCATGGTGAGGCCGAGCGCCAGTTCGCAGGCGATCGCCGCGACCATCAGGAGGAGGCTGGCGGGCAGGCGCGCCAGGATGAGGTCGGACACCTGCGATCGCTGGAGATAGGAGCGGCCGAGGTCGCCCTGGAGAAGGCTGCCGAGATAGCGCGCGTACTGGACGAAGAAGGGCTGGTCGAGGCCGAGCTGGGTACGGATGTTCGCCACCTGCTGGGCGGAGGCCGTGCGCCCGGCGATCTGCCGGGCGGGATCGGCCGGCAGGAGGTAGAGGAGCGCGAAGGTGACGAGGCTGACGCCGAGAAGGATCAGCGCGGCCTGGACGAGGCGGCGCAGGAGATAGGTCGCCATCAGCCGCGCCCCTCCTCGGTCGGGTCGAGGACGTCGCGGAGCGCGTCGCCGACGAGGTTGAAGGCGAGCGCCAGGAGGAGGATCGCCGCGCCGGGGAAGAACACCAGCCAGGGAGCGGCCTGGAAGTAGGTCTGGTTCTCGAAGATGATGTTGCCCCAGGAGGCGTCGGGCGGCTGCACGCCGACGCCGAGGAAGGAGAGCGTCGCCTCGAGCAGAACCGTCGTCGAGATGCCGAGCGTGCCGTAGACGATGACGGTGGAGGTGAGGTGCGGCAGGACGTGGGCGAAGAGGATGCGGGCGCGGCCGGCGCCCAGCGTCACCTCGGCCTGGATGAACTCGCGCTCGGCGAGGGACCGCGTCTCCGAATAAACGACGCGCGCGACCTGCACCCAGTTCACCAGCGCGATCACGAGGGCGACGATCCAGAGGCTCGGGCGAAGCACCGCCGCGAGGCAGATGGCGAGGAGCAGCGCCGGGAAGGCCATCATCAGGTCGGTGAAGCGCATGAGGATCGTGCCGACGACCCCGCGGAAATAGCCCGCGACGACGCCGACCAGCGTGCCGATGAGGAGCGCCGCGCCGTTGGCGACGACGCCGATCACCAGCGAGTTGCGCGCGCCGTAGAGGAGGCGCGACAGGAGATCGCGGCCGAGAAGGTCGGTGCCGAGCCAGAACTGCGCGGACGGGCCGAGCGGCGCGCCTTCCAGGCTCAGGCCGTCGAAGAACTGCTCGTTGGGATCGTAGGGCGCGATCCAGGGCGCCAGGGCGGCGGAGGCGACGACGGCGGCGATGATGAGGAGGCCGAGGACGGCGAGCTTCCGGCGCAGGAGCCGGCGGAACACGCCCTCTCCCGTCACGGGCGCCGCCGGCGGCAGGACCGGGGCGTCAGGCCCGACGAGGACGCTCATGCGAGCCCTCCGCGCTCTGCAGGTCCACGACGCGACGCGCCGCCTCCTCCAGCGTCACCTGCCAGCTCATCGCCAGCGCCCTGAGCTGCGCATAGGCCTGGTCCTCGTCCTTGGTCCGGGATGACAGCGCGACGACCGCGCGCACGACCGTCTGCCGCTCGGCCACCCGCTCGCGCAGGCTCGCGATCTCCGCAGCCAGGCGCCGCCGCTCGTCGAAGGCGCGGCGGGCGATGAGGAGGGCCGAGTAGACGCCGGCGCTGCCGACGGGCTTGACGATCTGCGCGTCGGCCTTCTGCGCCAGCGCCCATTCGATGCGGCCCGGCGCTTCCGAGCCGATCAGCGCGACGAGCGGCATCGGCGCCTCGCCGGGCGCCCAGGGAAACTGCTCGTCGAAGCCGAGATCGACGTCGAAGAACAGGAAGTCGGCGCCGACGGCCGAGGCCGGGAGGTCGGGCCAGGCTTCCGTCACCTCCAGACCGATCGCGCCGAGCTGGCGCGCCAGCGCCTCGATGCCGGGGTGCGGGCGGTGGAGGACGACGGCCCTCGCGCCGCCGAGATTGGGGATGCGGGCGCGCCGGCTCATCGCACCAGCCGCAAGGACGGCCGGAAGGTCGCGGCCGGGTCGTAATGCGAGAGGTAGGGGTCGGGCTCGACCGACCCGCGGCTTTCCTCCAGCACCTCGAAGCGCGTGCCGGCGATGCGGCCGATCTTTACGGGCAGGGCGGCGTGCTGCGTCCGCGCGTCGATGCGGATGGCGCCCAGCGCCGTCTCGTGCGGCGCGGCCGCGAGGACTTGGCGCACCGCGTCCGGCGCGTCGGTGCCGGCCGCCTCGATGGCGTCGGCGAGAACCGTCACCGCCGCGTGCGCCGCCGCTTCGAAGGAGGAGGACGGGGACGCTTCGCCGGCGTGGATGAAAGGAAGACAGGACAGGTGCCCCTCCCCGAAGGGCGCGATCGAGGGCAGCTCGGCCTCGGTGAGGTTGCAGGACACGATCGGCCGGCGGTCGGGGCGGAAGCGCGGGTCGTCCCGGCCGAGCGCCGCATAGGCGGCGTAGAAGGCGTAGGCGCTCGGGCCGATGAGGTTGTTGAGGACGAAATCCGGCGCGGTCGCGCGGACCTCCTCGACGAGGCGCGAGACATCCGTGTCGCCGAGCGGCAGGTAGCGCTCGCCGCGCACCTCGCCGCCGGCGTCCGCCACGAGGTCGCGGGCGATGCGGTTCATCTCCCAGCCCCAGATGTAGTTGGAGCCGACGAGAAAGGCGTCGCGGCCGAAGCGCGCGGCGACGTGGGCGACGAGCGGCACGAGGTGCTGGTTGGGCGAAGCGTTGAGATAGACGACGTGGTCGCTCGCCTCGAAGCCTTCGTAAGGGGCGGCGTACCACAGGAGGCCGCCCTGCTTCTCCAGCGCGGGGATCACCTCCTTGCGGCTCCAGGACGTGATGCATCCGACGAGGTGGCGGGCGGGCGTGTCGCGCAGGATCTCGGCGGCGAGCGGCGCGTAGGCCTCGCTGCGGCCCGCCGGATCGCGCTCCACCGCCGCGAAGGCGATCGAGCGCTTCGGGTCGGCGTTCACCGCCGCGATGGCTCCGAGGGCGCCCGCCCGGCAGGCCTCGCCCAGCAGCGTGTAGCTGCCGGAGCGCGAGTAGAGGACGCCGATGTCGATCCGCCGCTTCAAAGGTGCTGCATTCCAAACGAAAAAGCCCCGCCGTCCGGCGAGGCGCATGAAGCGTCGCAGGACCGTCGGGGCTCGATTGCCGTCCGGCAGACAGGGCCGGTATTTCGGTCAGCTTGGCTTATCCCTGGCGCTGAAGTCAAGCCGAATGATGCGTCGTTGATCGTGCCTAATCACGCATCATGCAGCCCGATCAACAAGCAGCCGGCCGCAGCTTCAGGCGGGCAGGAGAACGGCCGGGAACCCCGCTTTGTCGAGGGCCGCGACGACATCCTCCGGCGCTCGCGCCGTTTCCACCTCGATCCGCTTGGCGTCGAGGTCCGCCGCGACGCGGGCGGCTGGGTCGAGCGCCTGGACGGCGCGGGTGACGGAGCGGACGCAGCCGCCGCAATGCATGGCGTCGATGGCGAGCTTCATGGTTTTCGATCCTTCGGACTTCGATGACTCCCGCACCCCATATGGGGCTTGCCATCATGGGAAGGTCAAGATCGACCGACCCCTTGACCTTCCCATGATGGGAGACCCTATCTCCTCGTGCGACGGCCGGATCACCGGCTCCCTCGCATTCCCGGACGATCCGCCCATGGCCACCGCGACCGCTCCCCTCGCCCCTTCTGCCGCTCCCGGCCGCGCCGTCGCGCTCGGCGTCGAGGGCATGAGTTGCGCCGCCTGCGTCGGGCGGGTCGAGCGGGCCTTGAAGGCGCTGCCCGGCGTCGAGGCGGCGAACGTCAACCTCGCGGCCGAGCGCGCCGACATCCGCTTCGCCGGCGCCGCCGACGCGCGGGCCGCCATCGAGGCCGTCGAGGCCGCCGGCTACGACGCGCGCCTCCTCGACGAGGCGCGGGATGCGGGCGCGGCGCAGGACGAGGCCGCCGCCCGCCGCGCGGCCGAGACGCGGCGGCTGAAGCGCGCGGCGATCCTCGCCGCCGTCCTGGCGCTGCCGGTGGTGGTCCTGGAGATGGGCTCGCACCTCGTCGCGCCCGTCCACGCCTTCGTCATGGAAACCATCGGCATGCGGGAAAGCTGGATCCTCCAGTTCGTCCTGACGGGTCTCGTCCTCGCCCTGCCCGGCCGGCGGTTCTTCGCGCTCGGCGTCCCGGCCCTCCTCAAGGGCGCGCCGGACATGAACGCGCTCGTCGCGCTCGGCACGGGCGCGGCCTTCGCCTATTCGACGGTGGCGACCTTCGCGCCCGGTCTCCTGCCGGCCGGCACCGTCGCGGTGTACTTCGAAGCCGCGGCCGTGATCGTCGCGCTCGTGCTTCTCGGCCGGTACCTCGAAGCGCGCGCCCGCGGCCGCACCTCGGAGGCGATCCGCCGGCTGATCCGGCTCCAGCCCAAGACCGCGCTGGTGCTGCGCGACGGCCGGCCCGTCGCCGTTCCCCTCGCGGAGGTTCGGCGCGGCGACCTCGTTTCGGTGCGGCCGGGCGAGAGCCTGCCCGTCGACGGCGAGGTGGTGGAGGGGTCGAGCTACGTCGACGAGTCGATGATCACAGGCGAGCCCGCGCCGATCGAGAAGCTGCCCGGCGCAAGCGTCGTCGGCGGCACGGTCAACGGCGCCGGTGCTCTGACGATCCGCGCGACGGAGGTCGGCTCGGCCACGGTGCTCGCGCAGATCGTGCGCATGGTGGAGGCGGCGCAGGGCGGCAAGCTGCCGATCCAGGCTCTGGTCGACCGGGTGACGCTGCGCTTCGTGCCAGCGGTGATGGTCGCCGCGCTCCTCGCCTTTTTCGCCTGGCTCCTCTTCGGGCCGGAGCCCTCGCTTTCCTACGCCCTCGTCAACGCGGTCGCCGTCCTCATCATCGCCTGCCCCTGCGCCATGGGCCTCGCGACGCCGACATCGATCATGGTCGGCACGGGCCGGGCGGCCGAGCTCGGCCTCCTGTTCCGCCGTGGCGAAGCGCTGCAGTCCCTGCGCGACGCCCGCGTCGTCGCCTTCGACAAGACCGGCACGCTGACGCAAGGCCGGCCGGAGCTGACCGATCTCGTCCTTGGCGACGGCTTCGAGCGGGCCGACGTGCTGGCGCTCGTCGCCGCCGTCGAGGCGCGCTCCGAGCATCCGGTCGCGCGGGCGATCCTCGCCGCTGCCGAACGGGACGGTCTCGCCCTCGCCTCCGTCGAGAGCTTCGAGGCGCAGCCGGGCTTCGGCGTCTCCGGCCGCGTCGGCGGCAGGCCCGTCGTGGTCGGCGCCGACCGCGCCATGGCGCGGCTCGGCCTCGACCTCGCGCCCTTCCGGGCTGCGGCCGGGCAACTGGCGGAAAGCGGGCGCTCGCCGCTCTACGCCGCGGTGGACGGCCGGCTCGCCGCGCTCCTCGCCGTCGCCGACCCGGTGAAGCCCTCGGCGCGGGCGGCGATCGCCGCGCTGAAGGAGCTCGGCCTCGCCGTCGCGATGGTGACGGGCGACGATGCCCGCACGGCGCGAAGCGTCGCCCGAGAGCTCGGCATCGACGAGGTCGTCGCCGAGGTGCTGCCGGGCGCCAAGGTCGAGGCGGTGGAGCGGCTGCGGGCCGCGCATGGGCCCATCGCCTTCGTCGGCGACGGCATCAACGACGCGCCGGCGCTGGCCGCAGCCGACGTCGGCATCGCCATCGGCACGGGCACCGACATCGCGGTGGAGGCGGCGGACGTGGTGCTGATGTCGGGGGCGCCGGGCGGCGTGGCGAACGCGCTGGCGATCTCGCGCGCCGTCATCGCCAACATCCGGCAGAACCTCTTCTGGGCCTTCGCCTACAACGCGGCGCTGATCCCGGTCGCGGCCGGCGTGTTGTATCCCGTGAACGGCACGCTGCTCTCGCCGGTCGTCGCGGCGGGCGCGATGACGCTGTCGAGCGTCTTCGTCCTCGCCAACGCCCTGCGGCTGCGCGCCTTCCGTCCCGCGACCCCGGCGCAGGGAGAGGCGTCATGAACATCGGCGAAGCGGCCAGGGCCTCCGGCGTCTCGGCCAAGATGATCCGCTACTACGAGGAGACCGGCCTCATCGCGCCGCCGGAGCGCTCGGCGGCGGGCTACCGCACCTACGGGCCGAGCGAGATCCACACGCTGACCTTCATCCGCAGCGCGCGCAACCTCGGCTTCTCCATGGAGGAGATCGCGGAGCTCCTCGCACTCTGGCGCGACCGGCAGCGGCCGCGGCGCGAGGTGAAGCGGATCGTCGAGGCCCATATCGGCGACCTGGAAGCGCGCATCCGCGCGCTCCAGGACATGACGGACACGCTGCGGCACCTCGCAAACGCCTGCGGCGGCGACGACCGGCCGGACTGCCCGATCCTGAAGCGCCTCGAAGCGCCCGGAGCGGCCCCCCTGCCGGACGCGCCGCCGCCGAGCCGCTTCGGCGCGATCTGATCACTCCGCGGGCTGCGGCAGGCTGTCCGCCTTGCCCGAAGGTTCGCTCTTGTCGGGATGCACGCGCTCCAGCTCGGCGAGCTTGGCCTCGCGGGCGTTGCGGGGCGCGGTGAAGCGGGCGAGCGCGACGTAGAGGGTCGGCACCACGAACAGCGTCAGGACGGTGCCGAGCGTCGTGCCGCTGGCGATCACGGCGCCGACCGTGATGCGCCCTTCCGCGCCCGCGCCCGATTCCAGGATCAGCGGCACCGCGCCGATGATGGTGGCGAGCGTCGTCATCAGGATCGGGCGAAGGCGCTGGCCCGCGGCCTCGACAGCGGCCTCGGAGGGCTCGGCCCCCTCCTCGCGCAGCTGGTTGGCGAACTCGACGAGCAGGATGGCGTTCTTCGCCACCAACCCGATGAGGAGCAGCATCGCGATCTGGCTGTAGATGTTCAGCGTCTGGCCCATCGCGACGAGGATCAAGACGCCGCCGGCGAGCGCGGCCGGCGCCGAGATCAGGATCACGAAGGGGTGGACGAAGCTCTCGAACTGCCCGGCGAGGACGAGGTAGACGAGGATCATGATCATCGCGAGGATGAAGAGGACGGCCGCCCCGGTCTCCTGGTAGTCGAGGCTCTGGCCGGTGAAGGCGATCTCGGTGCCGGGCGGCTGCGAGCTTTCCGCGATTTCGGTCAGCCGGTCGAGCGCGTCGCCGAGCGACAGGGCGGGGCCGAGATTGGCGCCGAGCGTGATCGAGGGCTGACGGTCGAGCCGCTCAAGCTCGCGCACGGTGCCCGTCTCGGCCCGCGCCACGAGGCTCGACAGGGGGATCAGCGCGCCGGTGCCGGCCCGCACGAAGACGTTGTCGATGTCGGTCGGCGACAGGCGGTCTTCGGGCCGGCCTTGCAGGATCACCTCGTATTCCTCGCCCCGATCGACGTAGCGCGTCACCTCCGCCTCGCCGAACATGATCTGGAGGGTTTCGCCGACCGCTTGCGCGTCGACGCCGAGAGCGCTGGCGCGCGAGCGGTCGACCGCGATCGAGATCTGCGGCTTGGTGTCGTCGTAATCGGAATCGAGGTTGACGAGGCCGGGAATGCCGGCGCCTTCCGCGACGATCCGCTCCGCCCAGGCATCGAGGACGCCTCGGTCCGGCCCCTTCACCACCATGGAGACGGGCCGCCCGCGCCCTTGGCCGAGGCCGTTCGGGTTGATCGCGAAGGCGCGAACGCCCGTCACCTGCGGCAGCGCGTCCTGGAGGCGCTCCACGAAGGCCATCTGCGTTTCCTCGCGCTCCGACCAGTCCTTGAGCTGGGCGATCAGGATGCCGACCGTGGTCTGGCCCTGGCCGGGGCGGCCGGGCGACAGGAGAGAGAGGACCGAGCGCACCGGCCCGTTCTCGCCGGAGGTCTCCTGGACCACCGCTTCGAGCTGCCGCAGCTTGTCGGCCATGTAGGCGGTGGACGCGCCCTCCGGCCCCTCGACGCGCACGCGCACCGCGCCGCGGTCCTCGTCGGGCGCGAGCTCGCTCGGCGTCGAGACGAAGGCGTAGGCGCCGATGCCGACGAAGACGGCGCCGGCGAGAAGCGTCAGGAGGGGGTGGCGGATCGCGCCGGACAGCGCCCTGGCATAGCGGCGCCCGAGACGGTCGAGATGCCGGCCGACGAAACGCTCCATGCGGCCGGGTTCTTGCCTGTCGCGGAAGAGGAGCGAGGACAGCATCGGCCCGAGCGTCAGCGCGGCGACCGTCGAGAAGGCGACGATGGCGGCGAGCACCACGGCGAACTCGCGGAACAGGAGGCCGATGTTGCCTTCCAGGAAGGCGAGCGGCAGGATCACGGCGATGAGGACGAGGGCGCTCGCGAAGACCGCGAAGCCGACCTGCCGCGTCGCGCGGGCGCTGGCCAGGAGCAGCGGCTCGCCCTTTTGGTGGCGCCGGCGGATGTTCTCCATGATGACGACGGCGTCGTCGGTGCACAGGCTGATCGCCAGGATCACGGCGAGGATCGTCAGCGTGTTCAGCGAGAAGCCCATCAGCGCCGCGATCGCGGCGGCCGGAATGATCGAGGCGGGGATGGTGGCGGCCGGCACGATCGTCGAGCGGATCGAGCCGAGAAAGACGAAGATCACGACGACGATGACCGCGACCGTCTGGAGGAGCGTCGTCCCAACGTTCTTCAGGTTCTCCCGGATGAAGACGGCCTCGTTGTAGCCGACGTCGATCGAGACGGAAGCCGGGATCTGCCCGCGCACCGAGTCCAGCTCGGCGATGACGCCGGCGGCGATGTCCAGCGTGTTGGCGTTCGACTGGCGGATGATGCCGAGCGAGATCGCATCCTCTCCGTCGACGCGGAAGCCCGAATCCTCGTCCTCGACGCCGACCTCGACGCGGGCGACGTCGCCGAGCCGCACGCGGCTCCCCTGCCGGTCGACGAGGGAGAGCTCCGCGAACTCCTGCGCCGAGGTGAAGCGGGTGTCGGCGCGAAGGGTGATGGCCTGCGTCGGCGTCTCGATCTCGCCGGCCGGCAGCTCGACGTTCTCCGCCTCCAGCCGCGCCGAGACGTCGGACGCCGTGATCCCGCGCGCGGCCATGGCGCGCCGGTCGAGCCAGATGCGCATGGCGTAGCGCTTCTCGCCGCCGATCTGGATCTGGGAGACGCCGGAGACGGCGCCGATGGCGTCCACCACGGTGCGGTCGACGATGTCGGTGAGCGCGGCCGTGTCGTAGTCGCGCGAGCGCACCGTCAGGTACATCATCGGCTGGTCGTCGGCCGAGGCCTTCTCGATGATCGGCTCCTCGACGAGGTCGGGGAGGTCGTTGCGCACCCCCGAGACCTTGTCGCGGATGTCGGCGGCG
>CANJKV010000188.1 GCA_947474855.1 Aurantimonadaceae bacterium | reverse complement strand
TCGAAGGTGTAGGTCGCGGGCAGCGAGGCGAGGATGTAGGGCTCGGTGCCGAGATAGTCGGTGATCTCCTCGTATTCGCCGCGCAGGCGCACTTCGAGGCTCTGGTTCTCGTCGATCTCGTACTGGACGCCGCTGGTGGCCGCGTAGGATTCGCGGTCGTAGGCGAGGGGCTGCTCGCGCTTGACCTCGAGCGAGCCGACATAGACCGAGTCGGGCCCGAGGACGCCGGGCTTGGTGAAGACGAGCGATCCGGAAAAGTCGATGCCCTTGCGCTCGCGCGCTTCGCCCGACAGCGCGGTCGCGCCGATACGGCTGACGGCGGCGTCGAGGCGGATCGATTCCGCCCGGCCGAAGAGGTTGCGGTAGCCGACATAGCCCGAGGTGCCGGCCCCTTCCGTGTTGGAATAGGTCGCGCCGACGCCGTAGAAGCCGAACTTCCGCTCGCCGACCTCGACCTGCACGGGGAGCGTGCCGTCCGGCGCCTGGGCCTGGGCTTCCTTCACCGTCACGGAGGAGAAGACGCCGAGCTTCTGCAGCCGCTCGCGCGAGCGCTCGAGCTCCTCCGGCGAGAACACCCGGCCGCGCTCGATGCCGGCCATGTAGGCGACGAAGCCGGGGTCGACGGCCCGCGTGCCCTCGACATAGGTCGTGCCGAAGGGCACGCGCGGGCCGGGCGAGAGGCCGAGCGAGTAGTCGAGCCGCGCCGGCGGCACGTCGGCGATCACGTCGCGCTGCGTGACCGCGACGAAGGGGCGGCCGTCGTCGCGAAGGTCCCGGAAGACGTTGGACTCCGCCTGGAGGACGTCGACGGAGGCCGCCGAGCCGCCGGGCACGAGACCGTACTGCGACGGGTCGACCGGCACGCCGCCCGTGTCCACCCGCACCGCGCCGAGCGTGAAGGTGCGGCCCGGCTGGACGCGGATGAGGACGGGTACCGGGCCGGCGGCCGTGTTGAAGGCGGCGTCGGGCGGCAGGTCGGCAACGTTGCGCCCTTCGATGAAGATGTCGACGAGGCCCTCGTACCGGGCGTTCTCGAAGAGCGCGGCGACGAGGCGGCGGCGGTCGTTGCGCGCGCGCGACAGGAGGCCGAGCGAGCCCGACACCGGCTCCTCGGCTCCCGCTACGAGCGTCGAGGCGTTGTTGAGGTCCTCGGTCAGATCGTCGCCGGCGCCGGGAGCCTGGAGCGTCACGACGTAGCGGATGGGATCGACCACGAGCTCGTCCGGCTCGTCCTCGCGCTCGAAGAACTTGAAGCCGAAGAGCTCGAGGGCACGCGCCGGTGCCGCACCGTCAGCCACGGCAAAGGCTGCCGTGAGAAGAAGAGGCGCGGCGACCCGCAACGCATTAAACCGACCGATCGAACGCAAGCGCCCCTACCCGTATCCTGCCGGAGCGGGAGGCGGCCGGCATGCGGCGCCTCACACGGACCGGCTGATCCCCCTGACGCCCCCGCGCCGCGGCTCGCGGCATCGGCCGCGCTGCTCGAGTCAAAATGCCGGCTTCGTCCGAAATAACAACAGGCTGATGGGGACTTGACCCCAGTCACGTGGGTCTTTCCCGGCATTCGCGATGTCGGTTGTGCCGACTCGGTCACACCGCTGGCGACGCCCTGCGGCCGGCCGTCGCGGGGCTTCCTTGGAATAAGACCAAAGTCCGCTTGCGGCCGGCTCCGACCACGGGCACAGTCCCGCCGGCTGAAGGTGCGGCCGCGCGTCGCCCGGAGCCGGCCCCGCAAGGGAGCGCCGGCCGTCGGGCTCCGCGACCGGCCCGGCACTTCAATCGGGAGGATTGAATGACCGACGTTTCCATGACCGTGAACGGCCGCCAGGTGACCGGCTCGGTCGAGGACCGCACGCTGCTCGTGCAGTTCCTGCGCGACAATCTCGGGCTCACCGGCACCCATGTCGGCTGCGACACCTCGCAGTGCGGCGCCTGCGTGGTGCATCTCGATGGCCAGGCGGTGAAGTCCTGCACCCTCTTGGCCGTCCAGGCCTCGGGGTCGAGCGTCACCACCATCGAGGGCCTTGCGCCGAGCGCGACCGAGCTGCACCCGATGCAGGCGGCCTTCCGCGAGAACCACGGCCTCCAGTGCGGCTACTGCACGCCGGGCATGATCATGACCGCCGTCGACATGGTCGCCCGCCACGGCGCCGAGCTCGACGAGAAGACGGTGCGCGACGAGCTCGACGGCAACATCTGCCGCTGCACGGGCTACCACAACATCGTCAAGGCGATCCTGTCGGTGGCCCAGTCGATGCAAGGCTCGGGCGAAGGGCAGCGCATCGCCGCCGAATAGGCGGCGCGCACCGTCTGACAGCATTCCGGCCGGGACCGGCCGCATCGCGCCCCTCGATCTTCGCGGGCGCGGAGGCCGGCGCCCCGTCCATCCACGAATCGGGAGGTTTCGTCATGGGTGTTGAGGGTATCGGCGCGAGCGTTCTCCGCAAGGAAGACCGGCGCTTCATCACGGGCCGCGGGCGGTATGTCGACGACATGACCGTGCCCGGCATGAAGTACGCCGCCTTCGTGCGCAGCCCCCACGCCCACGCGCGGATCAAGGGCATCGACGTCGCGGCCGCCAAGGCCATGCCCGGCGTCATCGACGTTCTCGAAGGGAGCCAGCTCAAGGCCGACGGCATCGGCAACCTCATCTGCGGCTGGGCGGTCAACTCCAAGGACGGCTCGCCGATGAAGATGGGCGCCTGGCCGGCGCTCGCCTTCGAAACGGTGCGCCATGTCGGCCAGGCCGTCGCGGTGGTGGTCGCCGACACCAAGGCGCAGGCCCGCGACGCGGCGGAAGCGGTCGAGATCGACTACGAGGTGCTGCCCGCGGTCGTCGAGGGCCCGGCGGCGCTGCAGGACGGCGCCCCCCAGCTCCACCCGGAGGCGCCGGGCAACCTCGTCTTCGACTGGGAGATCGGCGACGCCAAGGCGACGGAGGAGGCCTTCGGCCGCGCCGCCCACGTCACCAAGCTCGACATCGTCAACAACCGCCTCGTGCCGAACCCGATGGAGCCGCGCGCCGCGCTGGGTGTCTACGACCCGGCCGAGGAGCACTACACGGTCTGGACGACCTCGCAGAACCCGCACGTCGCCCGCCTCGTGATGAGCGCCTTCTACAACGTCGCGCCCGAGCACAAGCTGCGCGTGATCGCGCCGGACGTCGGCGGCGGCTTCGGCTCGAAGATCTACATCTATCCGGAAGAGATCGTCTGCCTCTGGGCCTCCCGGAAGACCGGCGTGCCGGTGAAGTGGACGAGCGACCGCACGGAAGCCTTCCTCACCGACGCCCACGGCCGCGACCACACGACCCACGTCGAGGCCGCCTTCGACGCGGACAACAAGATCATCGGCATGAAGGTCGACACGGTCGCCAATCTCGGCGCCTACATGTCGCTCTTCTCCTCGGCGACGCCGACCTACCTCTACGCGACGCTCCTGTCCGGCCAGTACGATATCCCCGCGATCTACGCGAACGTGAAGGCGGTCTACACCAACACGGTGCCCGTCGACGCCTACCGCGGCGCCGGGCGCCCGGAGGCGACCTACGTCGTCGAGCGGACGATGGAGACGGCGGCGCGCGAGCTGGGCGTGTCTCCGGCCGAGCTTCGCCGCAAGAACTTCATCCGCTCCTTCCCGCACCAGACGCCCGTCATCATGTGCTACGACGCGGGCGACTTCGAGGCCTCGCTGGACGCCGGCATGAAGGCCGCCGACGTTTCGGGCTTCGAGGGCCGGCGCGCGGAAGCCAAGTCCCGCGGCAAGCTGCGCGGCCTCGGCATGAGCTGCTACATCGAGGCCTGCGGCATCGCGCCGTCGAAGGCCGTCGGCTCGCTCGGCGCGGGCGTCGGCCTGTGGGAATCGGCGGAGGTGCGCGTCAACCCGGTCGGCACGATCGAGATCCTGACGGGCTCGCACTCCCACGGCCAGGGCCACGAGACGACCTTCGCGCAGCTGGTGTCGGAACGCTTCGGCCTGCCGGTCGAGAACGTCCAGGTCATCCACGGCGACACCGACAAGGTGCAGTTCGGCATGGGCACCTACGGCTCGCGCTCCGGCGCGGTCGGCATGTCGGCGATCGTCAAGGCGCTCGACAAGGTGGAGGCCAAGGCCAAGAAGATCGCCGCGCACCTCCTCGAGGCCGCCGAGGGCGACATCGTCATCGAGAACGGCGAGGTGAAGGTCGCGGGAACCGACAGGAAGCTCGGCTGGCACGAGGTGGCGCTCAACGCCTATACCGGCCACAAGCTCCCCGACGGCATGGAGCCGGGGCTGAAGGAAGGGGCATTCTACGATCCCCAGAACTTCACCTTCCCCGCCGGCTGCTACATCTGCGAGGTGGAGGTCGACCCGGACACCGGCAAGACCGAGATCGTCCAGTTCGTCGCTGCCGACGACTTCGGCCGGGTCATCAACCCCCTGATCGTCCACGGCCAGGTTCACGGCGGCCTCGCGCAGGGCATCGGCCAGGCGCTCCTGGAAGGCACGCGCTACGACGAGAGCGGGCAGCTGATCACGGCGTCCTACATGGACTACGCGATGCCGCGCGCCTGGGACCTGCCGATGTTCAAGGTGTCCACCACCGAGACGCTCTCGCCCTCCAACCCGCTGGGCATGAAGGGCTGCGGCGAGGCGGGCGCGATCGGCTCGCCGCCGGCCGTCATCAACGCCATCACCGATGCCATCGGCAACAACGACCTGACCATGCCGGCGACCCCGGAAAAGGTCTGGCGCGCGATCCACGCAGCCTGAGCCCAAGGGAGGAGCACCCATGTACCAGACCGAATACAAGCGCGCCGGGAGCCTCAACGAGGCCGCGCAACTCGTGGCGGCGAGCGGGGGCGAGGGCAAGTACGTCTCGGGCGGCATGACGCTGATCCCGACGATGAAGCAGCGCCTCGCCTCGCCCAGCCTCCTCGTGGACCTGCGCCACGTCGAGGGCCACAAGGGCATCAGCGTTTCGGGTAAGACCGTCACCATCAAGGGCGGCACGACCCATGCCGAGATCGCGGCATCCGAGGAGCTGAAGAGCGTCGTCCCCGGCTTCGCCGGCCTCGCCCAGCTCATCGGCGACCCGGCCGTGCGCCACATGGGCACGATCGGCGGCTCGGTCGCCAACTTCGACCCGGCCGCCGACTACCCTGCCGCGCTCCTGGCGATGGAAGCGACCATCCTCACCGACAAACGCGAGGTCGCGGCGTCCGACTTCTTCCTCGGCCTCTTCGAAACGGCTCTCGACGAGAACGAGATCGTGACGGGCGTTCGATTCGAGGCGCCGGAATCATCGGCCTACGAGAAGTTCCGCAACCCGGCCTCGCGCTACGCCATGTGCGGCGTCTTCGTCGCCAAGCGCGGCGAGGGCCGGGTCGGCGTCGGCGTGACGGGCGCGGGTGCGAGCGGCGCCTTCCGTTGGACGGAGGCGGAAAACGCCTTGTCCGGTCGCTTCGACGTTTCGGCGCTCGATGGCCTTGCCGTCGACGAGGGCGAGATGATCTCCGACCTCCACGGCTCCGCGGCCTACCGCGCCAACCTCGTCAAGGTCGTCGCCAAGCGCGCGGCCAGGAAGGCCGGCGCGAGCGGCGGGCCGGAGGTATCCGGACCGAAGACGCCCGGAGGCGACGCGCCGTAAGGTCGCCTCGGTCGATCGATGTGGCGCCGGTCGGAGGATGCTTCGGCCGGCGCTTTTCGTTTCGTCGACCCTCATCCGCCTGCCGGCACCCTGTTCCCATGGGTGAGAAGGAGGCGCTCCGTTCGGCGCCGCATCGGCTATGGTGTCGTCCGGTTTTCACGCCGCGGCGGCTTCCACCTTCGTCAGCGCCGCCGGATCCGGCGCGTCCTTCTGCCCTTCGGCGCCGGCGGGTACGTCGGCGGGACCCGGCGTCGCCATCTCGACGGCGCGGGCCAGCGCCGCCGTCAGCGTGGTCACGAGGCCGTCGGCGCGGACCTTGCGGTTGAGGTCCTGGACGAGGCTCTCGTCGCGCTGGCGCCAGATGCCGATGAGGACGTGCGCTTCCGGCGCCACCCGGTGGACCTCGCGCACCATCTGGCGCAGGTGGACGGTCGAGAGCGGCTCCAGGAACGAGAGGCAGACGAGCGCGACGCCGCCGGCATCGGCCTTGCCCGGACGGTTCTCGCGCAGCTCGGCGAGCGTCACGTGGCGCGCGGCGAGGCCGTGCTTGGTGAGAACCTGCGCGAGCATCGCCGTCACCGGCGCGTCGAGCGCGCTGGTCCCCGAAACGCAGACCACGGGCATGCTCGCCTGCCAGTCGGCGCCCAGCTCGCCCTTCGAGGTGAGGACCGGAACGGACGGGCGCTCCGGGCCGGCAGCGTCGATCGCCGCCGCGGCTTCGGCGCTGACCCGTCCGCCGCGCGGCAGCGGCGCCTCGCGCTCCAGGCGCCCGACCAGAGCGAGGGTGGAGTCGCGCAAAGTTTCCAGCCGCTCGTCCTTGACCGCGAAGCGCGCGACGTCCTCGTGGCCGAGGCGCATTCCCTCCAGCGCCACCTCGTCGTAATAGGTGACGAGCGGGCGGCGGCGAAGGAACTCGCGCGCCTGGTCCGCCGCCTCGTCATAGGCGCCGACGAGCATGCGCTGGTAGAAGATCTGCTGGGGCAGGAGCGCCGGGCGGTCGCCGAACATCACGTCGATGAAGCCGAGCCGCGGCACGTGCCGGCCCATGACGACGAGGCAGATCGTCAGCGGCGTGGCGAGCACCAGCCCGACCGGGCCCCAGAGAAAGGTCCAGATCACGGCGGCGAGGAGGATCGCGACCGGCGACATGCCGGTGGAGTGTCCGTAGACCACCGGCTCGACGATGTTGGACAGCGCCGTCTCGACGATCAGGAAGAGGGCGGCGGTCCAGATGATCATCGACCAGCCGGGATCCACCGCGAAGGCCAGCGCCATCGGCAGGCCGGCGCCGATGAAGCCGCCGATATAGGGAATGAAGCGCAGGATGCCGGCGAGGATGCCCCACAGGAACGGGCTCGGCACGCCGATGAGGTAGAGCCCGCCGCCGACGAGGATCGCGAAGAGCGCGTTGACGCCGGATTGGAACAGCAGGAGCCTCGAGACGCGCCGGGCCGCGTCGTCGATCGCCGCCGTCGTTTGCTGGAGGTCGTCGGTGCCCACCAGCCGGATGAAGCGGTTTCGCAGGTCCGAGGCCTGGATGAGAATGAAGATGGCGAAGACGACGACGATGCCGAAGGTGGCGAGCGGGCTGAGCAGAGGCGAGATCAGCGCGTAGGCGGTATCGAGCGCGCCCGCGTTCGAGGCGATGGTGACGGGGATCGGCCGCGGCTCTTCCGGCTCGGCGTCCGGCTGCGCGTCGTCGCCGCCCGCCCCGGCGGCAGCCGGGCTCTCGTCGCCGAGGTGCTGGATGTCCGACACCATCCCCTGGATCGCTTCGCGCGCCCGGGCGAGCGGGCCCTGCGATTCGGTCTCGGCGGCGGTGAAGGCTTCCAGCTTGTCCTGGATGGTGCGCCGGTACTGCGGCAGGTCGCCGGCCAAGCTCCCGAGCTGGGCGGCGACGACGGCCAGGATCCCGAGGATCGTCAGCGTCGCGAACAGCACCGCCACGCTGACGGCGAGGATGCGCGGCACGCGCCAGCGCTGAAGGAAGGTGACGATCGGCGCCAGGATGAAGGACAGGAGAATGCCCAGCGCGAAGGGCACGAAGATTTCCTGGCCGAGCGTCAGGATGGCGGAGATGGCAAGGACGAGCAGCGTCGCGGCGAGCGCCGTGAACAGCGGCATCGCCTTCTTGAGCATCTGCGAGGCGATGAGGTCCAAGCGCGCACTCCGATATGCACCCGCCCCGAAGGGGACGGGCCGTGCGGCGCCCGCCGGTATCGTCAGTCGCGCCGACGATCAAAATGCGGGGAGGGGCGTTCCTGTTCCCGGGAAGCGACCTCGCCCGCGAGGATCGAAGGTTTCAGGCGGCGGGGCCGCCGCCCGCCACCCATGCCGCCGTGTCGTCCAGCGCCCTGCCGAAGCGGGCGACCATCTCGGCGATCTCGTCCTGCGTGATGATCAGCGGCGGGCAGAAGGCGATCTGGTCGCCGATGGCGCGGATGATCACGCCGTGCTCGTGGCCGCGGTTGAAGAGAAAGGCGCCGACGCGGCCCACGGGGTCGAACTTCGCCTTGGTCTGCTTGTCCGCGACGAGCTCGACCGCCGCGATGAGGCCGAGGCCGCGCACTTCACCGACGAGCGGGTGGTCGCGGAACCTCGCCAGGGCCTCCTGAAGAACCTCGCCCTTCTCCGCCGCGGTCTCGATCAGCCGCTTCTCGGCGATGACGTCGAGGTTCTCCAGCGCGACGGCGCAGGAGACGGGATGGCCGCTCGCCGTGAAGCCGTGCGCGAAGGTGCCGATCTTCGCCGAATTGTCGGCGATGCCCTGGTAGATCTCGTCCGAGAAGACGATCGCGGCGAGCGGCGCGTAGGAGGAGGTCAGCTGCTTCGACAGGACGAGAACGTCGGCGTCGATGCCGTAATGCTCGCAGGCGAAGGTCGTGCCGATGCGGCCGAACCCGTTGATGACCTCGTCGGCGACGAGAAGGATGTCGTTGCGGCGCAGGACCTCCTGGACGCGCGGCCAGTAGCCGGCGGGCGGCGGCAGGACGCCGCCGGCGCCCATCAGCGGCTCGCCGATGAGGGCCGCGATGTTTTCGGGCCCCACCTCGGCGATGACCGATTCGAGTTCGGCGACCAGCCGGTCGGTGAAGGCCTCTTCCGTCTCGCCCGGCTGGCCGTAGCGCCAGAAGTGCGGGCAGGTGAGGTGGCGCACCGGAATGTTGGGCAGGTCGAAGTCGCGGTGGTTGGTGGGAAGGCCTGTGAGCGAGCCGGAGGTGATGGTGATGCCGTGATAGGCGTTCTGGCGGGACAGGATCACCTTCTTTTCCGGCTTGCCGCGGGCATTGTTGAAGTACCATAGCATCTTCACGACGGTGTCGTTGGCTTCCGACCCGGAATTGGTGAAGAAGACGCGCGTCAGCCGCTCGGGCGTCATCTGGACGAGGCGCTCGGCGAGGAGGATCGCCGGCTCGTTCGATTTGTGGCTGAACGAGTGGTAGTAGGGGAGCTTCGCCATCTGGCGGTGCGCCGCGTCCGCGATGCGCTTCTCGCCGAAGCCGACGGCGACGCTCCACAGGCCCGCCATCGCCTCGATGTAGCCCTTGCCCTCGTCGTCGTAGACGTAGATACCCTCGCCCCGGTCGATCACGATCGGGCCCGTTTCCTCGTGGCGGCGGGCGTTGGTGACGGGGTGGAGCAGGTACTCGACGTCGCGGGCGTGGAGCGAGTTCGGAAACGCGATAGGCATGGGCACCGTCCTTCCTGTGACGGCCCTGTCTAGCACGGCCTCTCGCCGGGATGCGAACGCGCCCACGCCCTTGCGTGTCGCGGCTCAGCGCTCCTTCAGTGCCTTCTCCACGCGCTTCACCGTGGCCTCGTCCACCTCGACCGCCGCGCTGGAATCGTCCGGCAGGCCGCCGGCGGTCTGGCCGATGCTCTCGTTCAGCGGGCGGTCGTTCGGGCCGGTCGTGATCTTCTCGCGGGGAGGTTCCGTCCCGGTCTCGGGCTCGTTCTGGTTTGCGGCCATCATGCGCTCGTCCTCGGCTCGTTGACGGCAAGGAAACGCGCGAGGCGCGAAATGGTGACGGAGTGCGCTCGGCGACCTATAAAGCCAAGACCCGGACGCACGGAGACCTGATCCTTGAGCATCGGCCTCATCGCCCTCCTCGACGATATCGCGGGCATCGCAAAGATCGCCGCCGCCTCCGTGGACGACATCGCGGCGCAGGCCGCGAAGGCCGGGGCGAAGGCCGCCGGCGTCGTGATCGACGACGCGGCGGTGACGCCGCGCTACGTGGTCGGCTTCTCGCCGGCCCGCGAATTGCCGATCATCTGGCGCATCGCGCTGGGCTCTGCAAAGAACAAGCTGTTGTTCCTGCTGCCAGCGGCGCTGATCCTGTCCTTCTTCGCCCCCTGGGCGATCACGCCGCTGCTGATGCTCGGCGGTGCCTACCTCGCCTATGAGGGCGCGGAAAAGATCTACGAGGCCCTCGTCCCGCACGCGGCGCATGTCCACGAGGACAAGATCGGCTCGGTCGCCCCCAGCGCCCAGACGCTGGAGGACCAGAAGGTCGCCAGCGCCATCAAGACCGACTTCATCCTGTCGGCCGAGATCATGGCGATCACGCTCGCGGCGATGGACCCGGGCGCGAGCTTCTGGATGCAGGCGGTGGTGCTCGCCGTGGTCGGCCTCGGCATCACGGTCGCGGTCTACGGCGCGGTGGCGCTGATCGTGAAGGCGGACGATGCCGGTCTCGCGCTCGCGGCGAACCCGCGCGTCGGCTCCGCCGGCCAGGCCTTCGGCCGCGGCCTCGTGAGGGCGATGCCCTATTTTCTCCAGGCGCTGGCGATCGTCGGCACGGCGGCGATGGTTTGGGTGGGCGGC
>CANJKV010000187.1 GCA_947474855.1 Aurantimonadaceae bacterium | reverse complement strand
GCTCGCCACGCCCGGGATCGTGGCGAGCACCTCGCCGACGGTGTCCGGCTCGAAGCGCCGGATCTCGGGGCCCGTCACGACGCTGACGCCGCCGAGCGAGGTGATCGCCGAGGCCGGCCGGCGGTCCGCCAGCACCGTCACCGTGTCGAGGTTCACGACGACGCCGGACGAGGTGCCTCCGGCCGCGGGCGCCTCCTGCGCGGCCGCGGGCAGCGCGCACAGCGCCAGGAGGCCGCCCCCGCGCAGGAGGCGTGCGGCGTGACGGGACGGAAAGCGGCGGGCCATGGGGCGGATCCTCGAAACAACGGGAAGCGGCCGACTGGCTGGCTGGGCGGGGGGACGCGCGTGGCTGGCTGGCGGGTCAGGGCGCCGGTCTCGGCGCACCCTCCCGGTAGAATATGTTGAGCTTGACAGTCAACTTTTGACCGTGCTGTTTCCACGGCCAATCCGATCCGGTGCCCACGAGCTGTGACGGACCGGCCACAGGAGTCGAGGAGCATGGTCGAAGACGCGCGCCAACCGCAGCCGGCCGGAGCGTCGAGCCGCCCCGGCGAGGCCGTGCCCGTCGAGGCGCGAACGCTTCTCGGCGGCCGCCGGGAGCTCCTCATCGCGCACGGCGCCGAGCTCTACCGGCTGCGCCTGACCTCCAACAACAAGCTCATCCTGACGAAGTGAGGACGCCGCCCATGCCGTTCCGCCGCGGGCTCGCCGCCCTCCTTCTCGCCGCCACGAGCCTTCTCGCCGCCGCGCCCGCCGGCGCCGGGCCGATCCGCGTCACCGACGCGGCCGGGCGCTCGGTCGAGATTTCCGACACCTCGCGCATCGTGTCGATCGGCGGCGCCGTCACGGAAACCCTCTTCGCGCTCGGCCTCGGCGAGCGCGTCGTCGCGGTGGATACGACGAGCACCTATCCCGCCGCGGCCGAGGCCCGGCCCGACGTCGGCTACATGCGCCAGCTCGGCGCGGAGGGTGTCCTCTCCGCGCGGCCGAGCCTGATCCTGGCGGCCGAAGGCTCCGGCCCGCCCGAAGCGATCGCGGTCCTCCAGGCCGCCGGCATTCCCTTCGTGACCGTTCCCAACCAGCCGAGCGCCGAGGGCGTCGCCGCGCTGATCCGCAGCGTCTCGGCCGCGGCGGGCGAGCCGGAGAAGGGCGAGGCGCTCGCGGCGCGCACGAAGGCGGAGATCGACGCGGTCGCTGCCGCGCTCGCCGCCGCGCCCAGGCCCCGCGTCGCCTTCGTCATGACGCCGCCGCGCGCCGCGCCGCTCGTCGCCGGCCGCGGCACGGCGGCCGACGCCATGCTGCAGCTGGCCGGGGCGACGAACGTCTTCGCCGACCTTGCCGGCTACAAGCCGGCGACGCCCGAGGCCTCGCTCGTCGCCGCGCCCGCGGTGATCGTCACCATGGCGCGAGGGGCCGCGCCCGATCCCGCCATGACGGCCGCGATCGCCGCCGACCCGGCGCTCGGCGGCACGCCGGCGGCGAAAACCGGCGCGATCCTGTCCTTCGACGGCTCCTATCTCCTCGGCTTCGGCCCGCGCACGGCCGCGGCCCTGCGGGACCTCGCATCCAAGCTCCACCCCGGCCTCGTTCTCCCCGAGCCCGTCGCCGGGTCCGACGGTTGAGCGCGGCCGTGCTCGCCCCGTCTCCCGCGGCTCGGCCGCGCCGGCTCGGCCGGGCGAGCGTCCTTGTCGGGCTCGTCCTCCTTGCGCTCGCCGCCTTCGCTTCGCTGTCGCTGGGCGCCGCGGGCCTCGGCCCGGCCGCGGTGGCGCGGGCGCTCGGCACGGCGCTCGGTGAGGGGCGCGCCGCCCTCGATCCGACCACGGCCGCGATCGTTCTCGACATCCGCCTGCCGCGCGCCGGTCTCGCGATCCTGGTCGGCGCCGCGCTCGGCCTGTCGGGCGCGGTGATGCAGGGTCTCTTCCGCAACCCTCTGGCCGATCCCGGCCTCGTCGGCGTGTCGTCGGGGGCGGCGCTCGCCGCGGTGACGGTGATCGTGCTCGGCCGCGAAACGGATGCGCTGTTGGCGCCGGGGCTCGGCCCCCATCTCCTGCCCGTCGCCGCCTTCGTCGGCGGGCTCGCGGCGACGCTCGTCCTCAAGCGCCTCGCGACGGTCTCGGGCCGCACCTCCGTCACGGCCATGCTGCTCGTCGGCATCGCGCTGACGGCGCTTTTCGGCGCGCTGACGGGGCTTCTCGTCTTCGTGGCCGACGACGGGCAGCTGCGCGAACTGACCTTCTGGACCATGGGCGGCCTCGGCGGCGCGACCTGGGTGAAGGCGTTCGGCGCCCTGCCGCTGATGCTGCCGCTCGCCTGCGCCGCGCCCTTCATGGCGCGGGGGCTGAACGCGGCGGCGCTCGGCGAGGCGGAGGCCTTCCATCTCGGCATCGACGTCGAGCGGTTGAAGCGGCTCGGCGTCCTGGCGGTGGCGGCGAGCGTCGGCGCGGCCGTCGCGGTGTCCGGCATCATCGGCTTCGTCGGGCTCCTGGCGCCCCATCTCCTGCGCGTCGCGGTCGGGCCCGACCACCGCGCGCTCCTGCCCGCGAGCGCGCTTCTCGGCGCGACGCTCCTGCTTCTCGCCGATCTCGGGGCGCGCACCCTCGTCGCCCCGGCCGAGCTGCCGATCGGCATCCTGACCGCCTGCCTCGGCGCCCCGGTCTTCCTGTGGCTGGTGCTGAAGCGCCGCGCGACGCTCGGCGCCTGAGATGCTGGACGCGGTGGACTGCTCGGTCTCGCTCGGCGGCGCGCCTGTCCTGTCCGGCGTGACCCTGCGCCTCGGCCCCGGCGAGGTCGTGGCCGTGGTCGGGGCGAACGGCGCCGGCAAGTCGACGCTTCTGCGCCTCCTCGCCGGCGAGATCGCCCCGAGCGCCGGCGCGGCATGCCTCGACGGCCGGCCGCTCTCGACGCTCCACCCCCGCGCGCTCGCCCGGCGGCGCGCCGTCATGTCCCAGGCGAGCCAGCTCGCCTTTTCCTTCACGGCCGCCGAGATCGTGGCCTTCGGCGCCGAGGCCGGCGGTGCGCCGCGGCGCCTCGGCGAGGCGCTGGCGCGGCGCGCGCTCGCCCGCGTCGATCTCGCCGGCTGCGAGAACCGCCCGGTCTCGACCCTGTCGGGCGGGCAGGCCCAGCGCGTCCACCTCGCCCGCGCCCTCGCGCAGGTCGAGGCGGCGGAGCGCCGGGGCGAGGACGGCGGCGCCGCGCCGCGCTTCCTTCTCCTCGACGAGCCGACCGCGAGCCTCGACCTTCGCCACCAGCTGCACGCGCTCGGCGTCGCCCGCGCGATGGCCGCCCGCGGCCTCGGGGTTCTCGCCATCCTCCACGACCTCAACCTCGCCATCCGCGCCGCCGACCGGATCGTCGCGCTGGCTGGCGGGCGGATCGTCGCGGACGGAGCGCCCGCCGAGGTCGTGGACGACGGGTTCGTGGCGCGGGTCTACGGCTTGACCCTTCCCGTCGGGCGCGCTCCGACGCCCGGCATTCCCTTCATCCTTCCCCAGTCGGCGCCGCCCTTCGCCCCGGCCTGACACGCGGCCCGGCCTCACTCGACGAAGGCGATCCAGCGGCCGGCGAGGATGGCGGCGATCCAGATCGCGGCCGAAGCCAGGGCGAGGGTCCGGACGAGGCCGCCCGGCTCTGCGCCCGCGAGGAGCCGCCGCCATCCCGGCGTCGCGCGGATGACGAGCGCGTTGAGGATGCCGAGGCCGACGAGGGCGACCTTCAGGAGAAAGGCGGGATTGGCGAGGTAGCCGGTCGGCCGCGTCGAGAACAGGAGCGCGCCGGTGAGAACCGCGAGTCCGACCCCGACCGCCGCGGTGCGGGCGAGGGGCCGCGCGAGGTGCGCGGCGGGAATGCCGGGGAAGGCGCCGAGGATGCGCAGGTCGAGAACGAGGATCGGCCCCGCGACGAGCGCGATGGCGAGGATGTGGAGGGCGTTGACGAGCGGATAGGCGACGGGCGACTGGCGAAGGAGGCGCGCGCCCGGCCAGGCCGCGACGAGCTCGGCGAAGCCCTCCATCCCTGGCGTCAGTTCGATCGGATGCGGTCGGGATAGATGTCGTAGGTCCGCTCGCGCACGGTGACGCGCACGGCCTTCATTCGCTTTTCCGACGGGTCCTCGGACCGGTTGCCGAGCGCGGTGATGCTGTCTCCGACGGCGGCCGACTCCTCGGTGAAGCCGGACCGGCGCGTCTGGTTGGGGTTGCCGAGCTCGACCGACCAGTCGCCGTCCGCCGCGGCGACGCGCAGCACCGGATGGGGCGGGCCCACATAGATCTCGCGGATCTCGCCGTTAAGTTCGATCTGGTCGGCCTCGGCCCAGGACCAGCCGTGATGGGCGAGCGCCCCGGTGGTGGTGAGCGCGGCGAGCGCCGCGACCCCGATGAGGGCTGTGCGCGGGCGAAGGGCGCGGGCGGCAACGGTCATGGCGGGGCTCCCGAGGATCGGCGGTGTCGCGTTTCCCGACAAGTTGCGCCGCGTTTCGCCGCTTCAAATCGCAATCGCGTGAAACGCGGGGTTCGACCCGTCCTATTCGAACAGGTCGGGATGGGCGGCCTCCGCCTTGGGGAGCGCACGCAGGATCTCGGTGAGGTGGTGGCGCATCGCGCCCTCGGCCGCGTCGGCGTCGCCCGCGTCGATCGCGGCCATGATCGCCTTGTGCTGCTCGATCAGCGGGATCATCGCCTCGGCGCCCGGCAGCGTCAGGTGGCAGACCCGGTCCATGTGGGCCTTGATGTCGCGGATCGATTCCCAGGCGAGGCCGAAGCCCGCCCCTTCCGTCAGTTCCACGTGGAACATCTCGTCGTAGCGCTGGAAGCTCGCATGGTCGCCCCGCGCCGCCACCATCTCCTGCATCACCAGGAGGTCGGCGATCCGCTCGCGGCTCTGCGGCGCGAAGGCCTGCGCGGCGCGGCGCACCACGGCGCACTCCACCGCCTCGCGCACGAAACGCGCCTCCATCATCTTCCGCGCCGAGAACTTCACCACCACGGTGCCGCGCTGGGGCAGGATCTCGACGAGCCGGGTGCGGGCGAGGGCGATCAGCGCCTCGCGCACCGGCTGGCGCGACACCCCGTAGCGCAGCGCGATCTCCTGCTCCGACAAGCGCGTGCCCGGCGGCAGGTCGAGGGAAACGATCGCGCGGCGCAGCTCCGCTTCCACGCGCTGGGCGCTCGACAGCGAGGAGGGAAGTCCGGGCGGCGCGGCGATCGACAAGCTCATGGATGCGGTTCTCCCTCGCGGCTTGCGCGCCATTCAAGCCTATACTACCATACAAGTCGCGCCGGGCAATGCGAGCCCGCTGCACCATTCTCGTGCCCGCCGTCTGGGAGGACAAGCCATGCGTGTCGTGGCGGGGGCACTTATTCGGGAGGATCGTCATGACATTCCGCGCAATCGCCTTCGGCACGGCCGCCGCGCTCGCCCTTCTGGCAGGCGGCCCGACCTCCGGTCCGGCCCAGGCGCAGGAGGTCACCCTGCGCTCGGCCGACATCCACCCCGACGGATACCCCACCGTCGAGGCGGTCAAGTTCTTCGGCGAGCTGGTGAAGGAGCGCACGAACGGGCGCATCGCCGTCCAGGTCTTCCACTCCGCCCAGCTCGGCCAGGAGAAGGAAACCATCGAGCAGACGCGCTTCGGCGTCATCGACCTCAACCGCGTCAACATGGGACCGTTCAACAACCTCGTTCCCGCGACCGTCGTCCCCGCGCTGCCCTTCATCTTCCGCGACACCGCGCACATGCGCGCGGTCATGGACGGGCCGGTCGGCGAGGAGATCCTGAAGAGCTTCGAGCCGCTCGGGCTCGTGGGCCTCGCCTTCTACGATTCGGGCGCGCGCTCCTTCTACAATTCCAAGCACCCGATCCGGACCCTCGACGACATGAAGGGCCTCAAGGTCCGCGTCATCCAGTCCGACCTCTTCCTCGACATGGTCAACGCGCTCGGCGCCAACGCCACGCCCATGCCTCCGGGCGAGGTTTATTCGGCCCTCCAGACCGGCGTCGTCGACGGGGCGGAGAACAACTGGCCCTCCTACGAGAGCTTCCGCCACTTCGAGGTGGCGAAGTACTACTCGATCACCCAGCACTCGCTCTCGCCGGAAGTCTTCGTGATGTCGAAGACGAGCTTTGACCGCCTGTCCCCCGAGGACCAGCAGATCGTGCGCGCCGCCGCCAAGGAGTCGGTCGCCAGGATGCGCGAGCTCTGGGAAGCGCGCGAGAACGAGGCCGAGGCCAAGGTCCGCGCCGCCGGCATCGAGGCCAACGAGGTCGACAAGGCGCCCTTCGTCGCGGCCATGCAGCCGATCTACGAGAAATATGCCGGCACCCCGGAGCTCAAGGCCATGGTCGAGGCGATCCGCACCACCGAGTGAGGCCGGCGTCCCCGGCCGTCCGGCGGGGCGCGGCCGTGCCCCGCCGCTTCCTTCTCCATCCACCCACAGGCATCCCATGCGCGTCCTCGTCTCCGCGCTGCCGCCGCTCCTTTCGCGCTTGTCCAACCTCGCGCTCTGGATCTCCGGCGTCGGCCTCGTGCTCATGACCCTCTTCGTCGGCTGGCAGGTCTTCGGCCGCTACGCGCTGAACGCCTCGCCCAGCTGGACGGAGCCGGCCTCGCTCCTCCTGATGAGCTGGTTCATTCTCCTCGGCGCCGCCGTCGGCGTTCGCGAGGGCAACCATCTCGGCTTCGAGACCGGGCTCCACTACGCCCCGCGCCCGCTCCGCTTCGCCATGCTCGTCGTCACCGACCTGCTGGTGATCCTCTTCGGCGCCGGCATGGCCTGGTACGGGGCACAGCTCGCCATCGAGACCTGGCCCGCCAAGATGGCCGGCCTCGCCGTGCCCCAGGGCATGGACTACCTGCCGCTCGCCGTCGGCGGCGCGCTGATCACACTCTTCGCCGCCGAGAAGCTCGCCCGCCTCATCCTCCTCGGCGAGGCCGAGCCGCTGGTCGCCCCCGACACGGACCCGCAGGCGGCCGACATTCCCCTCGACCGTCCCATCATCGTCCGGCCGGAGTGACCGCCATGGCTCTCGCGATCCTCTTCGGCACCTTCGCCCTTCTTCTGGTGATCGGCACGCCCGTCGCCTTCTGCCTCGGCATTGCGTCACTGGCGACGGTCCTCTACATGGGTCTGCCGCCGGTCGTCGTGTTCCAGCAGCTGAACGCGGGCATGAACGCCTTCGCGATGATGGCGATCCCCTTCTTCATCTTCGCCGGCGACCTGATGATCCGCGGCGGCATCGCCGACCGGCTGATCCGCTTCGCCGCCTCGATGGTCGGCCACCTGCGCGGCGGCCTCGGGCAGGTCAACATCGTCGCCTCGACCTTCTTCGGCGGCGTGTCCGGCTCGGCCATCGCCGACGCCTCGGCCGTCGGCGGCATCATGATCCCGCAGATGGAGAAGCGCGGCTACGCCAAGGACTACGCCGTCAACGTGACCGTCAACGCCGCGATCATCGCGCTGCTCGTGCCGCCCTCGCACAACATGATCATCTACGCGATCGCCGCGGGCGGCATCGTCTCGGTCGCCGACCTCTTCACCGCCGGCATCATCCCCGGCCTCATGCTCGCCGCCGCGCTGATGATCACCGCCTACGTCGTCGCGGTCCGGCGCGGCTACCCGTCCGAGCCCTTTCCGGGCGTCGCGATGGTCTTCGCCTACCTCCTCTCGGCGATGCCCGGCATCCTTCTCATCGGCCTCATCTTCGGCGGCGTGCGCTCCGGCGTCTTCACGGCGGCCGAAAGCTCGGTGATCGCGGTCTTCTACGCCGCGGCCGTCACCGCCTTCGTCTACCGCGAGCTCACCTGGAGCGACTTCATCCACGCGACGCTCGGCGCGGTGCGCACGACGGCCATGGTGCTCCTCGTCATCGGCACGGCGACCTCCTTCGGCTGGCTCATGGCCTTTCTCCAGGTGCCGCAGGCGGCGATCGCCTTCATGCAGTCGATCTCCGACAACCCGATCGTCGTCCTCCTCCTCATCAACATCGCGCTCCTCCTCCTCGGCACCTTCATGGACATGGCGCCGATGATCATCATCTGCACGCCGATCTTCCTGCCGGTCGTGAAGGCCTTCGGCATCGATCCGATCCACTTCGGCATCGTCATGATCCTGAACGCGGGCATCGGCCTCAACACGCCGCCCGTCGGCTCGGTGCTCTTCGTCGGCTGCGCCGTCGGCAAGATCACCATCGGCGAGGCGATGAAGACGATCTGGCCGTTCCTGGGCGCGAGCGTTCTCGTGCTGCTCCTCGTCACCTACGTGCCGGCGCTGTCCATGTGGCTGCCGAGCCTGTTCCGCTGAAAGACGCATCCATGACCGATCCTCAAGTCGACATCCGCCAGGTCAGCCACCCCGAGGCCGTCCGCCGCTTCGACACGGCGGAGCTGCGCCGCCACTTCCTGATCGAGAACATCTTCCGCACAGGCGAAGTGACGCTCACCTACAGCCACATCGACCGCCTCGTGGTCGGCGGCGCCACGCCGGGCGCCGAGCCTTTGCCGCTCTCCGCCCCGAAGGCGATCGGCACGGCGAGCTTCCTGCAGCGGCGCGAGCTCGGCATCGTCAATGTCGGCGCCCCCGGCCGCGTGCGCGTCGGCGAGGAGACCTACGCGCTGTCGGCTCGCGACGCGCTGTATGTCGGCATGGGCGCCGGCGAGGTCGTCTTCGAGAGCCTCGACGCCGGCAAGCCGGCTAAGTTCTACCTCGTCTCGACGCCGGCCCACGCGTCCTATCCCACCGTCGCGATCAATGCCGAGACCGCCCGCAAGGTGCGGCTCGGCGAGGACCGCACCGCCAACCGGCGCACCATCAACCAGTACATCCACCCCGACGTCTGCCGCTCCTGCCAGCTCCTTCTCGGCCTCACCGTCTTCGAGGAGGGGAGCCTGTGGAACACGATGCCGGCCCACGTCCACGACCGGCGTTCGGAGGTCTATCTCTACTTCGACCTGCCCGCCGGCCAGCGCGTCGTCCACCTGATGGGCGAGCCGCAGGAAACGCGCCACCTCATCGTCGCCAACGAGGAAGCGGTGCTCTCGCCCGGCTGGTCGATCCATTCGGGCGTCGGCACCAGCGCCTACGCCTTCATCTGGGCGATGGGCGGCGACAACCAGGACTTCACCGACATGGACATGGTGGCGATCGAGGACCTGCGCTGATGGCGGCTGGCTCCCCCTTCGACCTTTCCGGCAAGACCGCCCTCGTCACCGGCGCCAACACCGGCCTCGGCCAGGCGGTCGCGGTGGCGCTGGCACAGGCCGGCGCCGGCATCGTCGCCGTCGGCCGCTCGGCCATGGACGAGACGGAAGCGCTTGTCGGACAGGTCGGCAGCTCCTTCCGCGCCGTCTCGGCCGACCTCTCGACCCTGGAGCCGATCGAGCGCGTGGTGGCGGAGGCCTCCGAAGCCGGCCGCGTCGACATCCTCGTCAACAATGCCGGCATCATCCGCCGCGCCGACGCCATCGACTTCACCGAGGCCGACTGGGACGCGGTGATGGACGTGAACCTCAAGACGACCTTCTTTCTCACCCAGGCCGTCGCGCGCCGGATGCTGGCGGACGGGCAGGGCGGCAAGGTCATCAACATCGCCTCGCTCCTGAGTTTCCAGGGCGGCATCCGCATTCCGTCCTACACGGCCTCGAAGAGCGGGCTCGCGGGCCTCACGCGCTTGCTGGCCTGCGAGTGGGCGGCCAAGGGCATCAACGTCAACGCCATCGCGCCCGGATACTTCGTCACCAACAACACCGAGGCGCTGCGCGCCGACGAGGCGCGCAGCGCCGCGATCCTGTCGCGCATCCCCGCCGGCCACTGGGGCGAGCCAAGCGAGATCGGCGGGGCTGCCGTCTTTCTCGCCTCGCCCGCTTCGGCTTACGTCCACGGAACCGTGCTGCCGGTCGACGGCGGCTGGCTCGCCCGCTGACGAAAACAGGACCCGATCCCATGAACCGACTGAACGAGCCCTTCGCCCACGACGCGGATCTGCCCTGGGAGCCGGCCGGGGAGGGGGTGACGCGCAAGGTGCTGACCTACGGCCCGGGCGTGATGATGGTGCGCGTGCGCTTCCAGGCCGGCGCCGTCGGCCCGCTCCACAGCCACCCGCACGTCCAGTGCTCGCTGGTGGAAAGCGGCGCCTTCGAGATCGAGATTTCTGGCGAAACGCGCCGCCTGACCGCCGGCGACAGCTTCCTCGTGCCGCCCGATGCGATCCACGGCGCCAAGGCCCTGGAAGCCGGCGTCCTCCTCGACGTCTTCACCCCGATGCGCGAGGACTTCCTCCCCGCGACTTGAGCGATCCACGCCCGGACTTGTCCACGCCCTTGCCGCCACTCCCCTACGTTCCCCGTCACCGCCGGCCCATTCGGATGGGCGCGAATGATCACCGGGATCGTTCGAGAGGGTCGGCGGGCGAGGTCCGGTGCGGTTCGCTTCTTCCGGAGGAGCGGGCGTCCGGGCGGCGCGACGCGCGAGGAGCGGTGCGGGCCGTAACGGTCCGCGCCGTGGAGTATCCCCGAAGGCAGACCCGGGACCCGGTTGG
>CANJKV010000186.1 GCA_947474855.1 Aurantimonadaceae bacterium | reverse complement strand
CCTTCCAGTCCGACACGCTGATCTTCTCCTCGCTGTTCAACGGCGGCGTGCGCGTCCACGACATCTCCGACCCGACCGCCCCGAAGGAGGTCGCGGCCTTCGTGCCGCCCGCGCCCGCCGGCTCGCGCGTGCCCTCGGCGCAGATCAACGACGTCCACGTCGACGAGAACGGCGTCGTCTACGCCGTCGATCGCCACACGGGCGGCCTCTACGTCCTCGAACTCGACATCTGACGGCCGGACCGGCCAACCCTTGGGAGGAAGACCCGCATGAGCGCAGCCGAGACCATCATCCCCGAGACCCGCAACAAGGGCGCCGTCAAGGGCGGAGCCCAGGGCTACGTCTTCCAGCTCGCCGAGCTCGACAAGATCGACGCCGGCAAGGGCTATTCCACCGCCTACGGCGCGGTGGTCGAAGGCGAGCGCACGCAGGTCGGCCTGATGAACAAGGCGCGCGGCACCGGCGCGCGTCCGCATTCGCACCCGAACGAGCAGTGGAACTACGTCGTGAAGGGGCGCCTGCGCGTCTACATCGAGGGCGAGGAGGAGCGCATCGTCGGCCCCGGCACGCTTCTCTACTTCCCGCCCAACAAGGTCCACGCCACCGTCGCCCTGCCGGACGAGGACGTCGTCTTCTTCGTGGTGAAGGACCTGTCGCACGGCATCGTCGGCATGGCCGCCGACGGCACCATGGCCGGCCCGCACTACGACGCCGGCTTCGAGCCGAAGGGCTGATCCGCCCGCCGCGCCGGCCACCGGCTCCGGGGAGGGGGCCCGGCCGGGGCGGGTTCCATGCCTTCGACACCCACGTCATTCCCGGGAGGAACGATCATGAAGCGCATCGCCGCGGCACTCGCCGCCTGTCTTGCCGCCGCCGTTTCGGGGTCGCTCCCCGCCGGCGCGCAGGAGGACTATCCGAGCCAGCCGGTCGAGCTGGTCTGCTCGACCTCGCCCGGCTCCACCGCCGCCCAGTGGTGCCAGCTCATGGCCCAGGTGCTGTCGCAGGAGGACAAGCTCGGCGTGCCCGTCAACGTCACCTACAAGGGCGCTGGCTCGGGCAACGAGGCGGCGGTCTACACAACCGGCCGCGATGCCGATGGCTACACGATCCTCCACGCCAATGCGAGTTGGAGCGGCTACATGAACCTTCCGACCTTCGAGCGCAAACCCGAAGACTTCGAGTTCCTCGCCCGCATCGAGAAGTTCATCTACGCCCTCGGCACGCATGCCGACAATCCGTACCAGAGTTTCGAGGACGTGGTCGCTGCGGCCAAGGAAGCCCCCGGCTCGATTGCCGTCGCCGGCAACAAGATCGGCTCGATCCACCACAAGCATATCCTGTCCGTCTTCAAGGCGGCGGGCGCGGAGGTCGTGCACATCCCCTACGAGGGCTCGGGCGACGCTGTGCGCGACGTCCTCGGCCAGCACGTGCCGGTGGCCCTCGGCTCGATCGGCCAGTTCCAGTCGCACGTCCAGGCCGGCACCATCCGCCCGCTCGTGGTGCTGAACGAGGCGCGCGTCCCCGCCATGCCGGACGTGCCGACCCCGGCCGAGCTCGGCTACACCTATCCGATCAGCCACCAGTGGCAGGGCATCTTCCTGAAGTCGGGCACACCCGAACCGGTGAAGGCCAAGATCCGCGAGGCCCTGACGGCGGTGATGGCGAGCCCGGAATACGCCGCCTATCTCGAGACGAGCCCGCACGTCGAGAAGAACTTCGAGACCGACCCGGCCGTCCTCAAGCAGTCCTTCGACGCCGAGCTGAAGGACACCCGCGCCTTCATGGAAGAGAACGGCCTGCTCTGACGCCGATGAAACGGGCGCGGCGTTCCCGCCGCGCCCGATCGGTCCGCCGCACCCTCCCACCTTTCGCGAAGGGACATCCCGATGCTGTCGCTGCATCGCCGCACGGCCGAGCTCGTCACCGCGCTGGTTCTGCTCGGCCTCGTCGCCTTTCTCATGCTGGAGGCGGCCAAGCTTCCGCCCTCGCCGGTGCGCGGCTATCCCGGCGCGTCCTTCTTCCCCATGCTGGCGCTCGGCGGAACGGGGATCTTCATCCTCGCCTGGATCGCCATGGTGGCCCTGCGCCCGCGATCGGAAGCGGCGGCCGCCGCGACCGCGGACGTGGACGAGCCGAAGGACGGCCCCCGCTTCACCTTCGAATGGCGCGACTACCTCGTCACCATCGCCGCGACGCTCGCCTTCGTCTACGGCATGAACCTCGTCGGCTTCGAGATCGCCGCCTTTCTCGTCCTCGCCGCGCTTCTGTGGACGCGCATGGCCAGTCCCGCGATCGCCATCGCCACGGCGGCGGTGACCATGCTCGTCCTCTACGGCACCTTCGTTCTTCTCCTGAACGTCTCGATGCCGCTCCTCTTCCTTCCCCGCTACGTGCAGTTCTGAAGGAGGACCGGCCGTGACGCTCGTCGAGAACTTCCTGCCCGCCCTCTGGGTGGTGCTGAGCCCCACCAACATGATCATCATGACGATCGGCGTCGTGATCGGCATCCTTCTCGGCGCGCTGCCGGGCTTCGGCGCCTCGCAGGCGCTGGCCCTCACCTTTCCCTTCACCTTCGGGATGGAGCCGGTCTCCGGCGTCCTGTTCTTCATCGCCATCTACGCGGCGGCCGAATACGGCGGTGCGATCCCCTCGATCCTGATCCGCACGCCCGGCAACGCGGCCGCCGCGATCACCATCCTCGACGGCTTTCCCATGGCGCAGAAGGGCCTCGCCGGCCGGGCGCTGAAGATCTCGCTCTATACCGGCGTCTTCGGCAGCATGATGTCGAGCTTCGTCTTCCTGTTCGGCGCGTCGGGCCTCGCCTGGGTGGGCCTCCAGTTCGGGCCGACGGAGATGCTGGCGGTCGGCATCTTCGGCCTCGCCATCATCGGCAGCTTCTTCGGCGACAGCCCGGTCCGCGGCTTCATCGCCACCGGCATCGGCCTGTTCCTGGCGACCATCGGCTCCTCCGGCTTCAGCGGCACGCGCTTCGCCTTCGGTCAGGCAGCCCTCCTCGACGGCCTCCCGCTCATCGTCGTCATCACCGGCCTCCTCGCCGTGCCCGAGGCCTTCAACCTCATGGCCGCCCGCCGCGGCGACGACATGAAGCTCGCCAAGCACCTCGACCAGTCCGCCGCCGGCAACCGGGTCGGCTGGCGCGACATGCGCGCGCTCCTGCCGACCATGTGGCGCGGCACCCTCGTCGGCACGGCGGTCGGCGCCATTCCCGGCGCGGGCGCCACCGTCGCCTCGCTTCTCGCCTACAACGAGGAGAAGCGCTGGTCGAAGCACCCGGAAAAGTTCGGCACCGGCGTCGACGAGGGCGTCGCCGCTCCCGAAACCGCCAACAACGCCATCGTCGCGGGCGCGCTGATTCCCTCGCTCGCCCTCGGCATCCCGGGCTCGGGCGCCATCGCGATCCTTCTCGGCCTCCTGATCAGCCGCGGCATCGTGCCGGGCCCGCTCCTCTTCAGCCAGGGCGGCGACCTCGTGATGTCGGTCTTCGTCGGGCTGATCGTCTCGGCGTTCCTGATGCTCGTCGTCGGCGTCGTCGGCATCCACGCCTTCGTCCAGGTGGCGCGCGTGCCGCGCTACATCCTCGCGCCCTTCGTTCTGATCACGCTGATGATCGGCACCTACGCCTATCAGAACTACGCGACCCACGTCGTCCTCACCCTGATCATCGGGGCGGTGGCCTACTGGTTCGAGAAGATCCGCATCCCGGTGATCCCGATCGTCCTCGCCTTCGTGATGGGACCGATCATCGAGGCGAACCTCAACCGCGCCATGGTGATCCACGGCGGCGACCTGTCCTTCGTGTTCCAGCGTCCGATCGCCCTGGTGATCCTGGTGCTCGCCCTCGTCACCGCCGTCTTCTCCTTCCTGCGCGGGCGCCCGCGCATCGTCCGGGAGGTCGAGGTTTGAGCCCGGCGGCGCCGCGCCTGCGCGGCTTCGAGCCCGCCCGCACCCCCGACGGCGGGCCGGTCGAGCGCGTGCCGGCGACGCTTCTCACGGGGTTCCTGGGCAGCGGCAAGACCACGCTCCTCAACCACCTCCTGAGCCATCCCGAGATGGCCGACACGGCCGTCGTCATCAACGAGTTCGGCGACGTCGCGATCGACCATCTCCTCGTCGAGAGCGCCATCGAGAACGCCGTGGTGCTCCAGAGCGGCTGCATCTGCTGCACGGTGCGCGGCGACCTCGTCGACACGCTCACCGACCTTCTCGCCAAGCGGGCGAGCGGCGCGCTGCCGTTCTTCTCGCGCGTCGCGATCGAGACGACGGGCCTCGCCGACCCCGCCTCGGTCGTTCAGCTCTTCGTCGCCGAGCCGCTGGTGGCGAAGCGCTTCCGCCTGCGCGCGGTCGTGACCACGGTGGACGCCGTGAACGGGGCGGGCCAGCTCGACGCATTCGCGGAGGCCGGCCGGCAAGTGGCGCTCGCCGATCTCCTCGTCGTCACCAAGTCCGACATCGCCGAGCCCGGCGCCGCCGCCGCCCTCGTCGACCGGCTCGGCCGCCTCAATCCCGGAGCATCCCTCCTCGCCATCGAGCAGGGCCGGTTGTCGCCGGACGCGCTGTTCGGCGCCGTGCCGGACACGCTGGAGACGGGCGGAGCCGTCGGCGCCTGGCTCAAGGCCGACGCCTTCGAGCCGGCCGATGCCGGAGGAGCGGGATCCGGGCGATCGGCGCACGGCAACGACATCCGGGCCTTCGCGCTGGAAACGCCGCGCCCGATCAGCGCCCCAGGCCTGAAGCGCTGGCTCGGCTCGATCCTGTCGCTGCGCGGAGCCGCCCTCCTGCGGATGAAGGGGCTCGTCAAGGTCGAAGGCTCCGACGGTCCGCTCGTCCTGCACGCCGTCCAGCACGTGCTCCACCCGCCCCTGCGCCTCCCCCGGTGGCCGACGGACGATGCCACCACGAGGCTCGTCTTCATCACCGACGGGCTGCCCGCCGCAGGCTTGCTCGCGAGCTTCGAGGCCTTCTGCCAGGAGGATCGCGCCGGCGACGCCGACTGAGGCCCCGACGCGATCGGCAGGGGGGCGGGGCGTCCTTCGCTTGCGCGCGCCGGGCTGCGACGATCTGTTCTTTCGCGAGGCGCGACGTCTTTGCCCGAAGGCGGTTCGAGCGCATGCCGGGACGCGGTCGATCGCGAAAGGACGCCCGCCTTTCTTCGTGGGCGGCCAAGAACGGGTCGAGTTCGACGATCCTCGCTCTATGTCGAAATCACTGCCGCAACGAAAAATGCTGAACGGCAGACCCCGCGCGCATGCAATCGATCGCGTCGGCGCCCGATGAAGCCGCGCGTCCGAAGACGGGACTGCCCCGATATGCATTTCCTCGTGTCGCGATGGGGCGACGTGTCCGGGCGCGAGACTTGCGGAGAAAAACTGGCCTGAAGTACGCGCCTTTCGCGGCGCGATCCTATTGGAGGCGGTTCGTGTTCGATGCTTTTGATCCGGTTCTGCTGGCGCGCATCCAGTTCGCCTTCACGGTGGCCTTCCACTTCATCTTCCCCGCCTTCACCATCGGCTTGGCATCGTTCCTGGCCGTCTGCAACGGCCTCTGGCTCTACACCGGCCGAGAAGTCTACCAGACGCTCTTCCAGTACTGGCTGAAGATCTTCGCTCTGTCCTTCGCGATGGGCGTCGTGTCCGGCATCGTGATGAGCTACCAGTTCGGCACGAACTGGTCGGTGTTCTCCGACCGGGTTGGGCCGGTGCTGGGTCCCTTGATGGCCTACGAGGTCCTGTCCGCCTTCTTTCTCGAAGCGGGCTTTCTCGGGGTCATGCTGTTCGGCCTGAACCGCGTGGGCAAGAAGCTCCATTTCTTCGCCACCCTCATGGTCGCGATCGGCACGCTCGGCTCGGCCTTCTGGATCCTGTCGGTCAATTCCTGGATGCAGACGCCGGCGGGCTACTCCGTCGCGGCGAACGGGCAGTTCGTTCCCGAGGACTGGTGGGCCATCGTCTTCAATCCGTCCTTCCCGTACCGCCTCGTCCACACCGTTCTCGCCGCCTACCTGACGACGGCCTTCATCATCGGCGCGGTCGGCGCCTTCCACCTCCTGCGGGACCGGCGCAACGCGGCGGCGCGCACCATGTTCTCCATGGCGCTCTGGATGGCGACGGTGGTGGCTCCGATCCAGATCTTCGCGGGCGACGCGCACGGGCTGAACACGCTCGAGCACCAGCCCATGAAGGTCGCCGCCATGGAAGGGCATTTCGAGACGAACCGCGACGGCGGCATGCCGCTCACCCTCTTCGGCCTGCCCGACATGGCGGAGGGCCGGATGCGCGGGGCGATCGAGATTCCCGGGGCCGGCTCCCTGATCCTTACCCATTCCCTCGACGGCGAGGTCGCCGGCCTCGATCAGTTTCCCCGCCAGGACTGGCCGAACGTCGGAATCGTCTTCTTCGCGTTCCGCATCATGGTCGCCATCGGCTTCGCCATGCTCGGGATCGGCCTCTGGGGTCTTTATCGCCGCTGGCGCGGATCGATCGACGAGGCGACCTGGCTGCAGCGGGCGATGGTGCTGATGGGACCGTCCGGCCTCGTCGCGGTGACGTGCGGCTGGTTCACCACCGAGGTCGGGCGCCAGCCCTACACGGTCTACAACCTCCTTCGCACCGCCGACAGCCACTCGCCGATCGCCGCATCCGCCGTCGGCACCTCGCTCGTGGCCTTCATCCTCGTCTACTTCGCCCTGTTCGGAGCCGGCACCTACTACATCCTCCGCTCCATGCGGCGGGCACCCAACCTCCTCGAGCCGGGACCCGATCCCCGCGAGCCGATCCGCACCGCAGGCATCACGCCGGGGCCGGCCATGGACGTCCAGAACGGCCCCGTCTCGGGCGCCCTGAGCTGAGGAGCGACGTCATGGATCTTCCGCTCCTCTGGGCCTTCATCCTCGCCTTCGCGGTTCTCGCCTACGTGGTGCTGGACGGGTTCGACCTCGGCATCGGCATCCTGTTCCCGTTCCTGAAGCGGCACGAGAACCGGGACACGGCGATGAACACGATCGCGCCCTTCTGGGACGGCAACGAGACGTGGCTGGTGCTGGGCGGCGGCGGCCTCTTCGCCGTCTTCCCGCTGGCCTACGCGATCGTGATGCCGGCACTCTACGCGCCGGTCATCGCCATGCTCCTCGCCCTGATCTTCCGAGGCGTCGCCTTCGAGTTTCGCTGGCGCACGGTGCGCTGGCGCGGGGTCTGGGACATGTCCTTCTTTATCGGGTCGCTCATCGCGGCCTTCGCCCAAGGGGTCGCCTTGGGGACCATCGTGCAGGGCATCGAGGTATCGGGGCGCGCCTATGGCGGAGGCTGGTACGACTGGCTGACCCCCTTCTCGGTCGTCACCGGCCTCGCCGTCGTCGTCGGCTACGCGCTTCTCGGCGCGACCTGGATCATCATGAAGACGGACGGCCCGTTGAACCGGCTCGCCGCCCGCTACGCGGCCGCGCTCGCGATCGGAACGCTGATCGGCATCGCGATCGTGTCCGCCTGGATGCCGTTTCTCCAGCCGACCTTCTATTCGCGCTGGTTCAGCTTTCCGCAGATCCTGTTCGTCGCCCCCATCCCGATCCTCGTGGCGCTCGCCGCCTTCAGCCTGTTCCAGGCGCTGAAGGATCACGTATCCAACTACCGCCCGTTCCTGTCGGCTTTGGCTCTGTTCGTCCTGTCGTTTATCGGGATCGGCATCTCGTTCTATCCCAACATCCTGCCGCCGGAGCTGACGATCTGGCAGGCGGCCGCGCCCGATAGCAGCCTCCTCTTCATGCTGGTCGGCGCCTCGGTTCTGATCCCCGCGATCCTCGCCTACACGACCTATTCCTACTGGGTCTTCCGGGGGAAGGTGATCGAGGGCGAGGGCTACCACACCCATCACCACTGAGGCGGCGGATGTCGAAGCGCATGCGGCAGCTCGGCTGGTTCGTCGCCCTCTGGAGCGCGGGCGTCCTGGTCGTGGCATCGCTCGCCTACGCCATCCGGTCCGTGCTCCTGTGACGGGCGGGCGGCGAGCAGGTGCGGCGTGACCGCGTCGTCGCCCGTTTCGTCGCGGACCGGCCGATCTCAGCCGGCGAAGCGCAGCCGCATAAGCGGCTAATGCTGGCACGACGGCGCGCGATGACCGCAAGGTCGGCCTACTCACGGTTGAGCGGGAGAGGGACAATGTTCGATCCCAGGCAATTCCGGCTGGACGGCGACGTGGCGCTGGTGACGGGCGCGGGCGCGGGCATCGGACGGGCGATCGCCGGGGCCTTCGCCGCGGCCGGCGCGGCGGTAGTGGTCAGCGACCTCAAGGCCGAGACCGCCGAGGCCGCCGCGGCCGAGATCGCTGAGGCCGGGGGACGGGCGGTGGGTATCGCCTGCAACGTCACGAAGGAAGACGATCTGGAGGCCGCGGTTCGGACCGCCGTGGAGCGCTTCGGGGCTTTGACGCTTCTCGTCAACAATGCCGGCGGAGGCGGCCCCAAGCCCTTCGACATGCCCATGGACCAGTTCCGCTGGGCCTTCGAGCTCAACCTGTTTTCGCTCTTCCGCCTGTCTCAGCTCGCCGCCCCGCACATGGCGGCCGCCGGTCGCGGGGCCATCCTGAACATCTCCTCGATGGCGGGCGAGAACAAGAACGTCCGGATGACCTCCTACGGCTCGTCCAAGGCGGCGGTGAACCATCTGACGCGCAACATGGCGTTCGATCTCGGACCGCGAGCCATCCGGGTCAACGCCATCGCGCCGGGAGCGATCCGCACCGACGCCCTGGCGAGCGTGCTGACGCCCGAGGTCGAGGCGACGATGCTGCGTCACACGCCGCTCGGACGCCTGGGAAAGCCCGAGGACATCGCGAACGCCGCCGTGTTCCTGTGCTCGCCGGCCGCGTCGTGGATCAGCGGGCAGGTGCTCACCGTCTCGGGCGGCGGCGTGCAGGAACTCGATTGACCGCAGCCGCCGTCGCGGCGCCCAACGCAAGGACGAGCCTCATGGCGCGGTTGGATCCCTTTGCCGACTTCCGCACGGACGATCACGTCGCCCTTGTCACGGGCGGGGCGCAGAACATCGGGGAGGCGATCGCCCGCATCCGCCTGAAGCCGGAGTGGCGCCGCGCCGATGTCAGCCGGAAGCGAGCACCGGCTCGGCCCGCGGGCGGAGGCGTTCGAGAAGGCTTTGCGTGTCGAGCGTGAGGCAGTAGCCCGCGAAGGCGCGCAGCGCCGCCTCGTGCCGCTCGGGCGTATGGGTGGCGCAGGCATCCGATACGCAGACGGGATAGAAGCCCCGGTCTGCCGCGTCGCGCAGCGTGTGATCGACGCACTGGTCGGTCAGAAAGCCGGTGACCACCAGCGTGTCGATGCCGATGTTGCGCAGGACGTACTCGATGTTGGTGGAGTTGAAGACGCCCGACGAGGTCTTCGGGATGACGATCTCGTCCTCGCCCGGCGCCAGCGCGTCGAAGACCTTGGCATCCCACGAGCCCTTGGCGACGAAGAAGTTCGACAGCTTGTAGTCGAGGCTGCGGTCGCGCCCGTTTTTCGTCAGGTTCTCCATCACCGTGTACATGACCTCGGCGCCGGCCGCGCGGAAGCCCGCGACGAGCGCTTCGAGGTTCGGCAGGACGGTCTCGCGCACGGTCGCGTCGAAGCCGGGCAGGCGGGCGGCGACCTCGGGGTTCCACACGACGTTCTGCGTGTCGACGAGAAGAAGGCAGGTGCGCTTCGGGTCGAGCGGGCGGTTCCGGCTGAGGGCGGCGTCTTCGGGACGTTGCATGGGGTCTCGCTCCTGCTTCAGACCATGATGTCGCCGCCGTTCGGATGGAACGTCGCCCCGACATAGAAGGCGGCGTCCTCCCCGGCGAGCAGCAGCGCCGTCGGCGCGACCTCCTCGACGCGGCCCTGGCGGCCGATCACGAGCTCGGATTCCTTCTTGCCGACCCATTCGGGCGGCAGCTTCATGTCGGTGTCGAGGGGCCCCGGGCAGATCGCGTTGACGGCGATGCCGTGGCGCGTCACCTCGTAGGCGAGCGAGCGGGTGAGGCCGACGACGCCGGCCTTGGCGGCAGCGTAGTGCGCCATGCCCTCGCCGCCCTTGTAGGCGAGCTGGCTCGATATGTTGACGATGCGCCCGTAGCCCCGCGCGCGCATGCCCGGCAGCACCGCGCGGGTGCACAGGAACACGCTCTTCAGGTCGATCCGGATCATCTCGTCGAAGGTCTGCGTCGGCATGGTCTCCAGGAGCGAGACGGTGACGATGCCGGCATTGTTGACGAGGATGTCGAGGGGGCCGAGTTCGGCATCGACCCGGGCGAAGGCTTGCGTGACGCCGGTCTCGTCGCCGACGTCGACGGTCACCGCCAGGCTGCGGCGGCCGAGCGCGCGGATGCGCGCCGCCACCACCTGCGCGCCCTCGCCGTTGCGGTCGAGAACGGCGACGTCGGCGCCTTCCGCGGCATAAAGCAGCGCGATGGCTCGGCCGAGGCCGGTCGCGGCCCCCGTGACGGCGGCGATGCGCCCGTCGAGCTTTCCCATGGGTGCTTCCATTCTCAGTAGACGGCCGCGTAGCGGCGGCAGAGCTCGTCGGGGCTCCAGT
>CANJKV010000185.1 GCA_947474855.1 Aurantimonadaceae bacterium | reverse complement strand
GGGGAGCCTCAGCGCTTCTTTCCGCCGGGCAGGCCCGGCAATCCGGGGAAGCCGCCGGGCGCGCCGGGACCTCCGAGCCCCGGGGGCAGGCCGGGAGGCAGGCCGCCGGGCGCGTTCTGGCCCAGCGCCTTGGCCATGGCCTCGAGCTGCTTGGGGTCCATCTTGGACAGGTCCGGCATGCCGCCCATGCCGCCCATTCCCTTTGCGAGGCCGCCCAGGCCGCCCAGGCCGCCGGGCATGCCGCCGCCCCCGCCGCCGGTGAGCGCTCCCATGAGCTTGCCCATCATGCCGGCGCCCTTGCCCTTGCCGACGGCCTTCATCATGTCCGCCATCTGGCGGTGCATCTTCAGGAGCTTGTTGATGTCGGCGGCATCGGTGCCGGAGCCGGCGGCGATGCGCTTCTTGCGCGAGTGCTTGAGGAGGTCGGGGTTGGCCCGCTCGTCGCGCGTCATCGAGGAGATGATGGCGAGCTGGCGCTTCAGGAGCTTGTCGTCGAGGCCGGCGGCGGCGACCTGGTCCTTCATGCGCGCCATGCCCGGCAGCATGCCCATCAGGCCGCCCATGCCGCCCATGCGCTGCATCTGGCGAAGCTGCTCGGCGAGGTCGTTCAGGTCGAACTTGCCCGACTGCATCTTCTTGGCCATCGCCGCGGCCTTTTCCGCGTCGATGGTCTCGGCGGCGCGCTCGACGAGGGAGACGATATCGCCCATGCCGAGGATGCGGTCGGCGATGCGGCCGGGATGGAAGTCCTCGAGCGCGTCCATCTTCTCGCCGACGCCGATCAGCTTGATCGGCTTGCCGGTGACGGCGCGCATGGAGAGCGCCGCGCCCCCGCGCCCGTCGCCGTCGACGCGGGTCAGGACGATGCCGGTGACGCCGACCCGACTATCGAAGGAGCGGGCGAGGTTCACCGCGTCCTGGCCGGTGAGGCTGTCGGCGACGAGCAGGATCTCGTGCGGGCGCGAGGCGGCCTTGATGTCGGCCATCTCCACCATCAACGGCTCGTCGATGTGGGTGCGGCCGGCGGTGTCGAGGATGAGGACGTCGTAGCCGCCGAGGCGCGCGGCCTGGGAAGCGCGGTTGGCGATCTCGACCGGACCCTGGCCGGCGATGATCGGGAGCGTCGCGACACCGGTCTGCTCGCCGAGGATCCGAAGCTGATCCTGCGCGGCCGGGCGCCGCGTGTCGAGCGAAGCCATCAGCACCTTCTTGCGCTGACGCTCGGTGAGGCGCTTGGCGATCTTCGCAGACGTCGTCGTCTTGCCCGAGCCCTGTAGGCCGACCATCATGATGGTGACCGGAGCCGGCGCGTTGAGGTCGATCGGGACCTGATCCGAGCCGAGCATGGACACGAGCTCGTCGTGGACGAGCTTGACCACCATCTGGCCGGGCTTGATGGACTTCAGGATCTCGGCGCCGACAGCCTTGGCGCGCACGGCTTCCGTGAAGTCGCGCACGACCTCCAGCGACACGTCGGCTTCCAGGAGCGCGCGGCGCACCTCGCGCAGCGCGGCCCCGACATCCTTGTCGGACAGAGCGCCGCGGCCGGTGAGGCCGTTCAGGATGGACCCGAGGCGGTCCTGGAGGGAATCGAACATCGATCGGTCCTTGGCCTAATCACCACGTCTCGGGCGGGATGCCCTCCCGGACGTGGTGCCGCGCGACGCGAAGCGCAAACCCATCCGCCAAGCGGAACGGCACCCGCGGGCGACACTCGCCGGCGGATGTTGGCCTCCAGGCGGCTCGGGGTTTCCCGAGGGACATGGTCGGCGGGTCACGGGTTCGAAGACGCGTGGATCAGGCGGGGCTAAAGCACGAGACCGGCGCGGAAGTCAAATTCCGGGGCCGCCGCCGCGCCTAGCTCGGCCGGACGCCCTCGCGGGCGAAGGCCTCGATGAAGGCGGGGAACTCGTCCATCGGGGGCCAGCACTCGAAGCTGTGGGGCGCAGGGGTGAGCGCCCAGGGCAGGGCTTCGGCGGTCTGGGTCTCGACGAAGGGGACGACCCAGGAGGCGTCGTCGAGAAGCGTCGCGCGGATGTTGACGAAGTCGCCGAGGCCGTCCGGCTGCGTGAAGACCCAGCTCTTGCAGTGGTCGCAGAAGAAGTGCCGGTGGGCGCCGTGAAGGCCGCCGATCACCGGCTCTCCCGCCGTCACGCGGAAGCCGGCCTCGGGAACGGCGAGCGAGAGCGAGAAGGCGCTCCCCGTCATCTGCTGGCAGCCGCGGCAATGGCAGGCCATGGTCAGGAGCGGCGGCGCCTCGACGCGAAAGCGCAGCCGCCCGCAGCGGCACCCGCCCTCCCAGGGCAGCTTCCAGTCGCCGGCCATGTCCCCTCCCCGTTCAGCGCTCGCGTCGGCGCCAGGATGCGGCGGGCAGGCGCGGGATGCAACGCCGACGCACGTCCGTCCTAAGCTTGCGTAAAGAAGCCGATGGCCCGGGACGGCAAGGCAGCCATGCGACTTTCGCGCTCCTCATCGCGGGCTTCAACGCATATATTCCGAGCGTCAGAAAAAAGAACCGACACGACGAGGGCGACCCGACCGGGGCGCCCGAAAGGATAGATCCCATGAACATCGCACGCTCCTTCCAGTCCTGGCGCCGCTACCGCGAGACGGTTGGCGAGCTGAACCGGCTGACCCAGCGCGAGCTCGCCGATCTCGGCATGAGCCGCGCCGACATCCCGGCCGTGGCCCGCCGCGCGGCGCGCTGAAACGCTTCATTTCCGCGGGCGCCTTTCCTCCCGGAGACGCCCCGCGACAGCTTGCGGCATCCTCCTCCCGCCGCAGGTCACGCAACGACGCCCGCCGGTCCTCCCCCGGCGGGCGTCGTCGTTTCCAGGATCGATCGGTTCAGGCGGCGGCCCAAAGAAAGCCGCGGCGCAGGATCTCACGCATCTGCGGCACCTCGAACTCCGAGGCGACGTGGCCGAGCGAGGAATAGAAGACGCGGCCCTTTCCGTAACGCCGCTTCCAGACCACCGGCATGACCGTGCCGTCGATCCATTCGGCGTGGTCGCCGTTGAAGCGCGTGGTCGCCAGGACCTCGTTCGAGGGATCGACGTGCATGTAGTACTGCTCGGAGCGGTAGGCGAAGCTGTCGATGCCGGCCATCACCGGGTCGTCCGGCCGCGTCACGTCGACGGTGTAGTCGATGATGTTGCCGGGATGGGCCACCCACTGGCCGCCCACCATGAACTGGTATTCCGGCTGGTCGCGGAAGGCGTCGCCCATGCCGCCGTGATAGCCGCCGAGGCCGACGCCGCCCTTCACCGCGGCGAGGAGGTTCGACAGTTCCTCCTTCTCGATCTTGGCCATGGTGATGATCGGGACGATCAGGCTCATCTCGCGAATGGACGGGTCGGCGAAGGCTTCGGTGGTGTTCTCCTTGAACACCTTGAACCCCTCGCCTTCCAGCATGGCCCCGACGACCTCGGCGCACTCCTTCGGCTCGTGCCCGCTCCAGCCACCCCAGACGATCAGCGCTTCCTTCATCGGTGTTTCTCCTCCTGACAATGTCAAAGCCGGTCCAGCGGCGCGTCGGCCTCGAGCGGCGCCGGCCGCTCGGGCCGCGTCTCGATGTCGACGAAGCGGCCGGTCTCGTTGGAGCGCCCGAAGGCCTCCATGACTTCGAGGACGTGCAGCGCGAGATCGCCGCTCGCCCGGTGCGCACGCTCCTGCCGGATCGCCGCAGCCATGTCGGCGAGGCCCAGCGAGCGATAGTTGCCGTCCGCGTAAGGACGCTCCACGGGCACCGGCGCCCATTCGCCGCCCTTCCTCAGGAAGGACACCTCGCCGCCGAAATGGTTCGGGTCGGGCACGACCAGCGAGCCCTCCGTCCCGTAGATCTCCAGCGGCAGGTGGCGGTGACCGGAAACGTCGAAGCTCATCGCGATCGTGACGACCGCGCCGCTGCGGAACTGCAGCGCGCCCGCGACGTGGGTCGCGACCTCGACGTCGATCGTCTCGCCGTTCCTCGGCTGCGAGGTGATCGTGCGCTGCCGGCGCGGCTCGGGCGACAGGCCGGCGACGCGGGCGACGGGGCCCAGGAGATTGACGAGGTCGGTGATGTAGTAGGGGCCCATGTCGAGCATCGGGCCGCCGCCGACCTTGTAGTAGAAGGCGGGATCGGGGTGCCAGCGCTCGTGGCCGGGGCACATGAAGAAGGCCGTGCCGCCGACCGGCTGGCCGAGATGGCCTTCGTCGACGAAGGCACGGGCGGCCTGGTGGGCACCGCCGAGAAAGGTGTCGGGCGCCGAGCCCAGGCGCAGCCCCCGGCGGGCGGCATCCTCGGTCAGGCGCGTCGCGTCGCGGAAGTCGATGCCGAGAGGCTTTTCCGAATAAGCGTGCTTGCCCGCGGCGAGGATCTGAAGGCCGACCTCGACGTGGGCGGCGGGGATCGTGAGATTGAGGACGATCTCGATCGCCGGATCGGCGAGGAGCGCCTCGACCGACACGGCGGGAATGCCGAACTCGGCGCCCCGCGCTTCGGCCGCCTCGTGCCGCCGGTCGGCGAGCGCGCGGATGTCGAGAACGGGGAAGCTCCTGGCCGCCTTGAGATAGGCCGCGCTGATGTTGCCGCAGCCGATGATGCCGATGCCGACGGGCTTCATGTCGGGTTCCTCCCGGAAATGGCGTGTGTGGGTGTCGTTCGGGGTCAGGTCAGGCCGGGCGGACCGGACCGGTGGTGTTCCAGGGCGAGCCGTAGAGCTCGCAGAGCGCGACGGCGGCCGCGCCCTGGCCGAGGCGCGCGGCGTCGCGTGGCGGGTCGACCGTGATCGCGACCGAGCGGGCGAGCGGCTCGGCGACGGCCTCCTCGAAGCCGCGATGGATCGCCTCGACGAGGCAGTCGCCGAGATGCAGGAGCGAGCCCGAGAGAACGATGCGCGGCGGCGCGAAGAGGGTGACGACGTTGGCGACGGCGATGCCGATCGCCCGGCCCGCGCGCTCGACGACGCCCCGCACGGCCACGGCCTCGGCGCCGCCCGCCCCGACGCGGGCGAGCCGGTCGACGGCGTGGCGGAGCCCCAGCCCCGCGCTCGTCGCGTCGCGCAGCATCGGGTCGGCCTCGAAGCCGGCGAGCACCGCGTTTTCCGAGGCGAGGTCGACGAGGCGCAGGAGGCTTCCGTCGGGGCGCGTGCCGAGCACCATCGAGCCGATGTCGTGGCTGAGCCCGTGGACGCCGCGGAAGAGCTGGCCGCCGTGCAGGATGCCGAGGCCGATCGCCTGCTCCAGCGACACCACCGCGAAGTCGGCGGTGTCGCGGCAGGAGCCGAACCAGTGCTCGGCGAGCGCCAGCGCGTTGGCGTCGCTCTCGACGATGGTCGGAACTCCGAGGCGGCTCGACAGGGCCCCGCCGAACGTCGTGTCGCGGGCCGAGAAGATCGGGCTGACGCGCACGAGACCGGTGCCGTACTCCACCATGCCGGGGAGCGAGGCGCAGACGCTGTCGATGTCGTCGAGCGTCAGCCCCGCCTCGACCACGGCCCGGCGCACCGCGTCCTCGGCCAGGTCGGCGACGACGGGAACCGGCTGGCGGCGCACCCGCACCGGCAGTTCCAGGCTCGCCAGGACGTCGCCGCGGAAGTTTGTGACGGCGACGAGGATGCCGTGCGGCCCGACGCGCAGGCCGACGACGCGCGCGGCCTCCGGGTTCAGCTGAAGCATCACGCGGGGACGCCCCCGCGTCGGCTCGTGGATGCCGCCGATCGAGACCGGCTCGATGATGCCGTCCTCGATGAGCGCACCGGTGATGGCGGACACGGTGGTGGAGGAAAGATCGGCCCGCGAGCAGATCTCGACGCGGGAGATCGGTCCGTGGCGGCGCACCAGATCCAGGATATGGAACCGGTTGATCTCGCGCATCAGTTCGGGATCGCCCGTCTTCATGCTTCAGCCACGTCCCCCTGCGCCGGGCATTTTCGCCGGATGGCGGAAATAAGTCGATGCACCCGTACCCTGTCAACGGGCAAAAGCATTGCAGTTCGAAGCAGCTGCTTGCCGCGACGGTAAAACTACGATGCCGCGCTTGACAGCCTACCGATTATCCGCCGTATTAATTCCGCAAGGCTGCAAAAATAGCCTGCAAGGGAGGACCACATGCCGATCCAGATCCGACGCCGCCTCGACCGCGGCATCGCCGCCGCATGCCTCGTCGCCGCCGGACTGACCGGCATCGCCGGAGCCGCCGCCGCCCAGACCACCGTGCGCCTGATGCACGTGGAAGCCAACCCGAATTACGTCGCCGTCTGGCGCAAACTCGCCGACGAGTACCAGGCGCAGAACCCGGGCGTGACGATCAACCTGCAGTTCCTGGAAAACGAGGCCTTCAAGGCCAAGCTGCCGACGCTCCTCCAGAGCAACGACGCGCCGGACCTCTTCTATAGCTGGTCGGGCGGCGTGCTGAAGGCGCAGGCCGAGGCCGGAGCGGTGCAGGACCTCACAGAGCGCATGCAGGCCGACGACGGCGCCTGGGCCAAGAGCTTCTCGCCCGCCGCTCTCGCCGGTTCCACCATCGACGACAAGACGCTGTGCGTGCCGCTCAAGATGAGCATGACCGGCTTCTTCTACAACAAGGCCCTGTTCGAGAAGGCCGGCGTCGACGGCACGGCGATCAAGACCTGGGACGACCTGATGGCCGCGGTGGAGAAGCTGAAGGCCGCCGGCATCGTGCCGATCGCGGGCGGGGGCGGCGACAAATGGCCGTTGCACTTCTACTGGTCCTACCTCGCGCTGCGCCTCGGCGGCGAGCCCGCCTTCACCGCCGCGAAAGCCGGCGAGAACGGCGGCTTCACCGCCGAGCCCTTCGTCGAGGCCTTCGCCAAGCTGAAGGAACTCGGCGCCGCCGAGCCCTTCCAGCCCGGCTATCTCGGCACGCGCTGGCAGGACACGCTCGCCCTCTTCGGCGACGGGCGCGCGGCCATGCTCCTCACTTTCGACGATTCCGCCAATCGTCAGGCCGCGGCCGCCGCCGACGGCAAGGGCATCGCGCGCGAGGGCCTCGGCACCTTCCCCTTCCCGGCCGTTGCCGGCGGCGCCTCGCAAGGGTCCGAGACCTTCGGCGGCGTCAACTGCTGGGCCGTCTCGCGCAACGCGTCCGAGGAGGCGATCGCCTTCGTGCGCTGGTTCAGCGGCCCCGAGGCGCAGCGCGTCATGGCCGAGAACGGCATGCTGATCCCCGCCGCGGCGGGCGCCGACGCCGGCATCAAGGACCCGATCGTCAAGGGCTTCGCCGAGGAGCTCGGCAAGTCGAGCTACCACCAGATCTTCCTCGACCAGGATCTCGGCCCCTCCGTCGGGCGCGTCGTCAACGACATGACGATGGAGGTCGTCTCCGGCCAGCTGGAGCCGGCGGACGCCGCGCAGGAGATCCAGGACGCCTTCGAGCTGGAATAAGCGCCGCGCGTCCGAACCTCGGGGCGGCGGACCTCCCTCAGCCGCCCCTTTCCTTCCGACCCGAGAAGCCGGAGACGACATGTCCGACGCGACCGGAATCATCGAGCGGCCCGCGCCGCTGGCGAGCCGAGGCCGCGCGCCGAGCCGCCGGCGCCCCAAGGCCGTCGGCGGCCATCACCGCAACATCGGCGGCGTCTGGCCGGTCCTCGTACTGTTCCTGCCGCCGGCCCTCGTCCTCTTCACGCTCTTCGTCATCCTGCCGATGGGCGAGGCGGCCTGGTACAGCCTCTTCGACTGGAGCGGATACGGCGCGCCGGAGGACTTCGTCGGCCTGAAGAACTTCGAGACGCTGTGGCGCAACGGCGCCTTCCGCACGGCGCTCACCAACAACGGCCTCATCATCCTCGTCTCGCTGGCGATCCAGCTGCCCCTGGCGCTGTGGCTCGCGACCCTCGTCTCGCACCGCATTCCGGGCGCGACGGCCTTCCGCCTCGTCTTCTTTCTGCCTTACGTCCTCGCGGACGTCGCGGCCGGCCTCATCTGGCGCTTCATCTACGACGGCGACTACGGCCTCGTCGCCTCGCTCGCGAGCCTCGTCGGCATCGCGACGCCGTATGTCCTCGCCGACCGCGACTACGCGATCTACGCCGTCCTTGCCGTGGTCGTCTGGAAGTATTTCGGCTTCCACATGATGCTGTTCATCGCCGGGCTGCAGTCGATCGACAAGTCGCTCTACGAGGCGGCCGACCTCGACGGCGCGACGCCCTGGCAGAAGTTCCGAACGATCACCCTGCCGCTGCTTTCGCCGACCATCCGCCTCTCCGTCTTCTTCTCGGTGATCGGCTCGCTGCAGCTCTTCGACATGATCATGCCGCTCACCGGCGGCGGTCCGTCGAACTCGACCCAGACCATGGTGACCTTCCTCTACACCTACGGCGTCACCCGCATGAAGGTCGGCTTCGGCAGCGCCATCGGCGTCGTGCTCTTCCTGATCTGCGTCACCCTCGCCTTCAGCTACCGACGGGTCTTCATGCGCCATGACTGACACGACGCTCACGCTCCGCGCCCCACCGGCTCCGCGCCGCCGCCGCCCCGGCTTCGTCGCCATGCTCTACCTCTACGCCAGCCTCTTCATCGTCGCGGCCATCGTCCTCGTGCCCTTGCTCACCACCGCCGTCGGCGGCTTCAAGACGCTCGGCGACCTTCGGGTGAACCCCTTCGGCCTGCCGGAGACCTGGCAGTGGTCGAACTACTGGGACATCCTGTCGGGCGCCCGCTACTGGCAGATGCTCGGCAACTCGCTGCTGATCGCCTCGATGACGGTGGTGCTGACCGTCGCGGTGGCGGCCATGGCGGCCTTCGCGCTCGCACATGTCCGCTTCTTCGGCTCGGCCTTCCTGATGAACTACTTCCTGGTCGGGCTGATGTTCCCGATCGCGACGGCCATCCTGCCCCTCTTCATCCGCATCCGCGACCTGGGCCTTCTCGACACCTATCTCGGCGTGGTGCTGCCGCAGGTCGCCTTCGGGCTCGGGATGGCGATCCTCCTCTTCCGCAACTTCTTCCGCAACGTGCCCAAGGAGCTGTTCGAGGCCGCCCTCGTCGACGGCGGCGGCTACATCCGCTTCTTCTGGTTCGTGACGCTGCCGCTCTCGCGGCCGATCCTGGCGACGGTCGCCATCGTCGCCTTCGTCAACAGCTGGAACAACTACATCATGCCGCTGATCATGCTGAACAGCCAGGACAAGTATCCCTGGCCGCTCGGCATCATGATCTACCAGGGCGAGTTCTCCACCGACTGGCAGCTCGTCCTCGCCTTCATCACCCTCACCATCCTGCCGACGGTGATCGTCTTCTTCGCCGCGCAGAAGCACATCGTGGCGGGCCTCACCGCCGGCGCCGTCAAGGGCTGAAAGGACCGCCTCCCATGGCCTCGATCGCGCTGAACGACGTGCGCAAGTTCTTCGGGCACCACCCCGTGCTCCACGGCATCTCGCTCGAGATCAGGGACGGCGAGTTCGTCATCCTGGTCGGGCCGTCCGGCTGCGGAAAGTCGACGCTCCTGCGCATGCTGGCGGGCCTGGAGGACGTGTCGGAGGGCGAAATCTCGATCGGCGGGCGCGTCGTCAACGACATGGCGCCCAAGGAGCGGGACATCGCCATGGTGTTCCAGAACTACGCGCTCTACCCCCACATGACGGTCGCCGACAACATGGCCTTCTCGCTGCGCCTCGCCGGCGCGCCCAAGGCGCAGAAGCAGGCGGCCGTCGCTCGCGCCGCGGAGATCCTCGACCTTTCACACCTCCTCGACCGCTTCCCTCGCGAGCTGTCGGGCGGCCAGCGCCAGCGCGTCGCGATGGGGCGGGCGATCGTGCGCGACCCGGCCGTGTTCCTCTTCGACGAGCCGCTCTCGAACCTCGACGCCAAGCTGCGCGTCGCCATGCGCACCGAGATCAAGGCACTCCACCAGCGCCTGAAGACCACCATGGTCTACGTCACCCACGATCAGATCGAGGCCATGACCATGGCCGACCGAATCGTCGTCATGAACGGGGGGCGAGTCGAGCAGGTCGGCCGTCCGCTCGATCTCTACGATAAGCCGGCGAACCTCTTCGTCGCCGCCTTCATCGGATCGCCCGCGATGAACCTCCTCCACGGCGAGGCGGTCGCGGCGCCGGGCGGCACGGCCTTCCGCGCCAAGGGCGGCGGCCTCCTGCCGCTGCCGGCCGATCGCGGCGTCCAGCCCGGCACGCCGCTCGTCTACGGCGTCCGGCCCGAGCACATCGAGCTGGCGGCGAGTGCTGCGTGCGACACCGAGGCGCAGATCGCGGTGGTCGAGCCGACCGGCTCGGAAACGCAGGTCTTCATGACGCTCGGGTCCGACAGCCTCGTCGGCGTCTTCCGCGAGCGCGTCGCCGACGAGCCGGGCTCGACGCTCCGATTGCGGATCGACCCGGCGCGCGTCCACCTCTTCGAACCCTCGACCGGCGCGCGCATCGACGCGGCTGCCGCTTCCACATCTCCAATCCGTGAGGCCGTACTCGCATGAAGACGATCAAGGGACCTGGGATCTTTCTGGCGCAGTTTGCGGGGGACGGGGCGCCGTTCAACTCGTTCGAGGCGATCTGCGCCTGGGCGGCGGGGCTCGGCTACAAGGGCGTGCAGATCCCGACCTGGGACGCGCGCCTCTTC
>CANJKV010000184.1 GCA_947474855.1 Aurantimonadaceae bacterium | reverse complement strand
AGGTGGACGGGCGCGTCGCCCGTTTCGCCGGGCGGGCCGGCCTGGACGTAAGGGATACGCTCGCCGTCGACGGAGACCGCCTCGTGGCGGGTGACGACGAGGCCGTCGGTGCGGAAGAAGGCGGGCGAGCGCTTGAGGATCGTCGGGGCAGGCTGGCCGGGGCGGGTCTCGAAGATCGTGGGGGACGTGATCGGATCCGAGGCATAGGCGAGGAGATCGCCGTTTTCTTCCAGGGAGTCGGCATCGAAGGTCCAGACGGCCGCGGGGCCAAGGTCCGGAATGCCTTCGATGCGGGTTTCGGCCCAGTCGTCGGCTGGGTCGAAGACGGGGAAGATGGCCTTGAGGTCGTCGCGCACCGTGAGGATCAGCCGCCCGTCGGACCAGGAGAAGCCCTGCTGCGCGCGGCGCGGCTCGGGGCGGAAGAGCACGCGGAAGTCGCGGCTACCGGCGAGGAGGGCGTCGCGGGCGATGCCGAGGACGGAGCCTGAGGGGTAGGTGGCTCCCTCGATCGTCCAATCGGTGCGTGGGCTCAGGGCGGCGTAATCGTCGTCCCAATTCAGCGAAACGTCGGTGGGGATGTCGACGCGCTGCTTGGGGCCAGTGCGATCGCCGACATGGATGATGGCGTCGAAGAAGCCGACGACGTCGACGAAGATCAGCGTTTCCGGCCCGCCATCGCGGCGGCGGTGGACCTGGCCGACAGCCCGCATGCTCGTGTCAGGCACTTCGAAGAGCGTAGGGGCGGCGAGCGGGTTCTCGCCGCGCCGCCAAAGCTGGACGGTGCGGGGATAGCCGGAGGAAGTCGCGCGGTTCTCGCCGAGTGGCGTCGTCAGGAGGAGGGCGTCGCGGTCGAGCCATTGAACGCCGCTCTTGGCCTCGGGGAGCACGAAGCCGTCGTCGACGAAGGTGCGGGTCTCGACGTCGAACTCGCGCAGAGCGATCGCGTCGCCGCCGCCGCGCGACAGGTGGACAATGGCGCGGTCGTTCGCGAGCGGGCGGAGCATGGCGCCGGACCAGACCCAGTCCGCGTCCTCGGACGATGCGAGCGCGTCGAGGTCGAGGAGGACGTCCCATTCGGGCGCGTCGGTGCGGTAGCTTGCCTCCGTGGTTCGGCGCCAGAGGCCGCGGGGGTGCTCGGCATCGCGCCAGAAATTGTAAAGAAGGCCGCCGCGGCGGGTGACCATGGGGATCTTGTCGGGGCGGTCGAGGGCCGCGCGCAAGGCGTCGCGGTCGGAGGAGAAGCGCGCGTCGGCGAAGGCGGCGAGGGTGCGCGCGTTCTGGGCCTCGACATAGGCGAGCGCCTCGGCGCCATCGATCTCCTCGAGGAAGAGGTGCGGGTCGTCGTCGGGAGCCTCGACGGTCGGGCGTTGATCGACGGCGGCATTCGGCATGGAAACCTCGGGCGAAGCGTGATTCGGCGACTCTGCCAAGTGTCGCGCGGGCGTTCGGCTGCAATGTGTCGCGGCGCCCATGGCCTCCGGCCGGTCTCAAGACGGCCGGATGTCGCGATAGGCGCGGGAGATCGGATGGCCGAAGAGGGTGACCCAGAAATAGTTGAGGGCGTAGCGGGCGCCCGTGGTGACGACGCCTTCGGCGGCGAGGCGGCGCCCGGAGGCGTGGATGGGCAGGTCGAAGGTCCAGCGGACCTCGCCGACCGGGGCGAGGCGGTTGGCGACGTCGGTATCCTCGCCGTAGAAGGCGATCGACTGGTCGAAGCCGCCGACGGACAGCCATGCCTGGCGCTTCAGGACGAAGTTGCCGCCCTGGACCATGGCTCCCTTCCGGAGGAGCCGGCCGAAGACGGCGTGGATGGCATAGCCTGCGCCGTAGAAGCACTTGGTGACGAGGCGCTGTGCGGGCGTGAGGTCGGTGTAGACGAACGGCCCCGACAGGACCACGAGGCGCGGCGAGGCGGCGAAGGCGTCGAGCACCGTCGTCAGCCAGCCTGGCGGCAGGCGCGTGTCGGCGTCGATGTTGGCGACGAGCTCGGCCTGCGTCGCCGCCAGACCGGCGGCGCGGGCGTTGACGAGGCCCTTCTTCGGCTCGCGGACGACCCGCACGCCCGGCACCGCGGCGGCGACCGCGCTCGTTGCGTCGGTGGACGCGTTGTCGACGACGATGATTTCCGTGTCCGCCGCGACGCCCGCACGCTGGATCTCGGCGCGGATCGATCCGAGGCAGCCCCCGATCAGCGCTTCCTCGTTGAAGGCGGGCACCACGAAAGCGAGCTTCATGCGGCGGTCTTTTCGGATGAGGCGGCGCCGAGCCCGTGCTCGACCGCGCTGCGATAAAGGGTTTCGAAGGCGCGCGCGACGGCGGTCGGCGTGAAGCGCGCGACGCTCTCCGGCGCGGCGGCGGCAAGGCGCGAGCGCAGGGGCTCGTCGGTGAGGAGCGCTTCGAGGCGCTCGGCGAAGGCAGGCGGATCCTGCGGCGGGGCGAGGAAGCCGGTCTCGCCGTCCGAGACGTATTCGGGCAGGCCCCCGGCACGGGCTGCGACCACCGGCAGGCCGCAGGCGAGGGCCTGGATCGTCGTCATCGACTGCGTCTCGGAGCGGCTGGCGATGACCGCGACGTCGCAGGCGCCGACCGCGCGGCAAAGCGCAGGCCCGCGCAAAGTGCCGAGGAGGCGGATGCGGGGAATGAGGCCGCGCAGCCTGATCTCCGCTTCGAAGTCCTGGCGCGCCGGGCCGTCGCCGACGACCACCAGCGTCGCGCGAAGCTCGCGCGGCAGGCGGGCGAAGGCTTCGAGCGCGACGTCGAGGTCCTTTTCCGCGGCGAGGCGGCCGAAAAGAAGGATGGCGGGGCCGTCCAGAGCCAGCTCGGTGCGGGCGTCCTCCCGATCGGCCGAGGACAGGGGCGCGAAGAGGGCGGTGTCGACGGGGTTGGACACGACGCTGGCGGGGCGGTCGAGACCTTGCGCGCGCAGGGATGCGATCACCGCGGCGCTCGGCGCGGTGACGGCTTCGCAGCGCTTGTAGAAGGAGGCCGCGAGGCGATCGAGGCCGTCGCGAAGCGGCGCGAAGTCGAGGCCGGCATAGTGGAGATAGGCGGCGGGATAGGTGTGGTCGGTGCCGACCACGGGAAGCGTCAGGGCGCGGGCGGCGCGCAGCGCGGCGAAGCCGAGGGTCGAGAAGGTGTGGACGTGGACGATGTCGGCGTCGAAGGCGGCGATGGCCGACTTCATGCCCTTCGGCCAGACGACGGACAGGCCGCCCCAGCCGGGCACGGCGAGCGCGGGCAGGCGGGCGACGGCGGGGTCCGGCTCGGCGTCGGGAAACTCGGGCGCGACGATGCGGACGCGATGGCCAAGGCCTTCCAGCTCGCGGCGCAGGATCGAAACGCTGTCGGCGATGCCCGAGAGCTGCGGCAGGTAGATGTCGCTGGCGAGCAGGATGCGCATCGGTCGGCTCACGAACGGACCTCCTCGGCCTCCGCGGCGAGCTTGCGCCGCGACCAGCCGGCCATGAGAACGGTGACGAGGATGAGGACGGCGACGGCGGCGAGCGCGATGCCGATCCAGGTCCAGGTGTCCGAGACCGCCGAGAGCCGGTCGCCGACGGCGTAGCCGAGACCCATGAAGACCGCGTATTGCGCGAGCGTGATCGGGACCGCGAGGGTGAGGAAGCGGCGATAGGTCATGCCCGACAGGCCGGCGGTCAGGAGGAAGGGCGCGGACAGGCCGTAGGACAGCTTGGCGAAGAACATGGTGGCGAAGCCGTGCCGCTCCCAAAGGCGGCGGATCGTGTCGGCGGTGAAGGAGAAGCGCTTGCGCCGCTCCAGCCAGCGCCGGACACGCGTGCTCTCGCCGCCATGCTTGCCGAGCGCGAAGATGCCGCCCTCGAACACCACGTCCTTCGCGAGAAGAATGAGGTAGACGACCGGCATGGAGAACAGGCTCTGGGCGGCGAGAGCGCCCGCGACGAAGGCGACGAGCGGGCCTTCGAGGATCGCGAGCGGAATGATGATCCAGTAGCGGTATTCGAGAAGGAGACCGATCAGGTCCGGCATGGGGCGTCGGTCTCGAATCGGTAACGCGCGCCACGGATTGTCGCGCAGGCGGTGAACGGGCGCTTCCATCCTTGGCCCGGTGTCGCTCCGGTTGCAAGCAGAGGGCGGCGCCCGAGCTCAAGCCGCCGGCGTTTGTTTCCGTTCGGACACAGCCGTCAGGCGAGTTCGGCCAGCTCGCGGGGTTCGGCGGCGCGGGCGAGAAGGGCGCGGATCTCCGATCGGCAGGAGCCGCAGTTCGTGCCCGCCCGGGTCTGCATGGCGATGGCCTCGACGCTCGCCGCGCCCTTGGCCATGGCTGCGAGGATATCATTCGCGCCGACATTCATGCAGGAGCAGACGATCGCGCCCTTGTCCGGCCCGTCTGCGCCGCCGCGGCCGGCAAGCAGGCGGGCGCGGTCGAGGGGGTCGAGCGTGGCGCCGAGCTTCTCGGCGGCGAAGGCGCGGGACACGGCGACGGGCCGGGGCGAAAGCCACAGCGCGCCGTCGAGGCGGCCGTCGCGAACGAGCGCGAACCGATGGGCGCCGGTGGCGGCGTCGTCGTAGCTGAGGAGGCCGGGAGTGGCGGGCTCTGCGCCGAGAAGGGCAGCCGCGAAAGCGGCCGGGTCGGCGAGGGGATGGGCGCCGGCGAGCTCGGCGCGCCAGCCGCCGCGCGTGCGGGCGAGGGCGTGGTAGCCGGCGGCAGAGGGCGGTGCCGGCTTCCGGGCCGAGACGAGGAAGCCGTACCAAGCGGCGGGATAGCGCTTCAACGCCACGCGGGAGGCCTTGAGGGCGGGCTGGCCGGAGACGGGGTCGGTGCGCGGCTCGACGAGCGCGTCCACGCGGCCGCTCGGCGCGTAGGCCGCGGTCCAGTGCATGGGCGCGAAGACCGCGCCGCGCCGGCCGCGATCCGTGACGAGGCAGCGCAGGGTCGCCTCGCCGCGCGGCGACGACAGGCGGGCGAGGTCGGCGTCGGCGAGGCCGAGGGCGGCGGCGTCCTCGGGGTGGATTTCGAGGAAGGGCTCGGCGATGTGGGCCGACAGGCGCGGCGAGAGGCCCGTGCGCGTCATGGTGTGCCAGTGGTCGCGCACGCGCCCGGTGTTGAGGACGAAGCCGGGCGCGGCGTCGCGCTTCGGCGCTGCGATGGGGACGAGGCGAGCGCGGCCGTCGGCATGGAAGAAGCGTCCGTCGGCGAAGGAGCGGGCAGGCGCGGCGGTCGTGGCGGACAGCGGCCAGCGGGCGGGCGCAAGAGCCTCGTAGGCCGCCGCGTCGAGGCCGGCGAGGGCGCCGAGGTCGAGGTCGCGGGATGTCGCGCCCTCGTTGCGGAAGGCGGTGAGCGCGGCGTGCTCGGCGAAGACCGCGGCGGGGGTTCGGTAGTCGAAGGCGTCCCGGAAGCCCATGCGGCGGGCGACGGCGGACAGGATCCACCAGTCGGGGCGGACCTCGCCGGGCATGTCGAGGAACGGGCGCTGGCGGGAGATGCGGCGCTCGGAGTTCGTCACCGTGCCGTTCTTCTCGCCCCAGGCGGCGGCGGGAAGGGCGACGTGGGCGTGAGACAGCGTGTCGGCGGTGGCGGAGGCTTCGGAGACGACGACGAAGGGGCAGGCGGCGAGCGCCGCCTTCACCGCGTCCGCGTTCGGCATGGAGACGACGGGGTTCGTGCCCATGATCCAGAGCGCCTTGATCCGCCCGTCCGAAACGGCGCGGAAGAGGTCGACGGCCTTGAGGCCGGGCTTTTCGGGCAGGCTCGGCGCGTTCCAGAAGGCCTGGACGATCTCGCGGTGGGCGGGGTCGTCGAGCGCCATGTGGGCGGCGAGCATGTTGGCGAGGCCGCCGACCTCGCGCCCGCCCATGGCGTTGGGCTGGCCGGTGATCGAGAAGGGGCCGGCGCCCGGCCTGCCGATGCGCCCCGTGGCCAAGTGGCAGTTGATGATCGCGTTGACCTTGTCCGTGCCGCTGGCCGACTGGTTGGCGCCCTGGCTCCACAGGGTGACGGTGCGGGGCGTCTGGGCGACGAGGTCGAAGAAGGCGATGAGGTCGGACGCGGACAGGCCGGTCGCGGCTTCGAGGTCGCAGGCCGTCAGGGCCAGGGCTTCGCCGAGGGCGGCGTCGAGGCCGGTGGTGTGCGCGTCGAGGAAGGCGGGGGCGGTCGCGCCCGCGCGGTGGAGATGGGCGAGGAGGCCGAGGAACAGGGCGACGTCGCCGTCCGCGGCGAGCGCGAGGTGGAGATCGGCGATGTCGCAGGTCGCGGTGCGGCGCGGATCGACGACGACGACGCGCATGGCGGGGCGGGCGGCCTTGGCGGCGGCCAGGCGCTGGAACAGGACCGGGTGGCACCAGGCGAGATTGGAGCCGACGAGAACGACGAGATCGGCCTCCTCCAGGTCCTCGTAGGACAACGGCACGTGGTCGGCGCCGAAGGCGCGCACGTGCCCCGCGACCGAGGAGGACATGCAAAGGCGCGAGTTCGTGTCGATGTTGGCCGAGCCGATGAAGCCCTTCATCAGCTTGTTGGCGACGTAGTAGTCCTCGGTGAGGAGCTGGCCGGAGCAGTAGAAGGCGACGGCATCCGGGCCGTGGTCGCGGACGGCGGCGGAGAAGCGGTCGGCGACGGCGGTGAGGGCGGCGTCCCAGGACACGCGCTCGCCCCCGATCGCCGGATGGAGGAGACGCTCCTCCAGGCCGACCGTTTCGCCGAGCGCCGAGCCCTTGGAGCAGAGGCGCCCGAGATTGGCGGGGTGGTCGGGGTCCCCGGCGATCGAAACGCTTCCGTCTGCATTCGGGGTCGCGAGAACGCCGCAGCCGACGCCGCAATAAGGGCAGGTCGTCTTGGTCGGGGGCGTGGCGTTCCGCGCGAGTTCGTTCATCGGAGCGGCCCTTATTCCGCGGCCTGGGGGACGCTTGCCGCGAGGTCGGCGGGGTCGAGGCCGATCTCGATGGTCTCGCCGTCGGGGGCGAGGCGCACGGGAAAGGTGCGCACCTGCCCCTCGTCCGGCCCTTGGACGCGGCCGGTGTCGAGGGCGATCACCTGCGAATGCAACGGGCAGGTGACGCGCCCGTCATGGACGATGCCCTGGCTGAGCGGCCCGCCCTTGTGCGGACAGCGGTCCTCGGTCGCGAAGACGCGGTCGTCGGCCGTGCGGAACACGGCGATCCGTCCGAAGGGCGCGTTCACGCAGCGCGCCCCGCGCCGAGGAATGTCGCTGATGCGGCCGATGGCGAGGAAGCGGAGGGGGAGGGCGGAGGGCTGGGACATGCCGCATCGGGTCCTTGAGCGGAGCGTTTCAGCTTGTTTCGTCTCCCCTGCGGGAAGAAGTGGTCGGCAGGCCGATGAGGGGCGGCACCGGCAGGTGCCGTTGGCGGGCGGCGGCGAGCCGCAGACCGACATTCGGCTTCGCCGGCCCCCATCCGGCGCTTCGCGCCACCGTCTCCCCGCTGGAGAGACGAAAAAGAGCCTTCTTCGGACGAGGTGGGAGCGCTACTCCGCCGCCTCGCGGAAGGGGATGGTAAGGTCGGCCATGGGCTTGAACTCGTGGGACGCGGTACGGCCTTGGGCGCGCTCGGCCCAGGGGTCCACCTGTGCGAACCGCTGGGAGTAGACGAAGCGGTCGTAGTAGGCGCGGCGCTTCTCCAGGTCGTCGACGACCGCGGCGCGGATCGACTCCATGCCGACGCGCTTCAACCACTTGTAGATGCGCTCGAGGTAGTGGCCCTGCTCGCGGTAGAGCTGGGTCAGCGCCGCGATGACCTCGATCGCCTCTCCTTCCGTGTCGACGTGGCAGAGGACCTGCGTGCCGTGGATGTCGAGGCCGGCCGCGCCGGCGAAGTGGATGTCGTAGCCGCTGTCGACGCAGATGACGCCGATGTCCTTGCAGGTCGCCTCGGCGCAGTTCCGCGGGCAGCCGGAGACGGCCATCTTGAGCTTGGCCGGGGTCCAGGAGCCCCACATGAACTTCTCGAGCTTCACGCCGAGGCCGGTCGAGTCCTGCGTGCCGAAGCGGCACCAGTCGGTGCCCACGCACGTCTTCACCGTGCGAAGGCCCTTGGCGTAGGCCGCGCCCGAAACCATGCCGGCGGCGTTGAGGTCGGCCCAGACGGCGGGCAGGTCCTCCTTCTTCACGCCCAGCATGTCGATGCGCTGGCCGCCGGTGCACTTCACCGCCGGGATGTCGTACTTCTCGACGACGTCGGCGATGGCGCGCAGCTCCTTGGCGGAGGTCATGCCGCCCCACATGCGGGGGACGACGGAATAGGTGCCGTCCTTCTGGATGTTGGCGTGGACGCGCTCGTTGATGAAGCGGCTCTGCTTGTCGTCCTGGTACTCGCCCGGCCAGTCGGCGAGGAGGTAGTAGTTGAGCGCCGGCCGGCACTTGGCGCAGCCGCAGGACGTCTTCCACTCCAGCTCCTGCATGACGGCGGGGATGGACTTCAACGCCTTCGCCTGGATCAGCCGGCGCACGTCGCCGTGGGAGAGCGTGGTGCAGGCGCACATCGGTTTGACGGCATTCGGGTTGAACGCCTCGCCCAGCGTCAGGCTCATCAGCTGCTCGACGAGGCCGGTGCAGGTGCCGCAGGAGGCGGAGGCCTTGGTGTGGGAGCGCACCTCGTCGAGGGAGGTCAGGCCCTTCGCGGTGATCGTGGAGGTGATCTTGCCCTTGCAGACGCCGTTGCAGCCGCAGATCTCGGCGTCATCGCCCAAGGCTGCAACGGCCGCCATAGGGTCCAGCGGGGACCCTCCCTGGTAGCTCTGGCCGAAGATGAGCGTGTCGCGCATCTCGGCGATGTCGGTGCCCTTCTTCATCAGGTCGGAGAACCAGCCGCCGTCGGCGGTTTCGCCGTAGAGCACGGCGCCGAGCACCTTGTTGTCCTTGACCACGAGGCGCTTGTAGACGCCGGCCGAGGCGTCGCGCAGCACGATCTCCTCGCGGTCGGCCCCTTCCGCGAAGTCGCCGACGGAGTAGAGGTCGATGCCGGTCACTTTCAGCTTCGTCGGCGTGTCGGAATGCTTGAAGCCGGCGCCGTCGACTCCGGCGAGCGTGCGGGCCGCGACCTCGGCCATCTGGTAGAGCGGCGCGACGAGGCCGTAGACGCGGCCGTCCACCTCGACGCACTCGCCGAGCGCGAGGATGGCAGGATCGGAGGTGCGCATGTGCGCGTCGACGAGGATGCCGCGGCCGACCTCGAGGCCGGTCTCCTTCGCCAGGCCCGACGAGGGGCGGATGCCGACGGCCATGACGACGAGCGTCGCGGGGATGACCCGGCCGTCCGCGAGTTCGACGCCTTCGACCTTGTCCTGCCCAAGGATCTGCTTGGTGTTGGCGTTGGTGATCACCTCAATGCCGCGCTTCTCCAGGGCCTTCTGGAGGAGGTAGCCGGCGGCGGGGTCGAGCTGGCGCTCCATCAGCGTCGGCATGAGGTGGAGGACGGTGACGTCGAGCCCCTGCGCGCGCAGCCCCGCCGCGGCCTCCAGGCCGAGAAGGCCGCCGCCGATGACCACCGCCTTGGCGCGGGACTGCGCGGCGAGGATCATCGCCTCGACGTCGTCGAGGTCGCGATAGGCGAGGACGCCGGGAAGGTCCTTGCCCGGAACCGGCGGGATGAAGGGCGTCGATCCCGTGGCGATGACGAGGCGGTCGTAGGCTTGCGTCACGCCCTGGTCGGAGGTGACGGTCTTCGCGGCCCGGTCGATCGCGACGACGCGGTGACCCTTGTAGAGGGTGACGCCGTTCTTCACGTACCAGCCGTCGCCGTGGATGACGATGTCGTCGAAGCTCTTCTCGCCGGACAGAACCGGGGAGAGCATGATGCGGTCGTAATTGACCCGCGGCTCAGCGTTGAAGATCGTGACTTCGAAGCGGTCGGGCGCCGTTTCGAAGAGGTGCTCCAGCATCCGGCCGGGGGCCATGCCGTTGCCGACGATGACGAGTTTCTCGGTCATGGGGGATCGATCCTCGGGGAGAGGTTGCTCAGAGATCGGCGGCGCGGACGCGTTCGAAGGTCAGGCGGCTTCCACGAAGCGGTTGCGCTCGTAGAGGAACTTCAGGACCGCCTGGCGGCAGCGGAGATAAGTCGGGTCGGTCGCCAGCCTGATGCGGTCGCGGGGGCGGGCGAGGGGCACGTCGAGGATCTCGCCGATGGTGGCGGAAGGCCCGTTGGTCAGCATCACGATGCGGTCGGAGAGGAGGACCGCCTCGTCGACGTCGTGGGTGATCATCATCACCGTCGTGCCGAGGTTCGCCTGGATCTGCATGACCTGGTCCTGGAGATGGGCCCGCGTCAGCGCGTCGAGCGCGCCGAAGGGCTCGTCGAGGAGGAGGACTTTCGGCTCCATGGCGAGCGCGCGGGCGATGCCGACGCGCTGCTTCATGCCGCCGGAGATCTCCGACGGCCGCTTGTCCTTGGCGTGGCCCATGTGGACGAGCTCGAGGTTCTTCATCACCCATTCGCGGCGCTCCGGCGCCTTCATGGTGCGGGCGAAGACCTTGTCGACGGCGAGCGCGACGTTCTCGTAGACCGTCAGCCAGGGCAGCAGCGAGTGGTTCTGGAAGACCACCGCGCGGTCGGGGCCGGGCTCGTTGACCTGGCGGTCCTCCAGGAGGACGCCGCCGACGCTCGCGTCCGT
>CANJKV010000183.1 GCA_947474855.1 Aurantimonadaceae bacterium | reverse complement strand
GAGCCGCCGGAGTGCGTCGCCGACCTTGCCGATAGCCTCGGCTCACGGCGGCCTTCGGCTCCTACCCGGCGGCTCGGCACAGCCAGCACAACACCTATCCATGGTCCATAACAGGCTCTAACGCTTCGGCTGTCACACGCCCGATACAAATCCGACGCAGTTTCCCGCGCGATTCGATGTCGCGGCAAGGGGATCGGCAGACATGGACACGGATACGCTTTCCTCGGCTTTCGCGGACTATGACCGGATCCGCGACGAGCTGGCCGACAGCTTCGACGAGGAATTCGAGATCGCGGCCGACGAGGACCGGCTCGACGGGCTGGAGCCCGCCCCCGCCGGCCGTACCATGGACCGGCGCCTCTACTTCAAGGAGCTGTTTCGCCTGCAGCACGAGCTGGTGAAGCTGCAGGACTGGGTCCAGGCGCACAAGCTGAAGGTCGTGGTGCTCTTCGAAGGCCGCGATTCCGCCGGCAAGGGCGGTGCCATCAAGCGCATAACACAGCGCCTCAACCCGCGCGTCTGCCGCGTCGTGGCTCTCCCCGCGCCGTCCGAGCGCGAGCGCTCGCAATGGTATTTCCAGCGCTACGTGCCGCACCTGCCGGCCGGCGGCGAGGTCGTGCTCTTCGACCGCTCCTGGTACAACCGCGCCGGCGTCGAACGCGTCATGGGCTTCTGCACGGAGGCGGAGGTCGAGGAGTTCTTCCGCTCCGTGCCGGACTTCGAGCGCATGCTGGTGCGCTCGGGGATCGTCCTGGTGAAGTACTGGTTCTCGATCACCGACGAGGAGCAGGAATTCCGCTTTCAGATGCGGATCCACGATCCCCTGAAGCAGTGGAAGCTCTCGCCCATGGACGTCGAGAGCCGGCGGCGCTGGGAGGACTACACCCGCGCCAAGGAGGTCATGCTGGAGCGCACCCACATCCCCGAGGCGCCCTGGTGGGTGGTGGAGGCCGTGGACAAGAAGCGCGCGCGGCTCAACTGCATCCGCCACCTCCTGGAACAGGTGCCCTTCGGCGAGGTCGTGAAGCCTGCCGTCACGCTGCCGCCGCGCGAGCGCCATGCCGACTACGTGCGCCATCCCGTGCCGCCGGAGATCATCGTTCCCAACCGCTACTGAGGAGCCGCTCGGGCGCTTTCCCGCAGCGAAGGCTCGGCGCAGGATGCGCTTCGTTGCCGGCCCGTCGTTCCTCCACGCGCGAGTTCCATGCCCCATTCCGCTCTCACCGAACGCCCGCCGCGCCCTGCCGGAACGCCCGAAAGGCCGGCGCTGCTGGCAGGGCTCGTCTGGGGCTTCGACTTCGGCGAGGGCCGCGTGTGGGCGACCGCGCCGGACGACCTCGTCGTGCCGCCGAGCGACGCGGCGCGGGACGGGCACTTCCGCTGGCTGCATATCAACAGCGCCAACCAGGCGAGCCGGCGCTGGATCGAGGAGCAGTCAGCCCTGCCGGACGGGGTGCGCGAGCTCCTGCTCTCGCCCGAGACGCACCAGCGCGCGCTCGTGGAGAACGGCTTCGTCGCCTGCGTCCTCCACGATTTCGAGGTCGACTTCGGCTCGGAGGAAACGACGCGCACCGGCGCGCTCCATATCGCGCTGGGACCCCAGGCGATGCTCAGCGCCCGCCACCATCCGCTGGCGGCCGCCGACGTCGTCCGGCGCAAGGTCGAGGCCGGCGTCTGCCCGGTGACGCCGGCGCAGTCCTTCGATCTCGTGGTGTCGGCGATCATCCAGGTCGCGGCCCGCCGCGCGACGACGCTCGCCCGCGCCGTCCAGGCGAGCGAGGACCGGCTGCTCAACGACGGGTGGGAGCCCGATCCGCAGGAGCTGTCCTCGCTCCGCCGCGAAGCGGTGCGGCTGAACCGGCAGCTCTCCGGCATCCGCGCCGTCCTCCAGCGCCTCGAAGAGGACGAGGACCTGCCTGAAGCGCTTCTGCCGAGCGTCGAGAAGCTGAACCAGCGCGTCGCGGCGCTGCACGGCGACGTCGCGGCGGCGCAGGCCGATATCCGGCTCCTGCGCGAGGAGATCGACCTCCAGATGACGCAGCGCACGAACCGGAACCTCTACGTCCTGTCGATTCTGTCGGCCCTCCTCCTCCCCGCGACCCTCGTCACCGGCTTCTTCGGCATGAACACCGGCGACATGCTGTGGAGCCATTCCGACCACGGCACCCTCTTCGCCGGGCTCGCCGTCGCGGGCTCGGCGGCGTCCATCTATCTCTGGCTCCGCTTCAAGGGCTTTCTCGGCGGCTGATCCGCATCCGCGCCACCGTTGCCGCGGTGCGGGCGCAGTGCTATCTCAGTTGCAGATTAGAATTATTCTAAAGAGATTCCCATGCTGAGGTTCGCCCACGGGCGCAAGCGCTTTTCCGACCTGTCGGAGCGCGAGATCCTGGCGCTCGCCATTTCCGCCGAAGAGGACGATGCGCGCATCTATGCCGGCTATGCCGAGCGGCTGGAGACGGACTTCCCCGCCCTCGCGGCGGTATTCCGCGAAATGAGCCACGAGGAGGACGGTCACCGCCGCGCGCTCATCGCCGAGCACGAGCGCCGCTTCGGCCCGACAATTCCCCTGATCCGGCGCGAGCACGTCGCCGACTACGTCGCGCGCCGGCCGACCTGGCTGCTCGCCAACCTGCCGCTCGACGACATCCGCGCCGAGGCCGACCGGATGGAGGACGCCGCCGCCCGCTTCTACGAGGCGGCCGCGCAGCGCACGAGCGACGCCTCGACGCGCCGCCTCCTCGGGGACCTCGCCGAGGCCGAGCGCGGCCACAAGGGCAAGGCGGACGTCCTGGAGGACAAGCTGCTGACGCCCGAAGTCCGCGGCGAGGAGGACAAGACGGCGCGGCGTCAGCTCATCCTGACGCTGATCCAGCCGGGCCTCGCGGGCCTCATGGACGGCTCGGTCTCCACGCTCGCGCCGATCTTCGCCACCGCCTTCGCCACCCGCGACCCGCATACGACGCTGCTCGTCGGCCTCGCCGCGGCAGTCGGCGCGGGCATCTCGATGGGCTTCACCGAGGCCGCGCACGACGACGGCGTCCTGTCCGGCCGCGGCTCACCGGTGAAGCGGGGCCTCGCCTCCGGCATCATGACCACGGTCGGCGGCCTCGGCCACGCGCTGCCCTACCTCATTCCCGACTTCTGGACCGCGACGCTCATCGCCTTCGCCGTCGTGCTTCTCGAACTCGTCGCCATCGTCTGGATCCAGAACCGCTTCATGGAGACGCCCATCGGCCGCGCCACGGTGCAGGTCATCGTCGGCGGCGCCCTCGTGTTGGCCTCGGGCATCCTGATCGGCGGCGGGTAAACACAAGCCAGACAAACAATTCCATCGTTGATCGCTGGGGATCCGCCGCGTCTCCGCTAGCTCCCGGTCCCGGGCAGCCTCTGTCCGGGGGAGAGCGGAGACAGGATGCGGATCGCGCGGTTTCTCATCATCGTCGTCGCCATGGGCCTCGTCGGCCTCGGCGGCTTCGTCGCCTATGCCTGGGAAAGCGAGATCGACCCGATCGACCCGCCGCAGCGAACCGCCTTCGATCCCGCGCTGGTGAAGCACGGCGCCGACCTCGCGGCGGTCGGCAATTGCAACGTCTGCCACACGGCGCCGGGCGGCAAGGTCTTCGCCGGCGGCCTGGCGTTGCCCACGCCCTTCGGCACGATCTACGCGACCAACATCACCCCGGATCCGGAGACCGGCATCGGCCGCTGGAGCGAGGAGGCCTTCGTCCGATCGATGCGCGAGGGCGTCGACCGCGAGGGCAACCACCTCTACCCCGCCTTTCCCTACGACCATTTCACCCGCGTCACCGACGAGGACAACCGGGCGCTCTACGCCTACCTCATGACGCGCGAGCCGGTCCGGGCCGAGACGCCTGCGAACGAGCTGCCCTTCCCGATCGACCAGCGCATGGTGCTGGCCGGCTGGAAGCTGCTGTTCTTCGACGAGGGCGTCTACGAGGCCGACACCGCGCAGAGCCAGACCTGGAACCGCGGCGCGTACCTCGCTGAGGGTCTCGGTCATTGCGGTGCCTGCCACAGCCCCCGCAACGCCCTCGGCGCGGTGCGCACCGACGCGCATTATGCCGGCGGGGAGTCCGAGGGTTGGACCGCCTACGCCCTGAACGCGGACTCCCCCGCGCCCATCCCGTGGGACGTCGACGCGCTCACCCACTATCTCCACACCGGCTGGGAGACACGCCACGGCGTCGCCCGCGGGCCGATGGCGCCGGTGACGCAGAACCTCGGCGTGCTGCCCGACACAGAGGCACGCGCGATCGCCACCTACGTCGCCTCCGTAATGCGTGAGCCGACCCCTGAGAAGCGCCAGCGCGCCGAGGCGCTGCTGGCCGCCGAGACGGCGCATCCGCCGGGCGTTCAGGTGCAGAGCGCCGGCAGCCAGACGGCGCCCGTCCTGCCTGCGGACGCGCAACGCGGCGCCGCGATCTACGCCGCCGCCTGCTCCTCCTGCCACGATGCGGGACGGCCGCTGCCCTATGGCGGCCTGAGGCTCGACCATTCGACGGCCATGTACGGGCCGACGCCGGCCAACCCGATCAACGTGATCCTCAACGGCCTGCCCGCGCCGGAGGGCGAGCGCGGGCCGATCATGCCGGGCTTCGCGGGCTCGCTCGACGACGGACAGATCGTCGACCTCCTCGCCTATCTCCGCTCGACCTTCAGCGACAGGCCACCCTGGGAGGATCCGGGGCCGCTCGTCGCGCGGTTGCGCGAAGCCGGGGTCGAGGCCGGCGTCTACGCCCTGGACAGCGGCTCGGCCGCTCCCGCCAACCCGTCGAAGCAGGAGACGACATGGTAGCGCTCACCGTCAACGGGACCCGGCACGAGATCGAGGCCGAACCCGACACGCCGCTTCTTTATGTCCTGCGCGACGAGTGCCACCTGCACGGCGCGAAATACGGCTGCGGCCTCGGTCAGTGCGGCGCCTGCACCGTGATCGTCGGCGGCGAAGCGGTGCTGTCCTGCGTGACACCGCTCCTGCTCCTGGAGAACAAGGAGGTGACGACCGTCGAGGGGCTCGGCACGATCGAGCAGCCCGGCCCGATGCAGCAGGCCTTCATCGAGGAGCAGGCCGCGCAGTGCGGCTACTGCATCCCCGGCATGATGATGCGGGCGCAGGCGCTGCTCGGGCGCAACCCGGCGGCGACGGACGGCGAGATTCGCGCCCACATGGAGCCGAACCTCTGCCGCTGCGGCACCCACATGCGCATCATGGCCGCGATCCGCCGCGCCGGCGAGCTGATGCAGACCAGCGGCCGCGCGGCATCCGCCGACGCGCCGCAACGGGCGGGCTGACACGATGCGACGCGATTCGCCCCTCCTCCTCTCCCGCCGCTCGGTGCTGTTCGGCACCGGCGCCCTCGTTTTGTCCTTCTCGGGCCGCGGCCTCGCGCAGACGGTCACGGCGCCCGGCGACGAGACGCAGAACTTCCAGGCGGTGCCCGAGCCCGCGCCCGATCTTCCGGGCAGCCTCAAGACCAATCCCGACCTCGATTCCTGGATCCGCATCGCGCCCGACGGTCGCGTCACCGTCTTCACCGGCAAGGCCGAGCTCGGCCAAGGCATCCGCACCGCCCTCCTCCAGGTCGCGGCCGAGGAGCTGGAGGCGCCCTTCGAGGCGCTGAGCCTCGTCGGCCCCGATACCAGCGCGAGCCCGAACGAGGGCTTCACCGCCGGCAGTCATTCCGTCCAGGACAGCGGCACCGCCATCCGCAACGCGGCGGCGCAGGTGCGCGACATCCTGATCGGCGAGGCCGCGCGTCGCTGGACCTTGCCGGTGGAGAACCTGCGCGCCGAGGCCGGCGCCGTGATCGCGCCCGACGGGCAGCGCGCGACCTATGGCGAACTCGTCTCCGCCGAGCTGATCGAGGTCCGCGCGCAACCCAATTCGCGCCTCAAGGACCCGAACAGCTTTCGCGAGATGGGCCGCCCGCGTCCCCGCATCGACATCCCGCGCAAAGTGACGGGCGGCGAGGCCTACGTCCAGGACATGCGGCCCGAGGGCATGGTCCACGGCCGCATCGTGCGCCCGCCGAGCCCGGGCGCCCGCCTCGTTTCCGTCGACACGGCCGGCGTCGAGGCGATGCCCGGCGTGCTGAAGGTGGTGCGCGACGGGTCCTTCCTCGGTCTCGTCGCCCAGAAGGAATGGCAGGCGATCAAGGCGATGTGGGCGCTCTCGGCGGCCGCGCGTTGGGAGGAGCGGCAAACGCTGCCCGACGCGACGAACCTGCCCGCCGTCCTCATGGCGATGCCGCGCGAGGACGCGGAGGTCGTGCGCGAGGGCACGCCTGCGCCCGGTTCGGTGAAGACCATCGAGGCGCGCTTCACCCGCCCCTACCAGCTCCACGCCTCGATTGGACCGTCCTGCGCGATCGGCGTCCTGGAAAACGGCACGACGACGGTCTGGACGCACAGCCAGGGCGTTTATCCCCTGCGCCAAGCCATCGCCGAGATGCTGCGCGTGCCTCCCGAAGAGGTGCGCTGCGTCCATCAGGAGGGCTCCGGCTGCTACGGCCACAACGCGGCCGACGATGTCGCGGCGGACGCCGCGCTTCTCGCGCAGGCGCTGCCCAGGCGCCCCGTGCGCGTCCAGTGGATGCGCGAGCAGGAGCATGCCTGGGAGCCGTTCTCGCCGGGCATGGTGACGGAGGTCCGCGCCGGCCTGGATGCGAACGGGAACGTCACGGACTGGACTTACGGCGTCTGGAGCAACACGCACAATTCGCGCCCCGGCGGCGCGCCGGCGCTCCTCGCCGCCCAGCACCTGGCCACGCCGTTTCCGCCCAAGCCCGCGAAGGTACAGATCACCAAGGAGGGCAACGGCGACCGCAACTCCAACCCGCTCTACGCCTTCCCGAGCCGCGACGTGACCTGGCACTTCCTGCCGGACATGCCGCTGCGCGTGTCGGCGCTGCGCGGACTCGGCGCCTACATGAACGTCGTTTCCATCGAGTGCTTCATGGACGAGCTGGCGGCCGCCGCCGATGCCGACCCGGTCGAGTACCGCCTGCGCCACCTTCAGGACCCGCGCGCCCGCGACGTCGTGAATCTTGCCGCCCGCCGCTTCGGCTGGCGGCCGAAGATGAGCCTGCCCAAGCACCACGGTGTCGGCTTCGCCTTCGCCCGCTACAAGAACCTCGCCGCCTACTGCGCGGTCGCGATGGAGGTGGAGGTGGAGCCGTCGAGCGGACGCGTGCGGATGGTGCGGGCGTCGACGGCGGTGGATGCCGGCGAGGTCGTGAACCCCGACGGCATCGCCAACCAGGTTCAGGGCGGCATCCTGCAATCGGCGAGCTGGACGCTCTACGAGGCCGTGACCTTCGACCCGACGCGCGTCACCTCGGTCGACTGGTCGACCTATCCGATCCTGCGCTTCGACGCGCTGCCCGACACGATCGACGTCGAGATCATCCCGCGCCCGGGCGAGGCGTTCCTGGGCGCCGGCGAGTGCAGCCAGGGTCCCGGCGGGGCGGCGCTCGCCAACGCCATCATGGCCGCGACGGGCCAGCGCATCCGCGACCTGCCGCTGACGCGCGAGCGCATCCGCGCGGCCGTCGGCGAGGGCTGAGCGCCCTCGCCGCGCCGATCAGGCGAGTTCGAGGCGCCGGCCGCTTTCCGCGTCGAAGCGGTGGAAGGCGCCCAGCGGCGCCGCCGCCTTGACCGCCGCGCCCGGCTCCAGGTGGCTGTAGCCGGGCACGCGCACGGCCAGTTCCGGCCCGCCGTGCGCCAGGCGCCCCGTCACGTAGCTCTCCGCACCGACCACCTCGACGCCCGACACGACGAGGTCGAGCACGATCTCGTCGGCCCGCACGCCGGCGCCCCCATCGAGCAGGCGCATGTGCTCCGGGCGAATACCGAGCACCTGCCTGCCCCTGCCCGGCCCGGCGAGGGTGGCGAGCGGCGAGGCGCCGGGGCCGTCGAGCGGCACGAGGTTCATCGCCGGCGAGCCGATGAAGGTCGCGACGAAGAGGCTCGCCGGCTTCTCGTAGATCGCCATCGGCGAGCCCGCCTGCTCGATGCGGCCGGCGTTCAGCACCACGAGCTGGTCGGCGAGCGTCATCGCCTCCAGCTGGTCGTGCGTGACGTAGAGGCTCGTCGTCTTCAGGCGTCGCTGCAGCCGGCGGATCTCGGCGCGCATCGTGACGCGCAGCTTCGCGTCGAGGTTCGACAGCGGCTCGTCGAACAGGAAGGCCGCGGGCTCGCGCACGATGGCGCGGCCCATCGCCACGCGCTGGCGCTGGCCGCCCGAAAGCTGGCCCGGCCGGCGGTCCAGATACTGGCCGATCTCGAGGATGCGCGCGGCCTCCTCGACACGCCGGGCGATCTCCTCCTTCGGCGTCTTGCGGTTCTTCAAGCCGTATTCGAGGTTCTGGCGCACCGTCATGTGGGGGTAGAGCGCGTAGTTCTGGAACACCATGGCGATGTCGCGGCTCGCCGGCTCCAGGTCGTTGACGACGCGCCCGCCGATCCGCACCGTGCCGCCGGAGATGCCTTCCAGGCCCGCCACCATGCGCAGAAGCGTGGACTTGCCGCAGCCGGACGGACCGACGAGAACGCAGAAGGCGCCGTCGGGGATCGTCAGCGACACGCCCTTCACCGCCTCGACGCCGCCGGCATAAACCTTGCGGACTTCGCTGAGCTCGATTGCGGCCACTCTTACTTCTCCGATTCCACGAGGCCGCGCACGAACCAGCGCTGCATGAGGACCACCACGAGGACCGGCGGCACGATGGCGAGGATCGCCGTCACCATCACGAGGTTCCAGGGCGTGTCGGCATCGGCGAAGGAGACCATCTTCTTCAGGGCGATGACGATCGTGTTCATGCGGTTGTCGTTGGTGACGAGCAGCGGCCAGAGATATTGCGTCCAGCCATAGATGAAGAGGATGACGAAGAGCGCGGCGATGTTGGTGCGCGACAGCGGGATCAGGATGTCGCGGAAGAACTTCATTGGGCCGGCGCCGTCGATGCGCGCCGCCTCCACCAGTTCGGACGGGATCGTCATGAAGAACTGCCGGAACAGGAGCGTCGCCGTCGCGGAGGCGACGAGCGGCAGGATCAGCCCGGCATAGGTGTCGATGAGGCCGAGGTCGACCATCACCTTGTAGGTCGGCAGGATGCGCACCTCGACGGGGAGCATCAGGGTCACGAAGATCATCCAGAAGAAGAACATCCGGAACGGAAAGCGGAAGAACACGATCGCGAAGGCCGAGAGCAGCGATATCGCGATCTTGCCCAGTGCGATGCCGAGCGCCATCACGCTGGTGTTGAAGAGCAGCGTGCCGACGTCGACGCCGCCGATCCGCCCGACGCCGCCGAAGAGCGCCTGACCGTAGTTCTCGGCGAACTCGCCGCCGGGCGTGAGCGGAAGCGGCGGGCGCAGGATGGTCTGGATCGTCTGCGTCGAGGCGATGAAGGTGTAGTAGATCGGAAAGGCGACGATGAGGACGCCGACGATCAGCAACAGATGGGCGAAGAACCGCCCGCCGCGGTCGCGCTCGATCATGCGTAGTGCACCTTCCGCTCGACGTACCGGAACTGGATGGCTGTCAGCGCGATGACGATCGCCATGAGGATCACCGACTGCGCCGCCGATCCGCCGAGGTCGAGGTTCACGAAGCCGTCGATATAAACCTTGTAGACCAGCGTCTCGGTCGCCCGCGCCGGCCCACCCGCGGTCACGGCATCGATGATGCCGAAGGTGTCGAAGAAGGCGTAGACCGTGTTGACGACGAGGAGAAAGAAGCTCGTCGGCGCGATCAGCGGGAAGACGATGGTCCAGAAGCGCTTGGTGGAGCCGGCCCCGTCGATGGCCGCGGCCTCGACCAGCGAGCGCGGGATCGACTGGAGCGCCGCCACGAAGAACAGGAAGTTGTAGCTGATCTGCTTCCAGGCCGCCGCGACCACGACGAGGAGCATCGCCTGATCGCCGTTCAGGAGCGGGTCCCAGGGCACGCCCGCCGCGCGCAGCATATAGGCGAAGGTGCCCATGGTCGGGTTGAACATGAAGAGCCAGAGGAGGCCAGCGACGGCGGGCGCCACCGCGTAGGGCCAGATCATCAGCGTGCGATAGAAGCCCTTGCCGCGCACCACCTTCTCCGCGGCCGTCGCCAGGAGCAGCGCCGGGGCCATGGCGAGGAGCGCCGTCGAGATGCTGAAGATCAGCGTCGTCTGGAGCGAGCTCAGATAGTTGGGATTCGACAGGATCGCCGAGAAGTTCGCCAGCCCAACGAACTCCGTCTTCAGCCCGAAGGCGTCTTCCTTCAGCACCGACTGGTAGAGCGCCTGGCTCGCCGGCCAGTAGAAGAAGACGAGGGTGACGAGCACCTGGGGCGCGAGCAGAAGGTAAGGCAGGAGCTTGTTCGGAAAGGCGGCTTTTGGCACGGGCACCTGACGCTTAACGACCGGGACGCGACCCCGGCGGCCGAGAAGGAAAGCGCCGGGCGGAAAGCGAGTCCCCTGCCCGGCGCCGGATGCGGAGAGGCGCCTTACTGCGCTTCGACGATGGCCGCGTTGCCGGCCTCGACGGCGGCGTCGAGCGCCTGCTGAGCGGTCTTCTGCCCGGCCAGCATCGCCTCGTACTGCTCGTTCTCCAGGTC
>CANJKV010000182.1 GCA_947474855.1 Aurantimonadaceae bacterium | reverse complement strand
TCTCGGCCGCCGTCGAGAACATCTCGGGCATCGCCCGCACCATCAACGACCAGAGCGGCGCGATCGCCTCGGCCATCGAGAACGTGTCGGGCGCGAGCCAGAGCGTCGCCAACCTCGTCGCGCGGGTCGATGCCAACCGCGACTCGATCAACGAGGCCCTGTCGAACTTCGGTCCGATCAGCCGCGACGTGGCGAGCGCCGCCCGGCGCATCGACTCCGCCGCCGAAGAGGCGAACCGGCTCGTCGCCGCCATCGACGCCGACCGCGTCAACGCCGTCGTCGGCAACGTCGACACGCTGACCGCGGGGATCGCGGCTAAGACGAGCGAGATCCAGTCTGTGATCGACGGCGTCAACCGCACCATCGGCACGGTGGACACGGTGATCGCCGGCTTCGACGGCACGCGCCAGGCCTTCGACCGCATCCTCGTCGCCTTCGACGCCGAGCGGCTGAACGCGGCCATCGGCAACGTGTCGGCGGCGACCGACAACGTCGCCGTCGCGGCCGACCAGATCGCCTCCGTCGCGCGGGACATCGGCAATCGGCGCGAGGACATCAATTCCGTCATCACCAACGCGCAGCTCACCAGCCAGCGCGTCGCCGCGGCCTCGGCACGCCTCGACGGTGTGGTCAGCTCGCTCGGCCGGGTCTTCGAGGGCGGGCCCGGATCGGGCGGCCTCGGCATCGAAATCTCGCAGACGCTCGCCGCCATCCGCGACACGGCCCGGAACTTCCAGGCCAATCTCGACCCCATCGCCGCCAACATCGAGCGCTTCTCCGGCCAGGGCCTTCGCGAAGTGCAGACGCTGGTCCGCGACGTGACGCAGTCGGTGAACCGCATCGACCGCGCCGTCAGCGACTTCTCGGCCGATCCGAGCCGGCTGATCTATGGCGGCGAGGAGGTGAAGCAGTATGACGGACGCACGCGCCGCTGAGGCCGGCTCGGAACCTGTCGTGAAACATCTGGGCGCGCAGGATGCGCCCGCCAAGGTCGAAGGGACTGTGATGCGCGGATTGGGACGGGTTCTGATTCTGGGGATCGCAGGCTTGAGCCTCTCGGCCTGCCTCAGCGCGGCGCCCCCGGATACCTACGAGATCTCCGCGCCGACGCTCGCGCAGCCCGTGCCCGGGCGCTCGCGCGCGCAGATGCTGATCCCGGAGCCGACGGCCCTGAAGACGCTCGATAGCCAGAACATCGTCGTCAAGCCGTCCGAGCAGAGCGTCGAGTTCCTGGCGGACAGCCAGTGGAGCGACCGCCTGCCGCGCATGGTTCAGCTGCGGCTGCTGCAGGCCTTCGAGAACACCCAGCGGATCGGAGCCGTCGGCGTTCCGGGGCAGGGTCTCGCGATCGACTTCCAGCTCGTGATGGAGATCCGCAAGTTCGAGATCCAGGTCGCCGGCGCGCCGCGCGCCGTGGTCGAGATCTCGGTGAAGGCGCTGAACGACCGCAACGGGACCGTGGTGCGCACCCGCGTCTTCGACGCCACCGTGCCGGCGCGCGGTCGCGCGAATGCCGACTTCGTCGCGGCGCTGGATGCGGCCTTCGAGCGCGTGTCGGCCGACATCGTGACCTGGGCGCTGACCCTGTTCTGACCGCCGCATCGGGGCGGGAACGCAGAAAGGGCGGGACCGCGAGGTCCCGCCCTTTTTCATGTTCGCCCGCTCGTCGGCCTCGTGCGGCGCCCGGCCTGAACCGGGCGCCCGGCGCTCTCCGCCTCAGCCGTCGAAACGGCCGGAGGCGTGGGCGAGCATCGTATAGACCTTGCCGGTGTCCGACGAGAGGTAGCGGCGCGACAGGGCGCCGTCCGGATCGTTGCGGGCGAGGTCGCCGAGCAGGCGCTCGAAGTCCGCGATGTAGCGGTCGACCGCGTTCCGGAACTCCCCGTCGCGCTGATACTTGCGACGGATCTCGTCGAAGGTCTGCTGGCCCTGCATCGTGTAGAGGCGGCGCGTGAAGACGCTGCGCTCGCCGCGGCGATAGCGGTCCCACAGCTCCATCGACACGTTATGGTCGATCGCTCGGGCGATGTCGACCGACAGCGAGTTCAGGCTGTCGACCATCTGGTCGGGCGAGCGCTGCGGGGCCGGGGCTTCGGCGCGCGGCGAGGCCGGCGCAGCCGGCTGCGCCGGGCGCGACGCCTGCTCCTGCTCCTCGCGCGATGCACGGCGCAGGAGATCGGAGACCCAGCCGCCTGCACCTGCGCGGGCTGCGCCGCGGTTCTCGTCCTCGGCAGGAGCCGCAGGGCGGAGCGGCGCCGCCTGTGCCGCAGGAGCCGGGGCCGCGGCCGGGCGGGCCGCCTCGAAGCTCGATCCGCGCAGGTCGCCGGCGAAGCTCGTCGGCGCCGGCGTCGGAGCCTGGACGCCGCGGATCTCCTCGTCGAGCGCCGAGCCGAGCCCGAGATCGAAGTCGAGATCCTCGACAGCCTGGGCGACCGAAGGAACCTCCTCGGCGCGGGCGACCGGCGCCGGCGCGGGCGCCGGACGGCTCGGGGCGGGACGTGCCGGTGCCGCTGCGACAGCCGCGGCCGCCGCCGCTGCGCCGCCGCCGCTGCCGCGCCGCGGCGAGACGTCGAAGGCGCGGCCGGATTGCGAGACGATCTCCGACAGGTCGCGCAGGGCACGGATCTGGTCGGCGACCGCGCGACGCATGGCCTCGGCGCTCTCGCGGGTCTCCTCAGGCAGCTCCATCACGCCGCGCTTGATCTCGCCGCGCGTGGACTGCAGCTCGCCGCGGATCTCCTCGGCCGTGCGACGCACCTCCGAGGTGGCTTCAGAGAAGCGTGCGGTGGCTTCCTGGACGATGCCCTGGATCGTGCCGCGCAGCTCCTCGGCGGCCTGACGCGAACGCTCCTCGACCGTGTCGATCTGGCGGGTGGCCTCGCCGACCGACTGCGTGACCTCGCTGGAGAGGCGCGAGGTGAGAAGGCGCGAGCGCTCGTCGGCGCGCTCGAAGAGCCCGTCGACAAGGGTCTCGAAGCCGCGCATCAGCTCGCCGATCTCTTCCGAGCGGCGCACGAGCGCCCCGGAGAGTTCCTCGAGACCGCTCGCGCGGCCCTCGAGCGTCGCGGCCAGGCTCGCCTGCGAGCCTTCCAGCAGCTGCGCGATGCCGCCCAGTTGTTCGCCATGCTCGCGGAAGCTCTCGCCGATCCGCGCGACCTTGCCGAAGGCGGAGGCCGACAGCTCGTCGAGCTTCGCCACGTTGCCGTCAAGGAGGCGCGAGGACAGCGAGATCGAGTTCGCCGCTTCCTGCGCGCCGTCGCGGAAGCGCTCGCTGGTCTCGCGCAGCGCGACGTCGATCGCACCGAGGTTGCCCGCCGCCTCCTCGACGAGGCTGCGCACCGAGCCGTTGGTCTGCGACAAGCGCTCGACGAGGCCGCCGAGGTCCGTCGAGAGCTGCTCGCGCATCTCCGCCACGGCGTTGTGAGCGGCCGCCGACTTCTCGTCCAGCGCGCTGAGGATCGCCGACGCGGTCGAACCGAGGCTCGCCACCGTTTCCGCCGTCCGGCGCTCCAGCGTCTCGACCGTCAGGTCGGCCTGGCGCTCCAGTGTCTCGACGGTCTGGCTCGACTGGCGTTCCAGACTCTCGACGGTCTGGATGGTCTGGCGCTCGATGGCCGCGACCGTTTCGCTGGTCTGCCGCTCCAGCGCGGCCGTCGTTTCGGCGACGCGGGCGTCGATCGAGGCGGCGGCGTTGCCGGCCTGCTGGGTCAGGGCGGAGACGAGGATCTGGCTTTCCTGGCGCAGTTGCTCGGCCGCGAAGCGCGAGGCCTCGGTGATCGAGCCGGCCGCATCAATGCCGCTTCGGCTGAGCCGCTCGACGATCGGGTCCGACTGGCTCTCGATGATGCGGCCGATCTCGGCCGTTCGCTCGGCGAGCGTCCGGACGAGGGCGTCCGTGCGCTCGGCGATCTCGTCGACAACCGTGCGGGCGCGGGAGGCGAGGGAGCGCTCGGTCTGGTCGACGCGGGTGCTCAGCTCCTCGCCGAAGGTTCCGGCGCTCTCGACGATGAGCTGGCGCGCTTCCTCCGTGTGCTGGCGGATCGCCTCCGACATCTCGGCGAGCTGCATGGCGAGGTCGCCGCTCTGGCCGAGGATCGTCTCGCGCGCGGCCTCAGCGTCCTTCAGGAGGTTGCTCGAGGCGCCGACGACGTCGCCGCGGATCTGCTCGGCAACTCCGACCAGCTCGCCGCGCATGGACTGCGAGGCCGTGGCGAGCTCCTGGCGGATGAGCTGGGTCGCCGCGTCGAGGTCGCCGCGCATGCCGCCGGCCGAGTCGCCGAGCCGCTCGACGAGCTGCGCCGACAGGACGGCGAGTTCCTCGGAAAAGCGCTGCGCGCCGGATTCGAGCGCACGGGTGGCGCGCTCGGTCTCGCCGCGGATCTGGAAGGAGAAGCCGGCGATGCGCTTGCCGAAGCCGTCGGTGTTGGCCTCCAGGGCACCGCGGGCTTCTTCGGTGCGGGCGCTCAGCGTCAGCACGGCGCCTTCGAGGCGCTCGATGATGCCGGTCGCGTCGCCAGACATCTGGTCGCGCGCGGCCTCGCTCGCCTGACGCAGGGCCTCGGCGGCCTCCGACAAGTTGACGGCGAAGCTTTCGGTCTGGCCGACGAACTCGTCGCGCATGGCTTCGAGCTCGCTGCGCAGGCGCTCGCCCACCGCGTCCAGCGGCTGGACGAAGCCGGTCGCCATGTCGGCGAGGCGGCCGCGGGCGGCGCCGATCTCGCGGCGCAGATCCTCGGTCGCCGCGACGATGTCGTCGCGAAGCCCGAGGTTCTCCGCGCCGAGACCCTGGCGGGCCTCGGCCGTCTCGGTCCGCAGCCGCTCGACCAGCGCGGTCAGGTCGCCGGTCAGGTCGCCGGCGGCCTGGGCGAGACCGTCGCGGCCTTCCGCGATCTGCAGGCGCATGAGGTTCGACGCGTCGGCGACGCGCATGACGAAGGACTCGCCTTCGCCGCTGATCCGTCCATGCGCCGCCTCGGCTTCCGTCCGCATGCCGGCGATGGCATCGGCGATCGTGGCGGTGAGGGCGCGCGACTCGTCGGCGAGCTTGGCGCGGGTGTCCTGCGACAGCTCGCGCAGCGCGCCGACGGCGGTCGTGACCTCGTCCGCGATCGTCCGCGTCTCTCCGGAGAGGTCGGTGCGGATCGTTTCCGCCTTGGCCGAGAACTCGCTGGCGATGGCCGCCAGGCGATCGGCGAGGCGGTCGGCCTCCGCGGTGATGCGCTCGCGCGCTTCCTCGCTGGAGGCCAGGATGGTGCCGTCGACGCCGCGCAGCGAGGCCGCGATGCGCTCGCCCTCGGATTCCAGGGAGGTGCGGGCACGGTCCGTCTCGGCGGCGAGCGCTGCCCCGGTTTCCGCGATGGTCGTCCGCAGCGTCTCGGCGAGAGCGGTGGCGCGCCCGTTGAGGGTGCGCTCGACGTTGCCGAGGCCGCGCTCCAGCGCGCCGGTCAGTGCTTCGCTGCGCTGATCGAAGGCGCCGGTGATGGCCGAGGCGTTCGTGTCCAGCGCCGCGATGAGATCGTCCTTGCGGATCTCGAGCGACTGAGTGACGTCGCCGACGCTCTGCTCGATGGCGCGCCGCACGTCGTCGGCGCGGTCTCCGAGAGTCGCTGCGGCGGTGCGCGACGCGTCCTCGATCGTCGCAGCGAGCGTGGCGCGACGCTCGTCGAACACCGACTGCCAGCGCAGGTCGGCTTCGAGAAGGGCATCGGAGAGGGTCGACAGACGCTCCTCGACGCCGGACAGGATGGAGGCGCGGCCGGCCTCGATCTCGGTCGAAACACGCGACAGGCGCTCGTCGAGATCGTCGAGGACGGGAGCCTGGACGTTTTCCAGCGTGCCGCGCAGGGCCGTCAGGCGCTCGTCGAGGCCCTCCGTCACTGCCGCGCGGATATCGTCGACGAGGCCGCGCAGGGCCGCCGTGCGGGCGTCGAGCCCTTCCCCAAGGCGCAGGGTGCGCTCGGTGAAGTCCGAGGTTAGCGAGGCCGTGCGCTCGTCGAGGCCGCCCAGAAGATCGACGCGCAGCGCGTCGAGCGCACCGTGGAGATCGCGCGTCCGGTCGGAGAGGCCGCCGTCGAGGAGGCCTTCGAGCCGCTCGCTCGCCGAAACGAGGCTGGCGGCGTGGGCTTCCGACTGCCGGGCGACGCGCTCGGCTCCTGCCTCCAGCTCGCCGGCCAGACGCCGGGCACGCTCGTCCAGGCCGTCGAAGAGGCCGGCCGCCGCGGAGTCGACGACCTTGCGGATCGCCTCCTCGCGCTCGCCGAGGCCGTTCTCCAGAAGGCCGCGGACCTGATCGCCCGCCTTGGTCATTGCATCCGCGCGCTCGGACAGGACGCGCTCGGCGCGCTCCACCACGTCGGTAAGGTCGAGCGAGAGCTGGCGCGCCCGCTCGTCGAGACCTTCCAGGACGCCGCCGCGCGCTTCCTCGACCACCGCGCGCAGGCGCGCGGTCCGCTCTTCGAGGCCCGACAGGAGCCCGGTGCGGGTCTGGTCGAGCAGCGTCGACAGGCTCGACACGTTGGTGCCGACGCCCTGGACGAGGAGGCTGCGCGCTTCCTCGGCTGCCGCGAGGATCGCTTGAGCCTGCGTTTCGCCGAGGCCACGGCTTTCCTCGATGCGCTGCGACAGGTCGCTGCCGAGCTGCGCGACGCGCGTGTCGATGTCGAGAAGAAGGTCGGTGCGGGCGTCGTCGATGGCCGCGCGCATGACGGCGAGGCGCTCGTCCACGCCGGCCGCCAGCGTCGTGCCGATGCTGTCGGCGAGCTGGCGGATCTCCAGGGCGCGCGCCGAAACGGTGCTGTTCAACGCCTCGACGGCGCTGCTCAGGGTCGAGGCGACCTCGTCGGCGTTGGTCGCCAGATCGGCCGAGATCTGCCGGCCGCGCTCGCCCATGTCGGCGACGAGCTTCCCGGCCCGCATCTCGATGTCGGCGTTGATCGTGCCGCGCAGCGTGTCCTGGCGCGCCGCGAGTTCGTCGACGACGCGGCGGGCCTGCTCGTCGAACTCTCCGACGAGGCGGATCGAGCTCTGCTCGATGGCCCGCTGGATGATCGCGCCGCGATCCGAGAGCATGTGCGCGACGACGTCGATGCGCTTGTCGATGCTGTTGGCGAGGTTGTCGTTGCCGGTCTCGACCACGCCCTCGATGGCGGCGCGGCGCTCGTCGAGTAGGGCGGCGAGCGTCTGGGACCCGGCTTCCATGTTGGAGGACAGGCCGGAGCGGGCGCCGTCGAGGAGGTCGCGAACGTCGGACAACGCCTTTTCGAGCGAGGCCGCGAGGGCGCGCGAGGATTCGTCGAGGCCGCCCGACAGGCTGGTGTGGGCGAAGGCGAGGCTCGCCTCCAGCTCTTCGACGCGGTTGCCGATGAGGCTCTCGAAGGCGGCGACGCGGTTGTCGAGCGCGCCGGCGAGGCTGCTGGCGCCCCGCTCGATGGCAGCCTCGATCTCGGCGCGGCGGGTCGCCAGCGTCTGGTCGACGGCCGAGGCGACGCCGGCGAGAGCCGCGTCGATCCGCTGGGCGCTCGCCTGGAGCGCGTCGAGGCGCTCGGCGGTCGCCGCGTCGAAGTTGCCGAGGCGGGCGTCGAAGGCGGTGCCGATCTCGGCGGTGCGCGCTTCGGCGAGTACGGCGAGGCGGGCGAGGCGCTCGTCCATGATCTCGCGCAGCGAAGCGGCGCGCTCGTCGAGCGTCGTGCCGGCGCGGGCGACCGCGTCCTGGGAGGCGCTGGTCAGCTCGGCCTCGCCGCGGGCGAAGGCGGCGCTGATCTCGCGAGCGCGCTCGGCCAGGGCATCGGCGAAGGTCGCAGTGCGCTCCTGGAGGGCGGCGTCGATGCGCTCGCTGGAGGCCTGGATCGCGGCGGCGCGCGCTTCGATCGTCTCGACAAGCTGTGTGCCGCGGGTGCCGAGCGCGGCATCGAGGCGATCGAGGCGCTGGTCGAGATCGCCGAGGGTGCGGCTGTTGGCGTCGGACAGGAGGAGGCTGACGCGGTTCGAGCGCTCCCCGATCGCCTGCTCCAGCGTGTCGACGAAGGAGCCGGTGCGGGTGTCGATCTCGCCGGCGCGTGCGTCGAGCATCTCGGCGAGGCGCTGCAGGAAGGCGGCGTTGCGCTCTTCGAAGGCCGAGCTGCGGGCCTGGAAGGCGCGGTCGCGCTCGTCCAGGACCTCGACGATGCGCGACAGGAAGGTCTCGCCCTCGCGGGCGACGCTGCCGCCGCGCGATTCCAGAAGACCGACCACGGCATTGCCGGACGTCTCGATGCGCTGGCCGATCTCGTCGCCGAGGGCCGCGAAGCGGGCGTGGGCGGCGGCCGCGCGGTTGTCGAACTCGGTCGAGCGCTCTTCGAAGAGCCGCGCGAGGTTCTCCGAACGGTCGCGCAGGAGGCTCGTCGCGGTCTCGGCGGTCTGTTCGAGGCGCGACACGAGGCCGTCGCCGTAGCGGGCGAGATCCTCGTCGATCGAGCGGCTGCGCTCGGCGAAGAGGGTGAGAAGCTCGGTCTGGCGGGCCTGGTAGTCCTGCGCGAGGCTGGTTCCGCGCTCGTTCAGGAGATGGGTGAAGCGATCCGACGCGCTCTCGATGCGCTGGAGGATCTGCTCGGAGGCGCTGTCGACGTCTTCGGCGAGGCGCTGGTGGGAGCCGGTCACGGAGGAGCGCAGACGCTCGGCGTGCTGCAGCATCGACTCGCGCTCGGCGCCGAGATCCTCGACGAGCCGGCGGATCTTCACCTCGTTGTCGGCATAGGAGCGCTCGAGCGCCGCCACTTCCGACTGGACGCGGCCTTCGAGATCGGCGGTGCGGCCGAGCGCCTTGTCGACGCCCTCCGACAGGGCCGAGAGTTCGCGGCGGATGGCGTGGCCGACGGCGGCGACGCGCTCGGTGGCGATGGTCTCGGGCTCGACGAGGCGCAAAGCCACTTCGGCCATGGACCGGCTCATCAGGCGCAGATCGGCCGAGCGGCGAACCATCACGGCGAAGGCGAAGATGAGAAGGACGGGCACGATCGCCGCGGCGAGCAGCCCGAAGAAGACGGCCTGCTGCGCGCCGGTGCCGGATGCCGCGGCGACGCCGTCGTCGGCGAGGGACATGCCGACGAAGCCGACACCCAGAAGCCACAGAGCCGAGGCGCCGGCAGCGATCCAGAGCGGCGTCTTGGACGCGCGGCGGCTCAGAAGCCCCTCCGCCATGACCGAGAAGCGACGCTGCTCGTCGTTGGCGGGCGCCTGCTTGAAGCTCGGCGCTTCCGGCTCGGCCTGGGGCGCGGCGGTGGGCCGGGGCGCGAAAGCGGGTTCGGCGACGCGGGCTTCGGCCTCGATCGCGGCATCGGCGGCGGGCCGCAGGACCGGGCGCACGGTCGAGGCGGCGGGTTCAACCGAAGCGGCGGCGTCCGGACCGGAGCGTGCGGCGGCACCGGCTGCGAGCGCGGCGGCGCCCGCGCCGGTCACGCCGAGGGCGGCCTCGGCGGGCGTCAGCGCAGCGGTGTCGCGCTCTGCGGCGTCGTCGGCGGCCATGAAGGCGCCCGTCGCTTCCTCGAGCGTCCGATCGAAGCGATCCATGGCGAACTGGATGTCGATCTCGCTGGCATCCAGCGTTTCGATCTCGACCCGGCCCGTGGAGGATCCCTCCAATCCTGGCGCGTCCTCGGCATCGCCCGCCGGCGCCGTTTCCGAACTGTCGAGGTCCAGCCGCAGGGCCTCCTCCAGTTCGTTGATCGCGTCGTCGGATAGGGCGTCCTGGGATTTGATTCTGGACATTTCGCGCGCCTCGATACTCGTTACATGGAGGACGGTCGCATAGACGCCAGGGCAGCCTGCCGGTTCCCCGTCGACCCGGTGCGCCATGGCGACCCCCGTCACGCCTCCGAACGAAGGCGCGACGAGACAATCCCCGCTGCAATACCGTAGTTTTCGAAGGCCTCGAAGGAAACCGCTAAAGCCCCGAATCCTTACAAGTTTAAACAGAAGGTTAACGTGCCGGACAAGGAGCCGGCGAAAAAGCTGACAAACGGCGAGCGCCCGGGGTAACCATTCCGAGCGATGGACGCGTGTTCCAACAGGTTTGAGGAAAATGTCGGAGGAGGCGCCCCGTCCCGATCCGCAGCACGCCGGTCTGATCGACCGGGACCATCTGCGCGCCCAGACGATGGGTGACGAGGCGCTTTCGGACGAGCTTCTTCTTATGCTGCTGGCGCAGGTCGAGGCGCTTCCCGGCGAGATCGACCGGGTCGGTGCGGAGGGGCGCGCCGCGCTCGGCCACCGCCTCGCGGGCGCCGCCGCCAATCTCGGTGCCCGGCGACTGGAGGCCGCGGCGCGCGCGGTCGCCGTTCTCGACCGATCCGCCGACGGTGCGGCGGCGGTCGCCCGGCTCCTCGGCGAGGCGGCGGCGCTGGCCAGCGCTCTGCGCGCGGCCACGTGCGACGCCGTCCGCGGTTGACGCGGCTGGCGGCGCGCCATAACCCATCAGGACTTGGCCGACGTGGGGTCGGCCGACCCCGACAGGCCCGATACATGACGAAACTGACCTTCATCGCCTTCGACGGGACCCGCTTCGACATCGACGCGCCCAACGGCTCGACCGCGATGGAGAACGCCATCCGCAACGACGTGCCGGGCATCGACGCCGAATGCGGCGGGGCCTGCGCCTGCGCGACCTGCCACGTCTACGTCGACGAGGCGTGGCGCGAGATCGTCGGCGATCCGGAGCCGATGGAGGAGGA
>CANJKV010000181.1 GCA_947474855.1 Aurantimonadaceae bacterium | reverse complement strand
TCTGGAGAAGAGCTATCGGCAGATGGGCCGCGAGCTGTCGATCGAGTACAACGCCTTCGCCTCCGGCCTCGACCGCTTCGTGCAGCCGAACAAGGGCGCCTTCATCGGCCGCGACGCGGTGGTTCGGGCCCGCGAGGCGGGGCTCAAGCAGCGCTTCGCGACGCTGGAGGTGCACGGGACCACGGACCGCGACGCGCGCGGCTCCGAGCCGATCTACGACGCGTCCGGCCGCCTCGTCGGCCGCGCGACGCAGGGCGGCTACGGCTGGCGCGTCGGAAAGAGCCTGGCGCTCGCCATGCTCGAGCCGGCGCTCGCCGAGGAAGGCACGAGGCTGCGCATCCGGATCCTCGGGGATCTGTTCGACGCGACCGTGATCGGCGAGAGCCCGTTCGATCCGGAGAACGCGCGCCTGCGCGGCTGAACGCCGCGGATACGGGGGCTCCGCGGGCGTCGATGACGGAACCGTGAATTGCGCGCCGCACGCCCTGCGGCGACGCTCCTTTCATGCGCCCGCGACCCCTCCTTTCCGCCGCGCTGTTCAGCGCGATCCTCGCTTCCGGACCGGCCGTGGCGCAGGCGCCGCGCGGGCTGGGTGACCTCGGAGCCGCGAGAGCGGCGGAAACGGGCGACCCCGTCGACGTCGAGCTGGTTCTCGCCGTCGACGTGTCCTGGTCGATGGACCTGTCGGAGCAGGCGATCCAGCGCGAGGGCTATGCCGCAGCCTTCCGCAGCGAGGAGGTGCAGCGGGCTATCACCGAGGGCAATCACGGCCGGGTGGCCGTGACCTACATCGAATGGGCGGGTGCCTTCTCCCAGTCGATCGTCGTGCCCTGGACGCTGATCGACTCGAAGGAAAGCGCCGAGTCCTTCGCCTACGCCCTGGGCAAGACGACGCCGATCCGCGCGCGGCGGACCTCCATCGCCTCGGCCATCGACTTCTCGGCGCCGCTCTTCGACAACAACGGCTATGCGGGGCAGCGCCGCGTGATCGACATTTCCGGCGACGGGCCGAACAACCAGGGGCCGCTCGTGACACAGTCGCGCGACGACGCGACCGAGCGCGGCATCACCATCAACGGCCTGCCGCTGATGACGACGGACACGGCCATGGGATCGAACTGGGGCTCGATCTCGAACCTCGACGAATACTACGCCGACTGCGTCATCGGTGGGCCCGGCGCCTTTTCCATTCCCGTGACGAGCTGGGACCAGTTTCCGCTGGCCGTCCGGCGCAAGCTCGTCCTGGAGCTGGCGGGGTCGTGGCCGAACATGCGTCGCGATGCCGGCGGGGACGACGTCGTGATCCGCATCCAGAACGAAGAGCCGACTGACTGCATGGTCGGCGAGAGCATGTGGCAGGACCGTCAGCGGTTCTGGATGGACGGCGTTCAGTAGGCTCCGGTGCCGCCCCGCCGTTCGAGGAAGGGCGCTTTCATCTCGATCGGTTGTCGGAGATGGGGGCCGCAAGGACGGGCGCGACGCGTGGCTCGCCCGCCCTTCGGGCCCCTCATCCCGCTCCCTTCTCCCGCCAGGGGGAGAAGGGAGCGGGTTCCGTGTCTCACCCCGCCATCGCGGACGCGGCCATGGCGCCGACGGCCTCGCTGTGGCGGTTGGCGCGCTCCTGGAGCGGTGAGCGGCCGTAGAGCTCGCGGTAGCACTTGGAGAAGTGCGAGGCGGAGACGAAGCCGCAGGCGACGGCGATCTCGATGATCGGGAGCTGCGACTGGAGGAGGAGGTGGCGCGCCCGGTCGAGGCGGATCTCAAGGTAGTAGCGGGCGGGCGAGCGGCCCATCTCGCGCTCGAAGAGGCGCTCCACCTGGCGCCGCGACAGGCCGACGAGCGTCGCCACCTCGACCAGCGAGAGCGGGTCGGAGAGATTGGCTTCCATGACCTCGATCGCCCGCAGCACCTTGGCGTCCTGGACGCCGAGCCGGGCGCGCAGCGGAAGGCGCTGACGATCCTGGGGCCCGCGGACGCGGTCGGTGAGGGCCTGCTCGCAGACGCGGTTGACGATGTCCTCGCCCTGGTCGTCGCGGATGAGGGCGAGCATCATGTCGAGCGAGGCCGTGCCGCCGGCGCAGGTGTAGATGTTGCCGTCGATCTCGAAGAGGTCGGCATAGACGTCGGCGCGCGGGAACGCCTCGGCGAAGCCCGGCAGGTTCTCCCAATGGATGGCGCAGCGCTTGCCCGCCAGGAGCCCGGCGCGGGCGAGGAGATGCGCGCCGGTGCAGAGGCCGCCGACGGACACGCCGCGCTGGTGCGCCTCGCGCAGATAGGCGAGGGCGACCTTGTCGTTGAAGTCCTCGACGCGGATGCCCGAGCAGGCGAAGACCATGGACGGCCGGTTCTCGCCGCCGAGCGCCTTGCGCTCGGCCTCGATGGAGGTGTCGACGGCGCAGAGGACGCCGTTGGAGGCGCGCACGGGCTGGCCGTCGGCGGAAGCCAAGCGCCAGCGGTAGGTCTCGCGGCTGGCAACGCGGTTGGCGATCCGCAATGGCTCGATCGCCGTCGCGAAGGCGATCATCGAAAAGTTCGGGACGAGGAAGAAGACGATGGTGCGGCGGGGACCGGGCGCCGGTGCGCCGCGATCGGGCACCGTGCCGAAGGTTTCCGCCGAACCCTTGATCGCCGCAACAACCACCGCACTGCCTCCGGATTTCGCAGGCGCGAGTGTTGGACGCAAATAGAGGCACATTCAAGAAGACTGGAGTTGTTCCAACCGTTTTGATTGCGCCGGCGTCACCGCCGTCCGGCGCGCCCGCCGCGGCGTCGCGCGGGTCCGCCCTCGTCCGAGCTGCCCGAGCCGGCCTCGCCGCCCGACAGGGTCGGATTGCCGGCCGCGTCGCGATTGGGCAGAGGCTGGACCTTGACCAGTTCGGGATAGCTGTCGCGCTTGTTGGGGAAGGCCATGGCGGCGACGAAGTGACCCTGGAAGGCCGGCTCCAGCGCCGTCTCCACCTTTTCGATGCGGGTGACGACGTCCTCGATCTCGCGCCGGAACTCGCGATTGAGAAGCGCCATGCGGGCGCCGGCGCCCGCGGCGTTGCCGACCGAGCCGCAGCGCTCCAGCGCGCAATCCGGCACGAGGCCGAGCACCATGGCGTAGCGCGGCTCGATAAAGGAACCGAAGGCCCCGGCGAGCGCGATGCGGTCGATCGCGACCGGACGGCCTTCCTCGGCCGAGAGCCGGTCGACCAGGAGCTTGATGCCGGCATAAAGCGCGGCCTTGGCGAGCTGGATGGCGCGGACGTCGGTCTGCAGGATGCGGATCGAGCGGTCCGGCGTTTCGTGGAGGACGTAGGCGAAGGTGCGGCCTTCCTCGACGATGCGGGGGCTGCGGGCGGCGAGACGCCCGTCGATCACGCCGTCCTCGGAGATGATCCCGGCGAGGAACATCTCGGCGACGACCTCGATGATGCCCGAACCGCAGATGCCGGTGACGCCGAAGCGCGCGGCGCCTTCCGCGAAGTCCGGCTCGTTCGACCAGGGCTCGACGCCGATGACCTTGAAGCGCGGCTCCAGCGTTTCGGGATCGATGCGCACGCGCTCGATGGCGCCGGGGGCGGCGCGCTGGCCGGAGGAGATCTCGGCGCCCTCGAAGGCGGGGCCGGTCGGGGATGAGGCGGCGACGAGGCGCCGCGACGAGCCGAGCACGATCTCGGCATTGGTGCCGACGTCGACGAGCAGCATCGTCTCGTCCTGGCGGTGCGGCCCTTCGGAGAGCGTCGCGGCCGCGGCGTCCGCGCCGACATGGCCGGCGATGCAGGGCAGGACGTAGGCGCGCGCATGCGGATGGAGGCCGAGCTCCAGCGCCGCCGCCGGCATCTCGATCGCGCCGGAGGCGGCGAGGGCGAAGGGCGCTTGGCCGAGCTCGGTCGGATCGATGCCGAGGAAGAGATGATGCATCACCGGGTTGCCGACGAAGACGGCGTCGAAGACGTCGCCCGGCGACACGTTGGCTTCGGTGCAGACGCGCGTCGTCAGCTCGCGGATCGCCCCGCGCACGGCCGCGGTCATCTGCGGCCGGCCTTCGGGGTTCATCATCACGTAGGAGACGCGGCTCATCAGATCCTCGCCGAAGCGGATCTGCGGGTTGGGCGTGCCGGCCGAGGCGATCGTCGCGCCCGACAGGAGCGAGGACAGGTGGAGGGCGATGGTGGTCGAGCCGATATCGACCGCGATGCCGTAGGCCTCGTTCTTGAGGCCGGGATAGAGCGCGACGAGGTGCGGGCGGTCGGCCTCGCGGTCGTGCGCGACGACGGCCGTGACGCTCCAGTTGCCCGCGCGCAGGATCGCCTGGACCTTGGGCAGGAGCGAGGGCTCGATCGTCGGCCGCGGCAGGCGCCAGTCGCGCTGAAGCGCCTCGAACACGCGGTCGAGGTCGCCGAGCGGCGCGTGCATGTCGGGCTGGGACACCTCGACGTAGAGGAGGCGGATCGCCGGATCGCGCGGGATCTCGCGCGTGTCGACGGCCTTGCGCACGACGGCGCCGTTGATCGCCATGTCGGAGGGCAGGTCGACGACGAGGTCGCCCTCCACGCTCGCCGAGCAGGACAGGCGGCGGCCGGGCTTCAGCCCGCGCTTCTCGGCGTAGCGCTCCTCCTTGGCCGACCACTCGGACAGGTGGTCGGCCGCCGAGGTGATGCCGTGCTTGGCGAAGACGCCCTCGGCGACCTCGACCTGGCAGCGCCCGCAGATGCCCCGGCCGCCGCAGACGCTCTCGACGTGGACGCCGAGCGAGCGGGCCGCCTCGATGAGCGGGGTCCCCTTGGCGAAGCGGCCGCGCCGGCCGGAGGGCATGAAAAGGACGAGAGGATGCGTTTCGGACATGCGGCAGCCGTTCGAGGGCGGTGAGGGATCGGCGGCTGCCGCGCGGGACGTTGCTAGCGCGAGAGCCGCTTGCGGTTGGCGCGGACCTTCTTGGAATAGACCTGGAGGCCGGCGGACAGGATCGCGTCGGCATCGTTGACGTGGCGGGCGCGACCGCTCATGGCGGCGATGGTCGCGTCGCCGACGGCCTTCATCGTCGCCATGTTCATCGCGACGATGCTTTCGCCGACGGCCTGGATCTTCTCCGCCACCATGAGCGAGGCCTCCGCCTTGTCGGCCGGCGTGGGAGACGCCGCGCTCAGCCACATCTGCGTCATGCGGGTGCCGATGACGAAGGGCGAGACCATCATCAGCGTGGTGAGTTCGGCGGTGCTCTTGGGCGCGTCGGTCCAGTTCATGCCTGCGGCTCCGGGCTCGGCGTGGTCGGACGGGCCGAAACGGCCCGACATCACGCGCGACGCGAATATGGCGCCGCAGGGCGTCTTTGCGAAGGGCAGCAGCTTACGTTTCGGTCAGGCCGTGCCGCGCCGCCCCTCGCGCCCGCCACGGCGACGCCCGCCCGAAGCAGCGCCGGCGTCGACCGGCGCCGCCGGCGTGTGGCCGCCGGCCGTCGGCGCGGCGTCGCGATAGGAGCGGATCCAGGTCATGCAGGAGGGGTCGTTGCCCATCAGGACGTTGGCGCCGCGCACGGCCTCCATCTCCTGCGAGCGGCAGGGATTCATGATTGCGCTGGTCATGCCGCTGGCGATGGCCATGGGCAGGAAGGCGGCGTTGATGCCGTGGCGGTGGGGCAGGCCGAAGGAGATGTTGGAAGCGCCGCAGGTCGTGTTGACGCCGAGCTCCTCGCGCAGGCGCCGCACCAGGGTGAAGACCTGCCGGCCGGCCGTGCCCATGGCGCCGATCGGCATGACCAGCGGGTCGACCACGATGTCGTGCGGCTTGATGCCGTAGTCGGCGGCGTGCTCGACGATCTTCTTGGCGACGGCGAAGCGCACGTCCGGATCCTCGGAAATGCCGGTCTCGTCGTTGGAGATCGCGACGACGGGCACGTTGTACTTCTTCACGATCGGCAGGATCGCTTCGAGCTTCTCAAGCTCGCCCGTGACCGAGTTCACCAGCGGCCGGCCCTTGGCGACCTCGAGCGCGGCGATGATCGCCGAGGTGACGGAGGAGTCGATCGAGATCGGCAGGTCGGTGAGGCTCTGGACGAGCTCGATGGTTCTCACGAGGAGCGGCGGCTCGGAGAGGTTCGGGTCGACGGCGGTGACGCCGGCATTGACGTCCAGCATGGTGGCGCCGGCCGCGACCTGCTCCAGCACGTCCTTCTCGACGGTGGAGAAGTCGCCGGCGACCATCTCGGCGGCGAGCTTCTTGCGCCCCGTCGGGTTGATGCGCTCGCCGATGACGCAGAACGGCTCGTCGAAGCCGATCACGATCTCGCGGCGGGCGGAGGCGACGACGGTGCGGGTCATGGGCTGGGTGTCTCCGAGAGTGGGAACCGGGCCGCCGGCGGTCGGGTCAGGCGCGGAGCGCGCCGCCGACCGAAGCAGACGCAGAAGGATATAAGGATGTGTTTATATCCCAGGAGCCCCGCTCGTAAAGCCATTCCGCCGACTTCTTGAGCCCGCCGAACGGAAAGATGTGGATGCCGGCGAGGCGCGTCTCGGCATCGGCGCGCCAATGCGCCTCGATCGGGCTGACGACGGCCTCGGGCGAATGGGTCGTCGCGATGGTGGTGAGGGCGAAGGCTTGGCGCTTGAGGAAGGAGACGGAGTTGCCGACGCCGCAGAGCGCGGCATAGCGCAGGAGCGTCGTGATCTTGGCGGGGCCGGCGACGCCGAGATGGACGGGCATGTCGACGCCCGAGGCGGCGAGCGCGCGGACCCAGCCGAGAACACTGTCGGCATCGAAGCCGAACTGCGTGACGATGCGCATGGACGCGCCCGTCCGCTCGCCGAAGGCCTGCTTGAGCCGCAGCGCGGCCTCGGCGGTGGCGAGGGAGAAGTCGGGGGAGCCCTCGGGATGGCCGGCGATGCCGATGCGCCGGATGCCGTAGCGGTCGAGGAGGCCGGTCTCCAGGACTTCCATGGTCGAGGAGAAGGGGCCGGCCTCGCGGGTGAGGCCGCCGCCGATCACCAGGACGTCGGTGACGCCCGCGTCCTCGGCGAGGGCCCGGATGCGGGCTTCGAGGGCGGCGCGGCTCTCGATGCGGCGCGCGGGAATGTGGGCGACGGGCTCGTAGCCGAGATCGCGCAGGCGCCGGGCGGCGCTGACGAAGGTGTTCAGGGGATCGACGCCGACATCCGTCAGGTAGGTCGGCGTGCCGGCCGGAAAGAGCCCGGGCAGGTCCGTCGATTCGAGGGCGTGCTTGGGCGCGACCTCGATCGTGGCGGGGATGCGGTCGGTCTCGATCGGTCGGCGGATGCTCATGGATCTCGTCCCTCGTTGCCGACGAGCGCCTTCAGCCGGGCGCCGTCATAGCTCGCCTCGATGCGGGAGAGGGCCTCGTCGGCCGCGGCTTCGAGGTCGTCGGCCTCGACCGGCTCCGAGCCGCGCCGCCATTCGGCGAGATAGGCGTCGGAGTCCTTCGCGCCGACGCGCATCGCGCACATGTCGATCGCCTCGACGAAGCGCAGGGCAAGCTCGCGCCGCGCCGCCTTGCGGCCCTGCCGTACGATCACCTGAGCGGGAATGTCCCGCCAATACACGATCTGCAGCTCGGCCATGGACCGTTTCTCTCCCGAGGACTGATGATGACGAAAGGTGAGGGCGCGCACTGCCTCGCTCACGACGAAGCCATGCGCCGTTTGCGACATGGGTGGGCGGCGCAATCCGACGAGGGGTGTGACGGGCGCGTGGGCCGTCAGACGATGCTCGTCAAGGCCACAGGAAGTGGAGGAGGGCGATCAGGGCCGCGCCGTAGACGACGACGAGAAACAGCGCCGAGCCGATGCCGGTGACGATGCCGGCGATCAGCCAGGCGCCGTCGCGGGCGGTGAGCGCCACGCCGAGAAGCGCGACGGCGATGCCGGGCGCCATGTTGGTGAAGACCGCGGGGATGGCGATGATCGCGGCGAGGATGAAGGCCATCCAGCCGATCACCGGCTCGATGATCCGGTCGTGGAAGGGCCACATGCGCGGCTGCGCGTAGCGCTCGATCCGCCGCAGCGACGGGCCGATCTTGTCCATCACCTTGCGCAGCGTGTCCGGGCTGACCGGGATGCGGCTGATCTTCTCGGGCAGCCAGAGGCGGCGGCGGCCGAAGGCGAGCTGCGCGGTGACGAGGAGGAGCGGCAGCGTCGCGATCAGCGAGGCGCCGGGAACGAGGTTGATGCCGCCGAGCAGGATGAAGAAGGCGCCGAAGGCCTGGGCGCCGAAGGCGGTGTTGAGGTCGCCGAGGGTCGTGTCGGTGCGGTCCGGCGCGGTGAAGGAGCGCAGGATCGCCGAGATACGCTGCTGGCGCTTGACGCCGGGCGGACGGGCGCGCCGGCGATGGCGGGGCAGGATCGTTGGTGACACGCTCGACACTCGGTTTTCAGCCTCACGCTCTCGCAATCGTCGCCTCGGAGATGACGACCGCTCCGCTCCGACCACGGGGCGCGACCCTTGATGCCGGAGATTGTGAGGGAACTAAGCCTGAAATCGTGTAAATGCGAGCGCGATAACAAGACGTTTGCGTGAAGTTGCCGCGATTTGCCAGCCGGTGCGGCATCGCGGCGCTAGCGCGCGCGTGCCTCGGCCATGCGGCGAAGGGCCGGGGCCAAGTCGCCGTAGCCGGTGAAACGCCGCTCGTAGCGCAGCTTCAATCGCTCGGCGATCGCCTCCGCCTTGGCGTCGAGCGCGCGATCCTCGGTCTGCGCGACGTAGACGCAGCGCTCGTAGTGGCCGAAGAGCATGTCCCGCATCTCGGGATGGCGGTCGAGCTTGTAGGGACGGGCGAAGAAGGCCTCGAACTGGCGCACGAAGAAGTCGGTGAGCCAGAAGGTGCGCATGTTCTCGTCGGCCTCGGCGAGGAAGCGCTCGTTGCCCTGGAAGAAGGAGAAGCAGTGCGGTCCGGCGATGCGCAGGACGCCCTGTCGCTCGCAGACCGCGTCGAGAAGGCCGCCGGTGCCGCAGTCGGCATAAGCGACGGCGATCGTCGCGTAGCCTTGCCCCCGCGCCTTCGCGATGGCGTCCTCGACGGCCGGCGCGATCTTCTGCGGGTGGTTGTGGAGGAGGGCGGGTAGGCAGGCGACGTCGACGTGCGACGAGCCGTTGGCGTCGAGGACGGCGAGGATTTCGCGGGCGATGGCGCCGCAGGCGATCAGCCGCACCCGCTCGCCGGGAACCTTATCCACAGTTCCGTTTCGTTTTTCGTCGCGCCCGCCGGAACCGGGGGGCAAGGGCGGAGTTGCAAAGGTCGCAGCCAAGTTGAGGAGCCTCGCTTATGATCCGCCGTGCCGCCCTTCTGTCCGTTGCTCTCGCCGGAGCGCTCGCCCTGACCGCCTGTGCCAACACGGTTCGCGGCGTCGGCCGCGACGTCGGCAACACGGTCGATGCGACCCAGGGTGCCGTCGCCGACGTCGCCCGCTGATCCAGGTCAGTTCGGCCGATCGAAAAAGCCCGCCGGCGCACCCGGCGGGCTTTTTCGCGCAGGAGTCAGGCGATCAGGCGACGCCCTGGTTGTGGCGGCGCTTGATCAGCTCGCGGGCGGTGTCGACCGCGACGGCCGCGTCGCGGCAATAGGCGTCCGCGCCGACCTGCCGGGCGAAGTCCTCGTTCAGCGGTGCGCCGCCGACGAGAACGATGACGTCGTCGCGGATGCCCTTCTGGACCAGCGTGTCGATGACGACCTTCATGTAGGGCATGGTGGTCGTCAGCAGCGCCGACATGCCGAGGAAGTCCGGCTTGTGCTCCTCGATCGCCGCGAGGTAGCGGTCGACGTCGGTGTTGATGCCGAGGTCGACGATCTCGAAGCCGGCGCCTTCCATCATCATCCCGACGAGGTTCTTGCCGATGTCGTGGATGTCGCCCTTCACGGTGCCGATGACCATCTTGCCCTGCTTGGGCGCGCCGGTCTCGGCGAGGAGCGGGCGCAGGATCGACATGCCCGACTTCATGGCGTTGGCCGAGAGCAGCACCTCGGGCACGAACAGGATGCCGTCGCGGAAGTCCTCGCCGACGATCTGCATGCCGGCGACGAGCGCCTTGGTCAGGACGTCGTAGGGGATCCAGCCGCGATCGAGAAGGATGCGCGTGCCCTCCTCGATCTCGTCCTTGAGACCGTCGTAAAGGTCGTCCTTCATCTGCTCGACGAGATCCTCGTCGGAAAGCTCTGCGAGAACGATCTCTTCTTCGGCCGACATGGCTTCTCTCCTCGGAAACGCCGCCGTCAGGCGCGGCGCAGGATCACGCCGCGTCATACATCGCGCCGGACAGTATGACAAAGGCGCATCGGGCGCTTCGCGCATCGTTGCGACGGCTGAGAGGTCGAATGCGACCTTGCCGCGGATGGCGGTCCGCCCGCCGCCCTGTTCTTCGCGCGTCATCGCGGTTCGCAGAAGGAACGACGGCGCGCGTCGGCCGAGCTAGGATCGGCGCCGTTCGGCGCGGCGCTCCGGCAGGGGCGGAACCGCGCGGCGGAGGAGAATGGTCATGGCGGACGAGATCCTGGGCGAAGGCGATGCGGCCGCGACGCCGGCGGCGGGCGGCGGCGCACGGCGAGGCCGGGGGGCGGCCGGCGGCTCGGGCGCGCGCCGCGCGGCGCGCACCCAGACCGGCTCCGGCACCAAGCTGACCTATATCCGCCGCCAGCTCTCGCCCTACGAGGTGCTGGACGAGGAGGGGCTCGCCCTCATCGAGCGCAATGCCGACACGGTGCTGGAGGAGATCGGCATCGAGTTCCGCGGCGACGAGCAGGCGCTCCGGCAGTGGCG
>CANJKV010000180.1 GCA_947474855.1 Aurantimonadaceae bacterium | reverse complement strand
GTCGGGGAAGTTTGACCTGAACGACCTCGCCGAGCAGCTCCAGCAAATGCAGCGCATGGGCGGCATGGGCGGCCTGATGGGCATGCTGCCGGGCATGGCGCGCATGAAGGATCAGGTCGCGGCCGCCGGCCTCGACGACAAGCTCCTCAAGCGCCAGCTCGCCATCATCTCCTCGATGACGCGCGACGAGCGGGCGAATCCCGACCTCCTCAAGCATTCGCGCAAGAAGCGTATCGCGGCCGGCTCGGGCACGGATGCCGCCGACATCAACAAGCTCCTCAAGATGCACCGCCAGATGGCGGACATGATGAAGGCCGTCGGCAAGGGCAAGGGCGCCGGCATGATGGGCAAGCTGATGGGCGCGCTCACCGGCGGCGGTGGGGGCGGCATGCCCGGCGGCCTCGGCGGCCTCGCCAAGGGAATGGGCGGCATGGGCGGCATGCCGGACCTGTCCAAGATGGACCCCAAGCAGCTCGAAGCCATGGCCAAGGCGCTGGGCCAGAACGCGCCCGGCGGCCTGCCGCCCGGCCTGCCCCCGGGGCTCGGAGGTCCCGGCGCGCCCGGCGGCTTCCCCGGATTGCCGGGCCTGCCCGGCGGAAAGAAGCGCTGAGGCTCCCCGCGGGAGCCCGGCGAGCGAAGACCAAGAACCAGACCAGAACCACAAGAACCGGCGTCGGGCCTCAAGCTCCCAAGACGCCGCCAGACCGAAGGAAGACCTCCATGTCCCTGAAGATGCGCCTTGCCCGTGCCGGCTCGAAGAAGCGCCCCTACTACCACATCGTCGTCGCCGACGCCCGCTCGCCCCGCGACGGCCGCTTCATCGAGCAGCTCGGCTCCTGGAACCCGATGCTGCCGAAGGACGCGACCCGCGTGTCGCTGAACGAGGAGCGCATCAAGCACTGGCTCGGCCAGGGCGCCCAGCCGACCGACCGCGTCCTGCGCTTCCTCGACCAGGCGGGCCTCGCCAAGCGCGACGCGCGCTCGAACCCGACCAAGGCCGAGCCGGGCAAGAAGGCCCAGGAGCGCGCCGCCGAGCGCCGCCAGAAGGAAGAAGACGCCAAGGCCGCCGCCGAAAAGGCCGCTGCCGCTTCGGAATGAGGCCCGGCGCCGGGCAGCCGGCGCTTGATCCCGACCGACGATTCCGAGAGAACCCCGCCGCTCCGGCGGGGTTTTTCGTTTCGCGGCTGATGTCTTCGAGGCAATCCGGCAACGGCTCGTTAACCCGCGCTTGACCGTCCGCTCGCTACGTCTACCCATGGTTCCGACGACCGAGACGACGAGCGAGATCTTCCCGTGTCCATGCCGCGCCGCGATTCCAATCCGAACGTCGCCCTCCCCGAAGGGGGCGCCGCGCTCCACGCGGCCGGCACCGCCGACGCCCCGAAGGTCGCCTCCGAGGCCGCCTTCCGCGAGGCGCCCGTGCCGCTCTGGCTGGAGGACTGGAGCGGGGTCCGCGCCCTCCTGGAGGACTGGCGCGAGGCCGGCGTAGCCGACATCCGCGCCTTTCTCGATGCCGATCCCTTGCGCGTCGAGGCCTCCTCGCGCGCGATCCGGATCCTCGCGGTCAACGACCGTGCGCTGGCGCTTCTGGCCGCGCGCGACCTCGATCACCTCGTCGACAACCTGTCCGCGGTGTTCCGCGGCGACATGCTGCGCTCGCACGTCGACGAACTCGTCCAGCTCTTCGACGGCGGCTGCGAGTTCTGCTCGCTCGCGGCCAACTACGCCCTCGACGGCCGGCGCCTCGACGTCCAGGTCAAGGGGCGGGCGCTGCCGGGCCACGAGCGCGACCTGCGCCTGATGCTGATCTCGACGGAGGACGTGACCGCACGCGAGACCGCGCGCCGGCGCGCGCTGGAAAGCGATGCCTACGCGCAGGGGCTTTTCGAGCACTCGCCGGTGTCGCTCTGGGTCGAGGACTTCTCCGCGGTCAAGGATCTCATCGCCGAAGTGCGCGCCGGCGGGGTCACCGATTTCCGCACCTTCACGGACGTTCATCCCGAGTTCGTGCGCCGATGCATGAGCGAGATCCGCGTCCTCGACGTCAACCGCCACACGCTGGAGCTCTTCCGGGCGCGCGACAAGCGCACGCTCCTCCACCGCCTCGACGACGTTTTCCGCGGCTCGATGGAAGGCTTCTTCCGCGAGCAGCTCATCGACCTCTGGAACGACCGGCTGTTCCACGTGCGCGAGGTGGTGAACTACGCGCTGGACGGCGAGGAGCTGCACGTCCACATGCAGTTCTCGGTGCTGCCCGGCCACGAGGCGCACTGGGACCTCGTCCAGGTGGCGCTGACCGACATCACGGCGCGCAAGAAGGCCGAGGCCTATCTCGAATATCTCGGCAAGCACGACACGCTGACGCGCCTCTACAACCGCTCCTTCTTCGTCGACGAGATGAACCGCCTGGAGCGCAAGCGCGTCCAGCCGGTGACCGTGATCATCGCCGATCTCAACGGGCTCAAGAGCGCCAACGATTCGATGGGCCACGCGGCGGGCGACGCGCTGCTGCGGCGCGCGGGCGAGGTCTTCACCGAGGGTGTCCAGCGCCCGAACCACGCGGCCCGGATCGGCGGCGACGAGTTCGCCGTCCTGATGCCGGGGAGCGCGGCCGAAGACGGCGCCGCGATGATCGGGGCGCTGCAGCACTACGTCGAGATGAACAACCAGTTCTACGGTGGCGAGCGCCTGTCCTTCTCCTTCGGCGCGGCCACATCCGAGCCGGGCGAGCGGCTGGAGGACACCGTTCGCCGGGCCGACGAGCGCATGTACGAGGAAAAGCGCGCCTTCTACAACGCGGCCGGGATCGACCGCAGGCGTTGAAAGCGGCGGCCGTTCGGGGCAAATGGCCGGGACCCGGGCAACCGCCCGAAACCTCGGCAAAACCAGAATGAAGCTTCAGAACCCCGTCCTTCTCGGAATCGTCGGCGGCGCGCACGGGATCAAGGGAGAGGTGCGCGTCCAGTCCTTCACGGACGATCCGGAGGATCTCGGCGCCTACGGTCCCTTGAGCGCGACCGACGGGCGGCGCTTCACGGTCGCCTCGGCGCGGCGGCAGAAGAACGTCGTGGTCGTGCGCTTCAAGGAGATCGCCGACCGCAACGCCGCCGAAGCGCTGAACGGCACCGAGCTCTTCGTCGAGCGCGAGGTCCTGCCGGCACCCGAGGACAGCGACGAGTTCTACGTCGAGGACCTCGTCGGCCTTGTCGTCGAGACGATCGCCGGCGAGCCTGTCGGCACGGTCGTCGCCGTCCAAGACTTCGGCGCGGGCGACGTGATCGAGATCCAGCCGAAGAGCGGCACGAGCGTCATGATCCCCTTTTCCGAGGCCGCGGTTCCCGAGATCGACGCCGAGGCAGGCATCATGCGCGTCGAGCCGGTCGCGGCCGGCCTCGTCGACGCCGAGCCGGAGGAGGGGGAGGACGGCGCCCCGGGGCCGGGCGCGCCGTGAGCTTTCGCGCGAGCGTCCTCACGCTCTACCCCGAGATGTTTCCCGGCCCCCTCGGCACCTCGCTGGCCGGCCGGGCCCTGGCGCGGGGCGACTGGAGCCTGGAGGCGCTGAACATCCGGGAGCACGGGCTCGGCCGACACCGCACGGTGGACGACACGCCGGCGGGCGGTGGCGCGGGCATGGTCATGCGCGCCGATGTCCTGGGATCCGCGATCGACGCCGCCGCGCCGGCGGGCGATCCGCGCCCGCGCCTCCTGATGAGCCCGCGCGGAACGCCGTTGACGCAGAAGCGCGTGCGCGCGCTCGCCGACGGACCGGGCGCCCTGATCCTGTGCGGACGCTTCGAAGGGGTCGACGAGCGGGTGATCGAGGGGCGGGGGCTCGAGGAAGTCTCGATCGGCGACTACATCCTGTCCGGCGGCGAGATGGCGGCGCTCGTCCTCCTCGACGCGGTGGTTCGGCTTCTGCCGGGCGTCATGGGCAACGCGCAGTCCGGCGAGAGCGAAAGCTTCGAGGACGGGCTGCTGGAGCATCCGCACTACACGCGGCCGACGGAATGGGAGGGCCGGTCGATTCCGCCGGTGCTGCAATCGGGCGATCACGGCGCAGTCGCGCGTTGGCGCCGGACAGAAGCGGAGCGGTTGACCCAGCAACGTCGCCCCGATCTTTGGCAGAACTGTGGAACCTCTCTAAAGGATTGATTCGGACGCCCTAGAATGTTTTTCCGAACAGTTCCGCCGGGGCTTGCCGGCCGCTCGGGTCGAAGGCATATAGGATGCGTCGATGCGCAGCTGGATACTTGTGGCCCTTTGCCGATTTTGCCGGCATGTTGCCCGTTTATCTTTCATTAAGCGGTCGATGATCCGCGGCGACCGCTCTTGGTCGTCGATGACACTCGGTAGAAAAGGGTATCCCATGTCGACGGGAACCGTGAAGTGGTTTGACGCAACCAAGGGCTTCGGCTTCATCGAGCCCAGCGATGGCGGCAAGGACGCCTTCGTTCACATCAGCGCCGTTCAGCGCTCGGGCCTGACGGGCCTCGAGGAAGGCCAGAAGGTCTCCTTCGATCTCGTCGCCGACCGCCGCACGGGCAAGATGGCCGCGGACAACATCAAGGCCCTCTGAGGCCGGATCGCGCCGCGCATCCTCGCCGCCTGGCTGGGGCGACGACCGAATTTTCGGGCCCCGCGTCCTTTTCGCCGAGGACGCGGGGCCTTCGCGTTTTCCGGAGCCGTCAGCCCTCGACGAAGTAGTAGGCCGCGAGCGCCAGGCCGACCGCCACGACGAAGCTGCGCACCGCGATCGTCGGCACGCGCCGCGCCGCCCAGACGCCGGCATAGCCGCCGAGCGCCACCGCCGGCACCATGACGAGCGCGTGGATCCAGGCGACCACGCCGCCGCTGACGAAGATGCCGACCGCCACGAAGGCGATGACGATGGAGAGCGCGTTCTTGATCGCGTTCAGGCGGTGGTACTCGCCGCTCTCCGTCAGGCCGAGGGTCGCGAGCATCATGATGCCCATGCCTGCGCCGAAGAAGCCGCCATAGATCGAGGTGACGAACTGGACGAGCGGGCCGGCGAGGCCGCGCCCCGTCGCCGCGTCGCTCGCGTGGGCCCGGCGCGGCTTCAGCCAGGGGCCCGCCGCGAACATCGCCGTCGCGCCGAGGAGGAGCCAGGGCACGAGCGCGGCGAAGTCCTCGTTGTCGAGCGCGAGGAGCAGCATGGCGCCGAGGATCGAGCCGAGGGCCGAGGCGAGGGCGAGGAGGAGAATGCCGCGCCAGATCCGCCTCACGTCGCGCCAGTAGGACAGGGCCGAGGTGATGTAGCCGGGGATCTGCGCGACCGAGGAGGTGGCGTTGGCCGTGATCGGCGGCAGGCCCGCGACCGTCAGGGCGCCGAAGGTCAGGAAGGTGCCGCCCCCCGCGACGGCGTTCACCGCGCCGGACAGGAAGCCCGACGCGAACAGGAGGAGGGCGATGGCGAGCGTCATGGCAAGTCCGGCAGGGGAGGGTGAGGCGGTGGTGGGACGAGACGCTTACGGCGCGGCGGCGTTTGTCCGCAAGGCCGCCGGGACCCGTTCGAGCATCCACACCGTCTCGTCGCGATAGACGACCTCGCCGAACCGGGCGTAGCCGAGCTTGGCGGCGACGTTCAGGGACGGGGCGTTGTCCGGGTCGATGATGCAGACCGTGCGGCGCGGGCCGAGCCGGGCGTCGAGCGCCGAGTGGGCCGCCCGCGCGGCTTCCGTTGCGTAGCCCTTGTTCTGCGCGGCCGGCGCGAAGGCCCAGGCAGCCTCCGGGTCGCCGTCGAAGCTCGAAGCGAAGCCCCGCTCGAAGAAGGCGAGGCCGGCATAACCGGCGAAACCGCCGCTCGCCTTTTCGATCACCGAGAACAGCCCGTAGCCGAAGAGCGTCCAGTGCCCGGCATAACGCAGCAGCCGGTGCCAGCTTTCCTCCCGCGTCGACGGCTTGCCGCCGACGAAGCGCGACATGGAAGCGTCCGCCGACATCGCGGCGACCGGCTCGAAATCCTCGGGGCGGGGCGGGCGGAGAAGCAGGCGTTGGGTCTCGATCATCCTCGTCTTTGAGCACGATCGGCACGCCCGCGCCAACGCGCCCGCCTATCTGTTGCGCCGCGGTCTCGACAGAAGCGCCCGATACGTGTATGGCGACACCCGATTTCCTCAGAAGAACCAGACCGCATCCCGCGGCCGTCCGGTCGCTTCGAGGGGTTTGCGTGGGCCCGCCCGCGCCGACCTTTTGGAAAACACACCGGCGCGAAACGAATTGAGGTTGTGCACCATGAACATCATCGCCCAGCTCGAGGCCGAAGAGGCCGCCCGCATCGAACAGCAGCGCACCATTCCGGAATTCTCCCCGGGCGACACGCTGCGCGTCAACGTGAAGGTCACGGAAGGCACCCGCACGCGCGTGCAGGCCTACGAAGGCGTCTGCATCGCCCGTTCCGGCGGCGGCATCCAGGAGAACTTCACCGTCCGCAAGATCTCCTACGGCGAGGGCGTCGAGCGCGTCTTCCCGATGTACTCGCCGCTGGTCGACTCGGTCGAGGTCGTGCGCCGCGGCCGCGTGCGCCGCGCCAAGCTGTATTACCTGCGCGATCGTCGCGGCAAGTCGGCCCGTATCGTCGAAAGCACCAATGCCCGCGCCCGCAAGCTGAACGACGACGCCCGCCAGGTCGCCGCCGAGGGCCGCGCCAAGGCCCAGGCCGAGAAGCAGGCCGCCAAGGAAGGCGCTGCCGAGTAATCGGCTTCCGGCGCCTGCGAATCGAAATTAGGGGAAAAAGCGGCTTGGGCCGCTTTTTTCGTATTTGGACCTTTGAAAGGTCGGGGAGCGCCGATCCATGTCCGCCGACGAGTTCTTCGCCGCCAATCGCCTGAACTGGGACGAGCGCGCCGAGCTTCATGCCACCGACACCACCGGCTCCTACCGGATCGCGACCGTGCTCGCCGGCGGCTCCAGCCTCCACGCCATCGAGGCGGAGGAGGTCGGCGCGCTGGACGGCCTCGACGTCGTCCACCTCCAATGCCACATCGGCCTCGACACGCTGTCGCTGAAGCATCTGGGCGCGCGCTCGGTGACCGGGCTCGACTTCTCGGCCAAGGCCGTCGCACGGGCGCGGGACTTCGCGGCGCGGGCCGGCACGCCGGCGCGTTTCGTGGAGGCCTCGCTCTATGACGCGCCGCAGGCGCTCGGCGACACCTACGACCTCGCCTTCGTCACCTGGGGCGCGATCAACTGGCTGCCGGACATCGAGGCCTGGGCGCGTGTGGTGTCGGCGGTGCTGCGTCCCGGCGGGCGGCTCTATCTCCTCGAAGGCCACCCGACGATGAACCAGCTCGACCTCGTGGACGGGCGCCTCGCGGTTCTCTTCGACTGGCGCCGGCCGGCCGGCGATCCGCTCGTCTTCGACGAGGCCGTCACCTACACGGGCGACGACCGGCACCTGTCGAACACGCGCAACTACGAATGGCCCCACCCGCTCTCGGCGGTCGTCGGCGCGGTGCTCGGCGCGGGGCTGCGGCTCGATTTCCTGCGGGAGCACGATCGCCTCGCCTGGCGGGCCTTTCCCCATCTCGTCGAGGAGGGCGTCGATCTGTGGCGCCTGCCGGAGGGCGCGCCCCGGCTGCCGCTCGCCTTCTCGCTCGGCGCGACGAAGCCCTGACGCGCCCTCAATTGGCGGGGCGGCTCGCCGGCATGATCGGCGGGGCAAACACGACGTAGGGGCTGGTCGGGTCCTCGTTCGGCGGGACATAGGCCGGGGCCGGGCGGCCCGGCTCGCCGAGCGAGAGGATGTAGCGGTGCAGCGAGCGCAGGTCCCGCTCGTCGAACGCGGCGAGGTTGAACCAGGGCATCGGCGGGCGGGAGCGGAGCTGACGCATCCGGTCGACGAACTGGTCCTCGTCGTACTCCGCCGCGAACAAGCGCAGGTTCGACGGGTAGGTCGTGCCCCAGGGGCCTTGGAAGCCCACCGGCGAGCCGGTCAGCGCCGCGGCCGGGTCGATCCGCCCCTCGCTCTCGGCATAGCCGGCCGTATGACAGTCGTGGCAGCCCGCCATGATCGCGACGTGCCGGCCCCATTCGACGGAGGGCGCATCGACGCCCTCGGCAGGGGCGGGCGCCACGGCGAGGAAGGCGAAGGTCGCGGCCGAAAGAACGGCAGCGGCGAGGGCGGAGCGGGCGTGGCGCATGGGAGCGGGTCCGATGATGAGGAAGCGCGGCGGCGCGATCGTTGAGAAGGGTTCTAGGTCGGTTTGATTTCCGGCAGATGTCGAGGCGGCGCGTGCATTGCGAAACGATCGTGCAAAACCGGCGGCGCCGGGCGTGACAGCCGCGCCACTGCGTGACAACGTTGCCGGCCAAACACGGAGTCTTCGCCTGCGATGCCGACGCGCCGTTTCCTGTCCGCCGCCCTCCTCCTTGCAGCTCTCCTCGCCGGCCCGGCAACCGCGCAGCAGGCGCTGCCCGATCTCGGCGGGCGGGAGGTGACGGTGGTGACGGAGAACGCCTATCCGCCGCTGCAATACGTCGACCCGTCGAGCGGCGAGGCGGTCGGCTGGGAATACGACGCCATGGCCGAGATCGCCGAGCGGCTCAACATGAAGGTGACCTACGCCAACACCTCCTGGGACGCGATGATCGAGGCGGTGTCCGGCGGCCAGTACGACATCGGCATGACCGGCATCACCATCCGGGACGACCGGCGCGAGAAGGTCGACTTTTCCGTCCCCTACATGCGCTCCGAGCAGTTCATGCTGGTGCGCGGCGACGAAGACCGCTTCGCCGACCCCGCCGCCTTCAAGGCGCTCGAAAGCGGGCTGATCGGTGCGCAGGCCGGCACGACGCCCTTCTACACCGCGGTCTACGAGGTGCTCGACGGCAACGAGCAGAACCCGCGCATCAAGCTCTTCGAGACCTTCGGCGCCAGCGTCCAGGCGCTTCGCACCGGCGACGTCGACCTCGTCCTGACCGACGGCACGGCCGGCAAGGGCTACGTGGACGCTTCGAACGGCGCGCTGAAGCTCGTCGGTGGGCCGCTGGGCGCCGAGGACTTCGGCTTCATCTTCCCCAAGGGCTCCGACCTCGTCGCGCCCGTCGACGCCGCCATCGCCAGTCTGAAGGCTGACGGCACGCTCGACCGCCTGACCCAGAAGTGGTTCGCCGATACCAAGCTCGGCCAGTGACGCCGGCCTCCGGGGCGCCCGCCGCCCTGCCGCCCGCGGGTCGGCGCCCGGCCGCGATCCCGCCTTGGGGCATCGTCCTCATCCTCGGCGCGCTCGCCGGCGCCGGCCTGATCCTCGCCGACGCCAGCCTCCGCCAGATCGCGACGACCCTGTCGCGCGGGCTCCTCGTCACGATCCTCGTCGCGCTCGGCGCCTATGCCGGGGCCGTGGCTCTCGGCCTCCTCGTCGCGCTCGCCGGCCGCTCGCGCCATCGCATCGTCGCCAACGCCGCGCGCGTCTATGTCGAGCTGGTGCGCGGCGTGCCGGTGCTCGTGCTCCTGTTCTGGATCGCCTTCGTCGGCGCCCCCCTCCTCGTCGAGGGGGCGAACCTTCTCCTCTCGCCGCTCGTCTCGGCGGGCTGGGTGCGCGAGATCCTGGTGCGCGACGTGTCGCTCCTCGCCCGCGCGGTGATCGCGCTCGTGATCGCCTATTCCGCCTTCATCGCCGAGATCGTGCGCGCCGGCATCGAGGCGGTCGGGCGCGGCCAGGTCGAGGCGGCCGAGGCTCTGGGCCTCAGGCGCTGGCCGGTCATGCGCCTCGTCGTCCTGCCCCAGGCGATCCGCACCGTCATGCCGGCGCTCGGCAACGAGTTCGTCTCGATGGTCAAGGACTCCTCGCTCGTTTCCGTCCTCGGCGTCGCCGACATCACCCAGATCGCCAAGGTCACCGCCGCCGGCAACTTCCGCTTCTTCGAGACCTACACGGTGCTCGCCTACTTCTACCTCCTGATGACCGTCTCGCTTTCGCTCGCCCTACGGCGCCTGGAGAAGCGCCTGTCGCGCAAGGGCTCGGGCGCCCGGCCGGGCGGCCAGATTGAAAGAGTTCCAGGCGTTTGATATGCAGGCGGCCATGCCCGTCAGCCGCCCGACCCGCGCCAAGCTGCCGACCACCCTCGGGTTCTCCCCGGTGGCCGACCACGCGCGCCTGCCGGGTCGCTTCTTCGGCCGCTTCCTGGCGAGTTTCGGCCTTTAGGGCCTGCCCACCCGTCCGCACGGCCGGACGCTTATCGCTTCCCGTTCTTCTTCGCGCCCGCCGAGCGGGCCGCATGTCACCCGAGACACGACGATGTCCGACGCTTCTTCCAAGCCGCGCACCCTCTACGACAAGATCTGGGACGACCACCTGATCGAGACGGGGGAGGGCGGCGGCTCGCTCCTCTACATCGACCGCCACCTCGTCCACGAGGTCACGAGCCCGCAGGCCTTCGAGGGCCTGCGCGCCGCCGGCCGGCGCGTCGCCCATCCCGAGAAGACCCTCGCCGTCGTCGACCACAACGTGCCGACCTCGGCCGATCGCGCGCAAGGCATCCGCAACGAGGAGAGCCGCATCCAGGTCGAGACGCTGGCGATGAACGCCGCCGAGTTCGGCATCGAATACTACTCGGCGAGCGACAAGCGGCAGGGCATCGTCCACATCATCGGCCCCGAGCAGGGCTTCACCCTGCCGGGCACGACGATCGTCTGCGGCGACAGCCACACCTCGACCCACGGCGCCTTCGGCGCGCTCGCCCACGGCATCGGCACCTCGGAGGTCGAGCACGTCCTCGCCACGCAGACGCTGATCCAGCAGAAGGCGAAGAACATGCTGGTCGACGTC
>CANJKV010000179.1 GCA_947474855.1 Aurantimonadaceae bacterium | reverse complement strand
CACCTCGCCATCGCCTCGGGCGACATCCAGTGCGCCGCGACCACCGTCGAGACCTGGATCGCCTGGAACGCCAACGGCGTGAAGACGACGCAGATCTTCCAGCTCGACAAGAGCTACGGCGCCGACGGCATCGCCGTGCGCGGCGACGTCCAAAGCTTCGCCGACCTCAAGGGCAAGTCGGTCGCGGCCTCCGCGCCGGGCACCTCGCCCTACTTCCTGCTCGCCTGGATGCTGCACAAGAACAGCATGACCATGCGCGACGTGCGCGTCGTCAACATGGAGCCGGGCCCCGCCGCCCAGGCCTTCGTCGCCGGCCAGAACGACGCGGCGATGAGCTACGAGCCCTACCTTTCGACGGTGCGCGCCGCGCCCGACAGCGGCAAGATCCTCGCCACCACCCTCGACTATCCCGCCGTCATGGACACCGTCGGCTGCACGCCGGAGTTCCTGTCCGCGAACCCGGAAGCCGGCAAGGCGCTCGCCGACAGCTACTTCGAGGCGCTGGAGATGATCGCGGCCGAGCCGGACAAGGCCTACGAGATCATGGGCCGCGACGTGAACCAGACGGCCGAGCAGTTCGCGGCGTCCGCCGCGAACCTGCGCTGGCAGGACCGCGCGGCCAACGAGACCTTCTTCGCCGGCGAATGGGCGACCTTCTCGAACGAGGCCGCCGACCTCCTCCTCGAGATCGGCGTCATCCGCGAGAAGCCCGAGATCGCGCCGCTCGCCGATCCGAGCTACATCAAGTAGCCGCCTCGCGCCCTTCTGGCGGGACCGCCAGAGGGTCCCGCCGGCCGCCGTTCCAGTCGCCGGGAAGCCAAGCGCCGTCATGATCCGTCCCTTCCAGCCGGTGAGCGCGCGGGCCCGCGTCGCTCTCGGCCTGTCCTTCTTCGCCCTCTTCGTCGCGGTCTGGTCGCTCGCGACCTTCGGCGGCTTCGTGTCGCGGACCTTTCTCGCCGACCCCTTGACCATGCTGGCCGACGGCTGGTTCCTTCTCAGCCGGCAGGACTTCCTGTTCGACATCGGCATGACAGTCTGGCGCGTCGTCGGCGGCTTCGTGCTCGCCGCCGTCTTCGCCGTGCCGATCGGCATCCTGATGGGCGCCTACAAGCCGGTCGAGGCGCTGCTCGAGCCCTTCGTGTCCTTCTCTCGCTACCTGCCGGCCTCGGCCTTCGTGCCGCTCCTGATCCTGTGGGCCGGCATCGGCGAGACGCAGAAGCTCCTCGTCATCTTCATCGGCTCGTTCTTCCAGATCGTGCTGATGGTCGCGGGAACGGTGGGCGCCACGCGCCAGGACCTCGTGGAGGCCGCCTACACGCTGGGCGCGCGCGACAGGGGGGTCGTGGCGCGCGTCGTGATCCCCTCGGGCGCGCCGGACATCGCAGAGATCCTGCGCCTCGTCCTCGGCTGGGCCTGGACCTACGTCATCGTCGCCGAGCTGATCGGCGCCTCCTCGGGCATCGGCTACATGATCATCAACAGCCAGGCGTTGATGGCGACGGGGCAGATCATCTTCGGCATCATCGTGATCGGCCTCATCGGCCTCGTCACCGACGTCCTGTTCAAGGCGCTGAACCACCGGCTCTTCGCCTGGAGGTTCGCGTGAGCGCGCTTCTCGTTTCCGGCGTCGGCCGGGTGTTTCCGGGCGTTCGCGGTGGCAGGCCCGTCACCGCGCTCCAGCCGACGGACCTTTCCGTCCCCTCCGACGACTTCGTCACCATCCTCGGGCCGTCGGGCTGCGGCAAGTCCACGCTCCTGCGCATCGTCGCCGGCCTCGACCGGCCGACCACCGGCACGGTGACGCTGGACGGGCGGCCGGTGCGCGGGCCGGGGCCCGACCGGGGCATGGTGTTCCAGTCCTACACGCTGTTTCCCTGGCTGACGGTCGAGGACAATATCGGCTTCGGCCTTCGCGAGAAGGGCGCGAGCGCGGCGGAAACGCGCGAGACGATCGCCTACTACGTCGACCAGGTCGGGCTGAAGGGCTTCGAGAAGCACTGGCCCAAGCAGCTCTCGGGCGGCATGCAGCAGCGCACGGCGATCGCCCGCGCGCTCGCCAACGACCCGAAGATCCTCCTCCTCGACGAGCCCTTCGGCGCACTCGACAACCAGACCCGCGGCCTGATGCAGGAACTCCTCCTCGGCATCTGGGAGCGGCGGCACAAGATGGTGCTCTTCGTCACCCACGACATCGAGGAGGCGATCTTCGTCGGCTCGCGCATCGTCACGATGTCGGCGCGGCCCGGCCGCATCAAGTCGATCATCCCCGTCGACCTGCCGCACCCGCGCCACTACACGCTGAAGTCCAGCCCCGAATTCAGCGCGTTGCGCGCCCGGCTGACCGAGGAGATCCGCTCCGAGGCGATCCGCGCCGACAGCGAGGCCTGAGCTACAAGAGGCTCGTCAGGCGGTGCTCGCGCGGGTGGACCATGCGGACCACCGTGACGGGGCGCGCGACGAGCCAGGTGCGGCGCTCGCCGACGAGAACCGGCGCGTGCCGCTCGACGGCGAGGTGGCGCGCTTCCTCGGCGCTCGGCAGGTCGGCGAAGAAGGTGAATTCGCCGCGCGAGAAGGGCGCCGAGCCCACCAGCCACTCGTTCGGCCCGTGGGTCTCGAAGTCCTGCTCCAGCACCCGCGGGGCGGCGGCCGGATTGATGAGCCGGTCCTCGAACTGGTAGGGGCGCCCGTCCGCGAGGTGGATGCAGGCGAGGTGCAGCACCGTCTCGCCCGCTGCAACGCCGAGGCGCGCGGCGTCCTCGGGCGTCGCCGGCCGCTCGGCGCGCGAGATCAGCCGGTAGCCGTATTCCGCGCCGGACGCCCGGATCTCCTCGGCGACGAGGGGGATCGCGAAGCGCGCCTCGCGGGGCGGGTGCATCGAGACGCGGGTGCCGACCTTCCGCTTGCGCTCGACGAGCCCGGCGCGGGCGAGCTCCTGGAGCGCGCGGTTGACCGTCGCTCTCGCCGCGCCGAACTCGGCGGCGAGCGCTTCCTCGCCGGGGATGAGGCTGCCGGGCTTCCAGGTCCGCTCCCCGATGCGCCGGGCGATCTCGTCCTTGATCGCGCGGAAGGAGGAGCGGGCGGAGGACTTCATAGGCGGGGCAGGATCTTTTCGAAGGCGGCGCGGTAGCGGCGCTCGATCGTCTCGCGCCGGACGTGGGTGCCCCCGCGCACGACGTGCCGGCCGGCGGACCAGACCTCCCTAACCGCCCGGCCGTCGCCCGTGAAGAGCCAGCCGTCGAGAAGCCCGTCGCCCTGCCCGTTGCCGGCGAAGCGGGCGGGGTCGAGCCCGACGAGGTCGGCGAAGGCGCCGACCCGGATCGCGCCGCTCTCGCGCCCCAGCGCCTGCGCGCCGCCCGCCAACGCGCCCTCGTAGAGACGGCGGCCGACGGAGCCGGCGGGCTCGGCGAGGACTGCCCGGCCGCGATGGCGCAGGCGCTGCGAATATTCGAGCTGGCGCAACTCCTCGGCGGCCGAGATGCGGATGTTGGAATCCGAGCCGACGCCGAAGCGCCCGCCGGCGTCGAGGAAGCGCACCCCCTCGAAGATGCCGTCGCCGAGATTGGCCTCGGTGACCGGGCAGAGCCCGGCGACGGCGCCCGAGCGCGCCAGCCGGTCCGCCTCGGTCTCCGTCATGTGCGTCGCGTGGATCAGGCACCAGCGCGGGGAGAGGTCGCAATGCTCGAGGAGCCAGTCGACGGGGCGCATGCCCGTCGCTGCCTCGACTTCCGCGATCTCGGCCTCCTGCTCGGCGGCGTGCATGTGGAAGGGGAGGCCGGGAAAGGCGCGCTCCAGCGCGGCGATGTCGGCGACCGGCACCGCGCGCAGCGAGTGCGGCGCGATGCCGAAGCCGGCGTCCTCCCCGAGCCGCGGCAGGAGCGCCCGCGCGCCCTCCGCGAGCCTCAGGAAGCGGTCGAGGCCGTTGCCGAAGCGCTTCTGGCCCCCGGTGAGCGGGCGGCCGTCGAGCCCGCCCTGGCGGTAGTGGACGGGCAGGAGCGTCAGCCCGATGCCGCTCTCCGTCGCGGCCGAGACGATGCGCGAGGAAAGTTCCGCGAGGTCGTCGTAGGGCGCGCCGTCCGGCCCGTGATGAAGGTAGTGGAACTCGGCGACCGACCCGAAGCCCGCCTCCAGCATCTCGGCGAAGGCGAAGGCGGCGATCGCTTCGACGTCGTCCGGCGTCAGGACGTCGAGGAAGCGGTACATCAGCTCGCGCCACGTCCAGAAGCTGTCGCGCCCGGCCGGGCTGCGCCGCTCCGTCAGCCCCGCCATGGCGCGCTGGAAGGTGTGGCTGTGGAGGTTGGAGGGCGCCGGCAGCAGCGCCGGCACGCGGATGTCGGCCGCGCCCGTCACGCCGTCCGCGATCGCCGCGATCCGCCCGTTTGCGCCGATCTCCAGGGTGACGCGGGAGGTCCAGCCGCTCGGGAGCAGGGCCTGATCGGCCGAAACGCGCATGGCTCGTTCCTCGGTTGACAGCCTATTTGTCTATACATAACCTCATCGCTGCTCGACGAACAAGCGCGAAAGGCGGGCGCCGCGATGACCCGGCAGGTGTGGACGGAGCTGACCCTCGCGACGATGCGCCCCGGCGGCGCCCCGTACGGCCTCGTGCCGGACGCGGCCATCGCCACCGACGACGGGCGTATCGCCTATGGCGGCCCTGCCGCCGACCTGCCGGACGCCTGGCGCGACGCGCCGGCCGAGCGGCTCGGCGGGCGCCTCGTCACGCCCGCGCTGATCGACTGCCACACCCACCTCGTCTTCGGGGGCAACCGCGCCCGCGAGTTCGAGATGCGGCTCCAGGGCGCGAGCTACGAGGAGATCGCGCGGGCCGGCGGCGGCATCCTGTCGAGCGTGCGCGACACGCGCGCGGCGAGCGAGGACGCGCTCGTCGAGAGCGCCCGGCCGCGCTTGGCGGCGCTGCGCAGCGAGGGCGTCGCGACGGTCGAGATCAAGTCCGGCTACGGCCTGACGGTGCCGGACGAATTGAAGATGCTGCGCGCCGCCCGCCGGCTCGGCCGGGAGGAGGGCGTGCGCGTTCGGACGAGCTGGCTGGCCGCCCACGCCGTGCCGCCGGAGTTCAAGGGGCGGCCCGGCGACTACATCGACGCGGTGGTTTTACTGGGCATGGAAGAGGGCGCCGCGGCAGGGCTGATCGACGCCGTCGACGGCTTCTGCGAGGGGATCGCCTTCCAGCCCGCCGAGATCGCCCGCGTCTTCGACCGCGCGACGAGCCTCGGCCTGCCGGTGAAGCTCCATGCCGAGCAGCTCTCCGACCTCGGCGGCGCGGCGCTCGCCGCCGGCTACGGCGCGCTCTCGGCCGACCATCTGGAGCACCTGGGCGAGGCGGGCACGCGGGCCATGGCCGCCGCCGGCACCGTCGCCGTGCTCCTGCCCGGCGCCTTCTACGCGCTGCGCGAGACGGTGGCCCCGCCCGTCGCGCTGCTGCGGGCCGCGGGCGTTCCCATCGCGCTCGCCACCGACTGCAATCCCGGCACCTCGCCGCTGACCTCGCTGCTTCTCGCCATGAACATGGGGGCGACGCTGTTCCGCCTGACGCCGGAGGAGGCGCTGGCCGGCACCACCCGCGAGGCGGCCCGCGCGCTGGGTCTTTCGGGCGAGATCGGCACGATCGAGCCGGGCAAGCGCGCCGAGCTCTGCATCTGGGATGTCGCCCACCCGGCCGAACTGTCCTACCGCATCGGCTTCAACCCGCTCCACCGCCTGATCGCGAGCCCCGCCCCATGACGATCACCCTCGCCCCCGGTTCCGTCGGTCTCGCGATGCTGGAGCGCATCCATCGCGGGTCGGAGCCGGTGCGCCTCGACGCATCCTGCGACCCCGCGATCGAAGCGGGCGCCGCGCGCATCGCCGCCATCGCCGGCGGCGACGAGCCGGTCTACGGCATCAACACCGGCTTCGGGAAGCTCGCCTCGATCCGCATCGCGCCGAGCGACGTCGCGACCCTCCAGCGCAACCTCATCCTGTCGCATTGCTGCGGCCTTGGCGCGCCGCTCCCGCCCGGCGTCGTGCGCCTCGTGATGGCGCTGAAGCTCCTGTCGCTCGGCCGCGGCGCCTCGGGCGTGCGCCTCGTTCTCGTCCGGCTGCTCGAGGCGATGATCGAGCGCGGCGTCCTGCCGGTGATCCCCGAGAAGGGCTCGGTCGGCGCTTCCGGCGACCTCGCGCCGCTCGCCCACATGGCGGCGGTGATGATGGGGGAGGGCGAGGCGATCGTCGGCGGCGAGCGCCTGCCCGGCACCGAGGCCCTGGCGAAGGCGGGCCTCCGGCCGGTGGTGCTGGCCGCCAAGGAAGGGCTCGCCCTCATCAACGGCACGCAGGTCTCGACGGCGCTGGCGCTCGCCGGCCTCTTCGCCGCGCATCGGGCACTTCGCACCGCGCTCGTCACCGGCGCGCTGTCGACCGACGCGGCGATGGGCTCCTCCGCGCCCTTTCATGCCGAGATCCACGCGCTGCGCGGCCATCGCGGCCAGATCGACGCGGGCGCCGCCTTGCGCGCGCTTCTCGACGGCTCGGCGATCCGCGCCAGCCACGTCACCGGCGACGAGCGCGTGCAGGACCCCTACTGCATCCGCTGCCAGCCGCAGGTCGGCGGCGCCTGCCTCGACATCCTGCGCCAGGCCGGCGCGACGCTCGAGATCGAGGCCAACGCCGTCACCGACAACCCGCTGGTCCTGTCCGACGGCACGGTGGTGTCGGGCGGCAACTTCCACGCCGAGCCCGTCGCCTTCGCCGCAGACACCATTGCCTTGGCGATCTGCGAGGTCGGCGCAATCGCCCAGCGCCGCGTCGCGCTCCTCGTCGACCCCGCGCTCTCCTTCGGCCTGCCGGCCTTCCTCGCCCCCAAGCCCGGCCTCAACTCCGGCCTGATGATCGCCGAGGTCACCTCCGCCGCGCTGATGAGCGAGAACAAGCAGATGGCCCATCCGGCCTCGGTCGATTCGACCCCGACCTCGGCCAACCAGGAGGACCACGTCTCTATGGCCTGCCACGGCGCGCGCCGTCTGACGCCGATGGCCGAGAACCTCTTCGGCATCCTCGGCATCGAGGCTCTGGCCGCCGCCCAAGGGGTCGAGCTGCGCGGGCCGCTGGAAACCAGCCCCGAGCTGAGGCGCGCCCTCGCCGTCGTCCGCGCCGCGGTGCCGAGCCTCGGGCCCGACCGCTACCTCGCCGGCGACCTCCGGGCCGCGGCCGACCTTGCCGCGTCGGGCGCCATCGAGGCGAGCGTCTCGCCGGGCATCCTGCCGGACCTCGGAGAGGCGCGATGAGCATCGTCGAAACCGTTCCGGGCGACTCGCCCGTCATCCTCGCCTTTCCCCACACGGGAACGGAGCTGCCGCCCGACGTCGCCGCGCGGCTCAACGCCAACGGCCGGACGCTCGCCGACACCGACTGGCACGTCCACCGGCTCTATGACGGCCTCCTGGCCGGTGCGACCACCGTGCGCGCGACCTTTCACCGCTACGTCGTCGACGCCAATCGCGACCCGGCGGGCGCGAGCCTCTATCCCGGCCAGAACACCACCGGCCTCGCGCCGCTGACCGACTTCGACGGCCTGCCGATCTGGAGCCGCGGCGAGGAGCCGGACGAGGCCGAGATCACCGCGCGCGTCGGGCGCTTCCACGCGCCCTACCACGCCGCGCTCGCCGCCGAGATCGAGCGGGTGAGGGGCCTCCACGGCCTCGCGGTCGTCTTCGACTGCCACTCCATCCGCTCGCGCATCCCCTTCCTGTTCGAGGGTCAGCTGCCCGACTTCAACATCGGCACGGACGGCGGGCGCACCTGCGCGCCGGCCATCGAGGCCGCGGCCGTCGAGACCTGCCGGGCGGCCGGCGACTACACGAACGTCCTCAACGGCCGCTTCCGCGGCGGCTGGACGACCCGCCATTACGGACGGCCCGAAGCGGGCGTCCACGCGATCCAGATGGAGCTGGCGCAAGGCACCCACCTCGCCGCCGAGGCGCCGCCCTTCGCCTATGACGCGGCGAAGGCGGAACGTCTGCGCGCCGTCCTCGGCCCGCTCCTCGCCCGCATCGAGCACGCCGCCCTCGCCTTGAAGGAACCGACCCGATGAGCCAGTCCCGCCACAACATCCGCGAGATCCGCGCGCCGCGCGGGCCCGAGCTTTCGGCCAAGAGCTGGGCGACCGAGGCGCCGCTGCGCATGCTGATGAACAACCTCGACCCGGACGTCGCGGAGAACCCGAACGAGCTCGTGGTCTATGGCGGCATCGGCCGGGCGGCGCGCACCTGGGACGACTTCGACCGCATCGCCGCGACGCTGCGCACCCTGGAGGCCGACGAGACGCTGCTCGTCCAGTCGGGCAAGCCGGTCGGCGTCTTCCGCACCCATGCGGACGCGCCGCGCGTCCTCATCGCCAACTCCAACCTCGTCCCGCGCTGGGCGACCTGGGACCACTTCAACGAACTCGATAAGCGGGGCCTCGCGATGTACGGCCAGATGACCGCGGGGTCCTGGATCTATATCGGCACGCAAGGGATCGTTCAGGGCACCTACGAAACCTTCGTCGAGGCCGGCCGCCAGCACTACGGCGGCAGCCTGAAGGGCCGCTGGATCCTCACCGCCGGGCTCGGCGGCATGGGCGGGGCGCAGCCGCTCGCCGCCGTGATGGCCGGCGCCTCGTGCCTCGCCATCGAGTGCAACCCGGACTCCATCGCCTTCCGCCTGCGCACCCGCTACCTCGACGAGAAGGCCGAAACGCTGGACGAGGCGCTGGCGATGATCGAGCGCTGGACGGCGGCGGGCGAGGCGAAATCCGTCGGCCTCCTCGGCAACGCGGCCGAGATCCTCCCGGAGATGGTGAGGCGCGGCGTGCGGCCGGACATGGTCACCGACCAGACCTCGGCCCACGACCCGGTCAACGGCTATCTGCCGGCCGGCTGGTCGCTCGGGGACTGGCGGGGGAAGCGCGAGAGCGATCCGAAGAGCGTCGAGCGGGCGGCGCGCGCCTCGATGCGCACCCACGTCGAGGCCATGCTCGCCTTCCACGCCGCGGGCGTTCCGACCCTCGACTACGGCAACAACATCCGCCAGGTCGCGAAGGACGAGGGGCTGGAGGAGGCCTTCGCCTTTCCCGGCTTCGTGCCGGCCTACATCCGCCCGCTCTTCTGCCGCGGGATCGGCCCCTTCCGCTGGGCGGCGCTCTCCGGCGACCCGGAGGACATCCACAGGACCGACGCCAAGGTGAAGGAGCTGCTGCCCGACAACCACCACCTCCACCGCTGGCTCGACATGGCGCGCGAGCGCATCGCGTTCCAGGGCCTCCCGGCACGCATCTGCTGGGTCGGCCTCGGCGACCGTCACCGCCTCGGCCTCGCCTTCAACGAGATGGTGCGCTCGGGCGAACTCAAGGCGCCGGTCGTCATCGGCCGCGACCACCTCGATTCCGGCTCGGTCGCCTCGCCCAACCGCGAGACCGAAGCCATGCGCGACGGCTCGGACGCGGTGTCCGACTGGCCGCTCCTCAACGCGCTCCTGAACACGGCGTCCGGCGCCACCTGGGTCTCGCTCCACCACGGCGGCGGCGTCGGCATGGGGTATTCGCAGCATTCCGGCATGGTGATCTGCGCCGACGGCACGGACGAGGCGGCGCGGCGGCTGGAGCGGGTGCTCTGGAACGACCCCGCCACCGGCGTCATGCGCCACGCCGACGCCGGCTACGACGAGGCCCTCGCCTGCGCCCGCGAGAAGAGCCTGCGCCTCCCCGCCATCCTCGGCAACTGAGGCCGGCTCGGCTCTCAGGCTCGACGGAGGATCTCGTCAACGAAGGCGGGCACGGCTTCGCTCGCCGGCCCGTAACGCCGCTCGTCGAAGAGAAAGGCGTTGTCGGAGGGCTCGAGGTTGATCTCCCAGGTCGCGATTCCCGCCTCGCGCGCCAGCGACACGTACCCCGCCGCCGGGTAGACCGAACCGGAGGTGCCGATCGCGACGAAGAGGTCGGTGCCGAGGAGCTCGTCCTCGATGCGCTCCATCTCCAGCGGCATCTCGCCGAACCAGACGACGTGCGGCCGCAGCGTTCCGATCTCGCCGCAGGCGAGGCACACGGAATGAGGTCCGATGTCGCCGCGCTCCGGCGCGACCGTCCCGCAGCGGGTGCAGCGCGACTTCAGGAGTTCGCCGTGGATGTGGATGACGTCGGACGAGCCCGCCCGCTCGTGGAGGTCGTCGATGTTCTGCGTGACGAGGACGAGCCGTCCGCCGCGCGCGGCAAGCTCGCGCTGCAGCCGCGCAAGCGCCGCGTGAGCCGCGTTCGGCTGGGCCTCGACGAGGTTGCGCCGCCGGGCGTTGTAGAAGGCTTGGACCATGTCGGGATCGGCCGCGAAGGCCTCCGGCGTCGCGAGCTTCATCGGATCGAACCGCGCCCAGATTCCGGTGCCCGCCTTGTCCCGGAACGTGCCGAGGCCACTCTCGGCGGATACGCCCGCCCCCGTCAGAACGAAGATCCGCATCCCGTCCGCTTCTCCGCTGGTCAGTGTCTATGTCCGCTGCCGCATGTTCTGTTTCGCCCCATCCTATCGCAGGTCGCGACGCACGCCCCCTGCTGGATCGGAGCAGGGGCAACGAACGGTGCGGCGCATCCTTCGCTCCACGGGGCGATGCCCATTCGCATCGCGCCGGCTCACCTTGCGCGGAGCTGCGCGATGAAGGGTTGACGCCACCCCGGAAATCGGGGAAAGAGCGCGCGTCGCTGCGGTAGCTCAGTGGTAGAGCACTCCCTTGGTAAGGGAGAGGTCGAGAGTTCAATCCTCTCTCGCAGCACCAT
>CANJKV010000178.1 GCA_947474855.1 Aurantimonadaceae bacterium | reverse complement strand
TTGCGTCGCTCGGGGGCCTCTTCGAAAACCGAAAGGCCGCCGGGGTTCCCGAGCGGCCTCCTGTCTGCATCGCGCATGCAAGATCGAGCCCGCTCTTCAGCTGGCCCACCACCACATCGCGACGACGATCTTCGTGTTCATGGCGACGAGGGATAGCCGAGGTCGGGTCCGGTGGCAATCGCAAGATCTCTGGCCCAGGCTTCGCCCGCAGGCTGTGTCGCGAGCGACACCGTCTTCACCTGCGCGAACACGGTCTCGCCCGGCCGGAAGGCGAAGCGGCAGGCGGAGCGGCGGGTGATCCGGGCGAGAATCGCGGCGCCGACCGGCGCCCCGAGCGGGCGCAGCGTGACCAGCGCTTCCGCGGCAGCGCTCTCCTCGACGCTGACGACCTCGGCGCGGAGAGCGTTGAGGATCGTCGAGGGTGCCGGCGCCTGGCGCGACAGCGAAACGTCGGAGGCCTCGATCCTGACCCGCCGCGCCGTGCCGACGTCGCCCGCAGCCCCGCCAGCGACGAAGAGCGGCTGACCGAACAGGTCGATCTCGGCGAGGGCGTCGCCCACGTCGAGGGCGACGACGCGCGCCGTCAGCACCGCTGCGGCGCTTCGCCCCCGCCGGAGCCCGGCAGCCCGGAGGGTCGGCTCCAGCGCTCCCGCGGCCGCGACCCGTCCGTTCCGCAGAACCACGATGCCGTCGGCCAAGCGCTCGACCTCGGCCAGGTCGTGGCTGACATAAAGGATCGGGATCGCCAGACTCGCGTGCAGCCGCTCCAGATAGGGCAGGATCTCGTTCTTCGCCTCGGCCCCGAGCGCCGAGAGCGGCTCGTCCATCAGCAGGATGCGCGGCCGCGACAGGATCGCGCGGGCGAGCGCGACGCGCTGGCGCTCACCTCCGGAGAGCCGCGCCGGCGCTCGGGGCAGCAATGGCCCGATGCCGAGGAGGTCGACGATCTCGGCACGCGCAGCCGGATCGACGCCGCCGGTGCGCTTGGCGCCGTAGTCGATGTTGGCGGACACGCTGACATGCGGGAAGAGGCTTGCCTCCTGGAAGACGTAGCCGAGCGCGCGCCGGTGAGGCGGCACGAAGCGTCCGCCCTTCTGCCAGACCTCGCCGCCGACCGACACGCGCCCGTCGAGGCGCTGGAGGCCGGCGACGGCGCGCAGGATGCTGGTCTTGCCGGAGCCGGACGGCCCGAAGAGCGCGGTGACGCCCTGTCCCGGCGCTTCGAAGGCGACGTCGAGCGCGAAGGCGCCGAGGCGGCCGGACAGGGCGACGGAGATGCCCACGCGAGCGTCTCTCACGCCCCCGCCCTCGCCCGTCTTGCGCGCCGGTCGATCACCGACACGGTCAGGATCACCGCGAAGGCGAAGACGAGCATGCCGGCGGAGAGGATGTGAGCCTCGCGCCAGCGCAGGGTCTCGACGAAGTCGAAGATCGCGATGGAGAGGACCTTGGTCTCGCCGGGAATGTTGCCGCCGATCATCAGGACGACGCCGAACTCGCCGACGGTGTGGGCGAAGCCGAGGACGGCGCCGGTGAGGATGCCGGGGCGGGCGAGCGGCAGGCCGACGGACAGGAAGGCGTCGAGGGGCGAGGCGCGCAAGGTGGCCGCCACCTCGAAGGGCCGCTCGCCGGCCGCCTCGAAGGCGTCGCGGATCGGCTGGACGGCGAAGGGCAGCGAGAAGACCACCGAGCCGAAGACGAGTCCCTCGAAGGTGAAGGCGAAGGTGCGCACCCCGAAGAGCCCGCCGAGACCGTCCGGCCCGAGCGCCACGAGGAGGTAGAAGCCGAGAACGGTGGGCGGCAGGACGATAGGGAGCGAGACGAGCGTCCCGACGATCTCCTTGGCACCGCTCTTCGATCGGGCGAGCCACCATCCCAGCGGGATGCCAAGGAGGAGGAGAAGGAGCGTGGTGACGGTCGCGAGCTGGAGCGTGAGAACGATCGCGCCGCCGATCTCGCCGTCGAAGTCCACGCGCCCTCCCCTTCGATCTCAGGCGCCGGCGTCGATGCCGTAGCCGTACTTGGCGATGATCGCCTTCGCCTCGTCGGTCTTCAGGAAGTCGACGAAGGCGGTGGCCGCGGGGTCGTCGGCGCCGGTCTTGAGCAGCACGGCGTCCTGGCGGATCGGCTCGTAGAGGTCCTGGGGCACGTCCCAGCGCGACCCGCCGGTCGCGTTGACGACCTGCGCGAGCGCGACGAAGCCGAGTTCGGCATTGCCGGTCTCCACGAACTGGAAGGCCTGGGCGATGCTCTGTCCTTGCACGATCTTGGTCTTCAACACCTCGTAGACGCCGAGCTTCTCCATCACCTCGACGGCCGCCGCGCCGTAGGGCGCGGTCTCGGGATTGGCGATCGCGATCTTGTCGAACGTTTCCGTCTTCAGCGCCGCTTCGCCGCCCGTCACGTCCGCGCTCGCGCTGTAGAGCGCGAGCTTGCCGACGGCGTAGGTGAAGACGCTCCCCTCGACGCCGTAGCCCTCGGTCACCGCCAGGGCCGGACGCGCGTCGTCGGCGGCGAGGAAGACCTGGAAGGGTGCGCCCTGCGTCACCTGCGCGTAGAGCGCGCCGGTCGCGCCGAAGGAGAGCTGAACCTCGTGGTCGGTCTCCTTCGCGAAGGCCGCGGCGATCTCCTTGGCTGCTTCCGTGAAGTTGGCGGCGACCGCGACGCTCGCCGTCCCGGCGAAGGCCGGCAGGGGCGCGGCGGGAACGAGGCCGGCAAGAAGGACGAGGCGTGCGATGCGCATGGATGACCGGCTCCGATATGTTGGTCCCGACATATCGTTATAGGCGGAGGCGCGATTCGGGCAACCGTTATGTCCCATTGGGCATATCGTGCCGGACGAGGTCGGCAAGCGCCGCGAGGTCCGCCGCGATCGCCGCCGCGGCCTTCGCCTCCATGGCGCGGTAGCGCGAAAGCACCGCCGCGCCGCGTTCCGTCAGGTGCGCGCCGCCCTGCGCCGCGCCGCCGCGGGAGGATTCGACGAGCGGGTCCGGGAAGTCGGCGTTCAGCGCCTCGACGAGGCTCCAGGCGCGCTTGTAGCTCATCTTGAGGCGCCGGCCGGCGGCTGCGATCGAGCCGGCCTCGCGGATGGCTTCGAGCAGCGCCGCCTTGCCGGGACCGATCGCGACGCCGCCGGGAAGCTCCACCCGCAGGTGCGACAGCCGCCCCTCCCCGGCCGCGCTCAGAACAGGCCCTCGATCTGGCCGGCCTCGTTCAGGAAGATGCGCTCGGCCGCCGGGCTCCTCGGCAGGCCGGGCATGGTCATGATCTCCCCGCAGATCGCGACCACGAAGCCGGCGCCCGCCGAGAGCCGCACCTCGCGCACGTGGACCGAATGGCCGCTCGGCGCGCCGAGAAGCGACGGATCGGTGGAGAAGGAATACTGCGTCTTCGCCATGCAGACCGGCAGGTGCCCGTGGCCGCGCGCCTCGAAGTCGGCGAGGAGCGCGTGCACGCTTCTCTCGGCCGTGGCCTCGGCGCCGCGATAGATGCGCTTGACCACCGTCTCGATCTTGTCCCAGAGCGGCATGTCATCGGGGTACAGCGGGGCGAAGTTGTCGGCGCCGTGGTCGGCCATGGCGGCGACCTTCTGCGCGAGTTCGGTGATGCCGGCCGAGCCCTCCGCCCAGTGGCGGCACAGCACGGCCTCGACGCCGAGGCCAGCGGTGTAGCGCTTCACCGCCTCGATCTCGGCCTCGGTGTCCGTGCCGAAATGGTTGATCGCAACCACCACCGGCACCCCGAAGCTTTTGACGTTCTCGATGTGGCGGCCGAGATTGGCGGCGCCGCGCTTCACGGCCTCGACGTCCTCGCGGCCGAGCTCGTCCTTGGGCACCCCGCCGTTCATCTTCAGCGCACGGACGGTCGCGACGATGACGCTCGCGGCCGGCTTCAGCCCGGCGATGCGGCACTTGATGTCGAAGAACTTCTCGGCGCCGAGATCCGCGCCGAAGCCGGCCTCGGTGACGACGTAGTCGGCGAGCCTCAAGGCCGTCTTCGTCGCCAGCACCGAGTTGCACCCGTGGGCGATGTTGGCGAAAGGGCCGCCATGGACGAAGGCGGGGTTGTTCTCCAGCGTCTGCACGAGGTTCGGCTGCAGCGCGTCCTTGAGGAGCACGGCCATGGCGCCGGCCGCGCCGATATCGGCGGCTGTCACCGGGCTCCTGTCGACGCGGCTCGCGACGACGATGCGGCCGAGCCGGGCCTCCAAGTCTTCGAGGTCGCGGGCGAGGCACAGGATCGCCATGACCTCGGACGCGACCGTAATGTCGAAGCCGGTCTCGCGGGGATAGCCGTTGGGCACGCCGCCGAGCGAGGAGACGATCTCGCGCAGCGCCCGGTCGTTCATGTCCATGACGCGGCGCCAGGTGACGCGGCGCGTGTCGATGGCCTGCTTGTTGCCCCAGTAGATGTGGTTGTCGAGGAGCGCGGCGAGGAGGTTGTGGGCGGAGGTGATCGCGTGGAAGTCGCCGGTGAAGTGGAGGTTCATGTCCTCCATGGGGATGACCTGCGCGTAGCCGCCGCCGGCCGCCCCACCCTTGACGCCGAAGCAGGGGCCGAGCGAGGCCTCGCGGATGCAGATCGCGGCGCGCTTGCCGATGCGGTTGAGGCCGTCCCCGAGGCCCACCGTCGTCGTCGTCTTGCCCTCGCCGGCCGGCGTCGGGTTGATGGCGGTGACGAGGATCAGCTTGCCGTCCGGGCGCCCCTCCAGGGAGCGGATGAACTCGGCCGAGATCTTCGCCTTGTCGCGGCCGTAGGGGACGAGGTCGTCCTCGGCGATGCCGAGCCGCGCCGCGACGTCGCGGATCGGCTTCTTTTTCGCGGCCCGCGCGATCTCGATGTCCGACAGCGCCGTCGCCATTCCGCCTCCGGTCGTTCCGATGCCGCGGCGACTCGGTGGCCGCCGTTCCCGCGGACCATAGCCCCGGGGTGCCGAAGAGGCGACGGCAAAAACCCGGCGCGGGTGCCGCGCCGGGTTCCTGATGCGATGCATGTTTTGCCGGAGCTTCGCGCGGCTGCAGGGAGGATCGCCGTGCGGAACGCCCGCTCTTCGTCGCGAAAGCCGAGGGGCCAGGACCCGGTACGGGAGGAGGAACCGGGAGCGGCGCGAGCCGTCGTTTCCGCGACACCCGGACTATAAGGTCATTTTGCTTGTCCCAAACTGACGCAAGTCGTCTCACGACTCCATGGCGATGAGGCTGGCATTGCCCCCGGCCGCCGCCGTGTTGGTGGACACCACCTGCTCGATGGCGAAGCGTTGGAGGTAGTTCGGCCCGCCCGCCTTCGGCCCCGTGCCCGACAGGCCCGAGCCGCCGAAGGGCTGCGATCCCACCACCGCGCCGATCGTGTTGCGGTTGACGTAGACGTTGCCGACCGACAGGCGCTCGGAGACTGTGCGGATCGTCTCGTCGATGCGGCTGTGGATGCCGAGCGTCAGGCCGTAGCCGGTCGCCTCGATGGCGTCGCAGACCTTGTCCAGCTCGCCCGCCTTCCAGGTGACGACGTGAAGGACGGGGCCGAAGACCTCGCGCGTCAGCTGCTCGGGCCGGTCGAGCTTCACGACGGTCGGCGCGACCCAGTGGCCGCCCGCCGGCAGGTGCGCGGGAAGCTCGGCCTTGAAGCGCACGCGCTTCTCGCGCTCCATCGCCGCGACGTGCGCGTCCAGCATCCGCTTCTGCTCGGCGTCGATCACCGGGCCGATGTCGGTGGCGGGATCGGCGGGGTCGCCGACGACGAGCTCCGCCGCCGCGCCCTCGATCATCTCGACCACGCGGTCGGCGACGTCGGCCTGGAGGAACAGGAGCCGCAGCGCCGAGCAGCGCTGGCCGGCCGAGCGGAAGGCGGAGGAAACGACGTCGTCGGCCACCTGCTCGGGCAAGGCGGTGGCGTCGGCCACCATGGCGTTGATGCCGCCGGTCTCGGCGAGGAGCGGCACGATCGGGCCGCTCTTGGCGGCGAGCGCCCGGTTGATCGCCTGGGCCGTCTCGGTGGAGCCGGTGAAGGCGACCATGGCGCAGGCGGGATGGGCGACGAGCGCCGCGCCGACCGCACCGTCGCCGACCGCGAGGTGGAGGGCCTCGGCGGAGATGCCGGCCTCGCGCAGGATCGAGACGGCGAGGTCGGCGACGAGCGGCGTCTGCTCGGCGGGCTTGGCGACGACGACGTTGCCCGCCGCCAGCGCCGCCGAGACCTGGCCGAGAAAAATAGCCAGCGGGAAGTTCCAGGGCGAGATCGCGACGACGACGCCCCGCGGCCGATAGACGAGCTTGTTCTCCTCGCCCGTCGGGCCCGGCAGCGCTTCGGCCGCGCCGAAGACGCGCTCCGCCTCGCCGGCATAGAAGCGCAGGAAGTCGGCCGCCTCGCGGATCTCGGCGATGGCGTCGTCGATCGTCTTGCCGGCCTCGCGGGCGAGAAGCGCCGTGAACTCGGGCGCGCGCGCCTCGATCTTGTCCGCCGCCCCCCGCAGCGCGGCGGCCCGGCGCGACACCGGCGCCTGCCCCGTCGCCCGCACGGCTTTCGACGCCCGGTCCATCAGCGCGCGTGCCTCCGCTTCGCTCAAGGGGCGGCAGGCGCCGACCTCGGCGCCGTCGACGGGCGAGCGCACGGGAACGCTGGCGCCGTCGCTCGCGACGCGCTTCGTCGCCGCCTCGTCCCGGCGAGCGAGGAAACGCTCGAACCCGGTCCGCTCGCCGAACTCCAGGCCAGCCGAGTTGCGGCGCGCGCCGAACAGCGAGGGCGGAAGGGTGATGCGCGGGTTGGCTGCAGGCGCCCCAGCCAGCAGGTCGCGCGGGCGCTTCAGCAGCTCGTCCACTGGCACGTCGGAATCGCCGACCTTGGCGACGAAGGAGGAGTTGGCGCCGTTCTCCAGGAGCCGGCGCACGAGATAGGCGAGAAGGTCGCGATAGCCGCCGACCGGCGCGTAGATGCGGCAGGGGACGCGGGCGCGGTTCTCCTCGCGCACGATCTCGTAGAGCGCCTCGCCCATGCCGTGGAGGCGCTGGAACTCGAAGCCGGTCGGCTCGTCTCCGGCCATTTCGAGGATGGTCGCGACGGTCAGCGCATTGTGCGTCGCGAATTGCGGATAGAGCCGGGCGCGCCGGTCGAGGAGGCTCTTGGCCGCCACGAGATAGGATAGGTCCGTCGAGGCCTTGCGGGTGTAGACGGGGAAGCCGGACAGGCCCTTCTCCTGCGCGAGCTTGATCTCCGAGTCCCAGTAGGCGCCCTTCACGAGGCGCACCATCATCCGGATGCCCGCGGCCTCGGCCAGGGCGTCGACGTGGTCGATGACGGCGAGAACGCGCTTGCCGTAGGCCTGGATGGCGAGGCCGAAGCCGTCCCAGCCGGCGAGTTCTCCGGAGCGCACCACCGCGTCGATGACGTCGAGCGACAGCTCCAGCCGGCTCGCTTCCTCCGCGTCGATCGTCAGGTTCAGGTCGTGCGCCTTGGCCCGGCGGGCGAGCTGGAGGACGTCGGGCACGAGCTCGCGCATCACCCGCTCGCGCTGCGTCGGCTGGAAGCGGGGATGGAGGGCCGAGAGCTTGACCGAGATGCCGGGGCGGTCGGGAAGCTGCTGCTTGCCGGCCTTGGCGCCGATCGCCTCGATCGCGTCGGCATAGGAGCGGAAATAGCGCTTGGCGTCCGCGCCCGTGCGGGCGCCCTCGCCCAGCATGTCGTAGGAGTGGCGGTAGCCCTTCTTCTCCGCGGCCTTGGCGCGGTCGAGCGCGTCCTCGATCGTTTCGCCGAGCACGAAGTGCCGGCCGAGGAAGCGCATGGCCTGGCGAGTCGCGTGGCGCACGGCCGGCGCGCCGACGCGCTTGACGAGGCCCGATAGCACGCCCTCCGGCGTCTCGCCGGGACGGATGATGCGGGCGGAGACGCCGAGCGCCCAGGCGGAGGCCGCGGTCAGCATGCGCTCGCCGCCCTCCTCGCGGTTCGCCCAGTCGCCCGCGCCGATCTTGTCCTCGATCAGCCGGTCCTGCGTCTGCGCGTCGGGCACGCGGAGCAGCGCCTCGGCGAGGATCATCAGCGCCAGGCCCTCGCGGGTCGACAGGCCGAACTCGCGCAGGAAGTCCTCGACGCCGCCGATGCCCCCCGAGCGCCCGCGAATGCCCTCGATGATGCGCCGCGCCCGCGCGTCGACCGCGGTCTCGTCGTGGCGCCAGGCGGCGCTCGCCTGGAGAAGGCGGGCGACGACGCCCTCCTCGTCGGGGGCGAAGGGCGCGGAAAAGGCCGGGGGGAAGGACGCGGCGGGGGCGAGCGACATGGGGGCGGGTCTCCGTCGGGGATATCCCGCACATAGCAAAGGAGCCCGGCGCGCTTCCCACCGTTCTTTGGCCGCCAAGCCGTGACTTCCGGGGCGAAACCGTGCTTCAACCGGGAACATGACGGCGATCGACCGCAAGGACCTGAAGATCCTCGCCGAGCTCCAGCGCGACGGGCGGCTGACGACGACGGAGCTCGCGAACCGCGTCCATCTCTCCCCCACCGCGACGGCCGACCGCGTGCGGCGCCTGACTTCGGACGGCTTCATCCTCGGCTACGCCGCGCGGCTCTCGCCCGAGAAGCTCGGGCGCGGCCTCATCGTCTTCGTCGAGGTGCGGCTCGACCGCACCAGCGAGGACGTCTTCGCCGAATTCGCCAAGGCCGCCCGGGCGAACGCCGACATCATGGAATGCCACATGGTGGCGGGCGGCTTCGACTATCTTCTCAAGGCGCGGGTCAAGGACATGGCGGCCTATCGCGCCTTTCTGTCCGATGCGCTCCTGAATCTTCCCGGCGTCCGGGAAACGCACACCTACGCCGTCATGGAGGAAATCAAGAACACGAGCGCGATCGCGCTCTGATTGTTTCATCTGCGGCCGAAAGGTCGCATTCACGCTTGAGGACGGTTTCGGGAGGGGTCATTCTTCCCGCCGTCCAGCAGGCCCGAGACCCAGGGGCTGGCGATGTCCGTCGGCCGGAAGGAGCATGTCATGAGACCGATCGTCGTCCTCGCCGCAACCGCGCTCGCCGCCTCCGCCATCGCGGGAACCGCTGCGGCGCAGGACCCCGCATCCTGCGAGACAGTCCGCCTGTCCGACGTCGGCTGGACCGACATCACCGCCACCACCGCCGTCGCCTCGCAGGTCCTCGAGGGCCTCGGCTACGAGCCGGACGTGAAGGTGCTTTCCGTGCCCGTCACCTTCGCCTCGCTGAAGAACAACGACCTCGACGCCTTCCTGGGCCTTTGGATGCCCTCCATGCAGGCCGACGTCGCGCCCTACCTCGCCGACAAGTCGGTGGTCGACCTCGGCACCAACCTCGAAGGCGCCAAGTACACCCTCGCCGTTCCGAAGGCCCTCTTCGACGAGGGGCTGAAGAGCTTCGCCGACATCGGCAAGTTCGCCGACAAGCTCGGCAACAAGATCTACGGCATCGAGCCGGGCAACGACGGCAACCGGCTGATTCTCGACATGATCGGGAAGAACGCCTTCGACCTCGGCAAGTTCGAGCTGGTCGAATCGTCCGAGCAGGGCATGCTGGCGCAGGTCGCCCGCGCCACCAAGGCGAACGAGCCGATCGTCTTCCTCGGCTGGGCGCCGCACCCGATGAACACCAACTTCCAGCTCGAATATCTCGCGGGCGGCGACGACTTCTTCGGCCCGAACTACGGCGGTGCGACGGTCTCGACGGTCACCCGCGCCAACTATGCCGCCGAGTGCCCGAACGCCAACAAGCTCCTCGACGCCATCCAGTTCACGCTGGATTCGGAGAGCCAGATCATGGGCGCGATCATCGACGAGGGCGAGGACCCGGAGGACGCCGCCAAGGCGTGGCTGACCTCCAACCCGGGCGCTTGGGAGCCCTGGCTCCAGGGCGTGACGACGCTGGACGGGCAGGACGGGCTCGCCGCCGTCAAGGAGCATCTCGGCCTGTCCTGAGCTCCGGCTCCGGGCCGCATGATCTCGCGGCGGCCGGGCTCGTCCCGGCCGCTTCTCCATTCCGCTCCAGCCGACGAGGGACGCCGCGCGCGTGTTATCCTGGATCGAAGATCACCCCCTGCCGCTCGGCGACTACGCCGAGGCCGCCGTCGACTGGCTGACGACCAACCTCCAATTCCTGTTCGACTGGATCCAAGCGATCCTGTCCGCCTTCATCGACGCGATCCTGTTCGTCCTGGCCGAGCCGCATCCGCTCGTCGTCGTCGCCGGCTTCGGCATCCTCGCATTCCTGCTGCGGCGGCGGATCGCGCCGGTGCTCCTCACCGTCGGCGGCCTCCTTCTGATCATCAATCTCGGCTACTGGAAGGAAACGACGGAAACGCTCGCCCTCGTCATCGCCTCGACGGCCGTCTGCATGGCGGTCGGCGTGCCCGTCGGGATCGCGGCCGCGCGGCGGCCCTGGCTCGACGCGGGGCTTCGCCCCGTGCTCGACCTGATGCAGACGATCCCGACCTTCGTCTACCTCATTCCAGCCCTGATCCTCTTCGGCCTCGGCCTGGTGCCGGGCCTGGTGGCGACCGTGATCTTCGCCCTGCCCGCGCCGATCCGCCTGACCAAGCTCGGCATCGCTTCGACGCCGCTCCAGCTCCAGGAGGCGGGCGACGCCTTCGGCGCGACGCCGATGCAGCGCCTCCTCAAGATCGAGATCCCGCACGCCCTGCCCCAGATCATGGCCGGCCTGACGCAGACGATCATGCTGTCGCTCTCCATGGTGGTGATCGCCGCCCTCGTCGGCGCGCCGGGCCTCGGCGTGCCGGTGGTGCGCGCGCTCAACACGATCAACATCGGCAACGGCTTCGAGGCGGGGCTCGCCATCGTGCTTCTCGCCATCATCCTCGACCGCTTCTTCC
>CANJKV010000177.1 GCA_947474855.1 Aurantimonadaceae bacterium | reverse complement strand
GAGCGCGCCATGCTGGCCCGCGCCGAGGCGGAGGTCGAGGCGGACCTCGCCAGCAAGGCGCCGCCCGCCGTGATCCTGACCGCGAGCGAGCACTACCATCCCGGCATCGTCGGCCTGATCGCGGCGCGGCTGAAGGAGCGGCATCGCCGTCCCGCCATCGCTGTGGCGGTGGACGGACTCGGCAAGGGAACGGGTTCGGCGCGCTCGATCGACGGTTTCGACATGGGCCGCGCGATCCGCGGCGCGGTAGAGGCCGGGATCCTCGAAAAGGGCGGAGGCCACGCCATGGCGGCGGGCCTCACTGTCCGGCGGGAGAGACTTGGGAATCTGCGCGCCTTTCTCGAAGAGCGCGGCGGCGAAACGGTGTCGGCGCTCGTGTCGGGGGAGATCCTACGCATCGACGGGGCGCTGTCCGCAGCCGGGCTCAACGCCGACCTCGTGCACACGATCGAGAGGGCGGGCCCGTTCGGCGCCGGCCATCCCGCGCCGCTCTTCGCGCTGGCGAGCCACCGCATCGGCTCCTCGGCCGCGATCAGCGGAGGCCACGTGCGCGCCACGCTGCGGGCGCAGGATGGCTCCACCGTTCAAGCCATCGCCTTCCGCGCGGCCGAGACGCCGATGGGCGAGCGCCTCCTGAAGGATCGCGACCGACCGATCCACGTCGCCGGTGCTCTGTCCATCGACACGTGGCAGGGCCGGCGCGAGGTCCGCTTCCGGATCGTCGACGCCGCGAACGCCTGAGCCGGCACCGGAATTCGCCGGACCCCTAAAATCCTTTGGAATTCCTGAACGGAACGCTGAGGTGGCGGGCCTACAACTCGGCCATCACTAGAGCGGAGCCGTTCCGTGACGTCGCCCATCTCGCCGGCGGTCTCGACCAGAGAGGCCGTGGACCCGGCACTCGAAGCCTGGCGTTTTCTCTGGGTTCCGCTGACGCCCACCCCACCGGCGCCGAGCGTAGCTCCCGCCTTTCCGCCGCCGGCGGCCGCCCAGTCCGCGACCCCGTCGACCGCGCTGACCATTGCCGAGACCCTGCCGCAAAAGTTCGCGCAGGCGATCCTGCCGGCCGTCATGGCGGCCTACCGTCAGAACGCCGACTGACGATCGTCTCGCGAAGATGGGGAAGATGGCACGCCCAAGGGGAATCGAACCCCTCTCTCCACCGTGAAAGGGTGGCGTCCTGACCGATAGACGATGGGCGCGTCTGAGGGGGGTATAGGGGTCTTCGCGGCGAACCGCAACCGCAAAGTCGCGTCTGCGACGGGGAAAACGCCACGCCTCCGGAACGATGGGAGCCGAGCGGAAAAGAGCGGCTTCGTCAGTGGCTTAGCCGCGGCGGCGGCAGCCCCAGTTCCAGTCACGCTGGCGTCCGACGTCGACGTGCACGGCAGCCGTGTGGCAATAGGTGCCCACGCCGCCGCGGCCGGGCAGGGTGCGCGCGAAGTTCGCGAGCTCGAATCGGTCGACGCCGGGCACCACGATGTCCGCCGCCTTGCAGGCCATGTGCTGGGAGTGGCGGGCGCCGTTGACGCGGCGATTGTGGGCGGGGCTGCGATAGCCGGAGGTGACCACCACGCGCTTGCCGAACTTGCGCTCGATGGCCCGCAGCATGCCGACGAGCTTGGGCTCGAAGCACTGGGTCACGATGTCCTCGCGCTGGACGAGGAGACCATTCGGGGCGAGGCGGGCGAGACCCGACAGCGACGCCACCTCGTAGGAGCCGTCGCCCGCTCCCGTGTCTTCCATGAACTCCTCGTCGTCGAGCGAGGCGCGCTGGCCGATCTCGAAGAGCGAGGACGCGTCGACGCCGGGGAGGGCGTTATCACCGCCGCCGCCGACTTCGGTCGGTGCGCCTTCGCGTTCGAGGATGACGCGGCGGCTGCGCGTGCGATCGGCGTTGGGGAGCGGCGTGCGCGGCTCGGCGCTGGCGAAGAGCGAGCCGAATCGAGTGCCGTTGTTGCCGCTGCGAGCGGCTTCGTCGCCGTTGCCCCGGACGGTTCCGCCGGAATAAGCGGCGATCGACGCCGTGTTGGCGAGGAATGGCGACTGGGCCGAAGGCTTGGATCCGGAACCGGATGCGGGTGCGGGAGCCGCGACCTCCGCGGCGCCCGCACCTCTGGCGGCCGCCGCGATCTGCTCCGCGGCGGCCGCGTCTGCGCCGGCGGATGCGTCGGAAGAAACGGGCGGCGCGTCCCCGCCCGCGGCGGCATCAGCCAGGGCCGATGCCGGTTTCTCCGTCGCGCCGCTGTTGAAGCCGAAGGCCGAGGAGTCGTCCACGGCGGACACGCAGCCGCTCGCCATGGGCGCCACGACGAGGGCGACCCCGAGCATCCATGCCCGGCCGTCGCGCGCGCGGCGGATCAATCCACGGTCGATCATCTGGTCCCCAATCCCTCTCCGCGCATGGCTTTGCCCGAGCACGCCGTGCGAGCCGGCAACTCAGCCCGGCCGGCCGCGGTCGAGGTTCGTTGACCGGGCATCCCCTCCCGGTTCGCCGGCGATCATCACGCCGACGTGCGGACGAACCCCGCCCATTCAAAAGCCCGTTATCGGCCGATTAAGGCGGTAGGATGACGAGCCGTCAAGTTGGTTGTCTACCAAGTGCCTGTATTGGACATGGATTTCCACGGTTCTGCCGGCTGCTTGGCTTCGCCGCGCTGCAGCAGTTCGAACGAGATATTGTCGGGTGACTTCACGAAAGCCATGTATCCGTCGCGCGGAGGACGGTTGATGACGACGCCGGCCTCCATCAGCTTGGCGCAGGTCTCGTAGATGTCCTCGACCTCGAAGGCGAGATGCCCGAAATTGCGTCCGCCCGTGTAGGTCTCGGGGTCCCAGTTGTAGGTGAGCTCCATCAGCGGGGCCTTGGTCTGACGCGCTGTCTCGGCGTCCCCGGGAGCGGCCAGGAACACCAGGGTGTAGCGCCCCTTCTCGTTCTCGGCGCGGCGGGTTTCGACCAATCCGAGCTTGTTGCAGTAGAAGTCGAGCGACTGGTCGAGGTCGGTCACCCGGACCATGGTGTGGAGGTAGCGCATCCCGAATCCTTTTCGTTGCCGCGGCCGGTCAGGATAGGGCGCCGGTGCAGGCGAAAAAGGAGGGTCTTGCCGAGGTACTTCCAGGCCGGTGGATTCACGGAGAACCGGCGGCGGCCCGATTGTTCATCGTCCGTCGGGCCGGCCGACCTGAGCTGCCGGGCGCGACGAACCGCCGCGCGATCCATTCCTTCGATACGCAAATTTTAGCGATTCGTGCTTCGCGGCCTTGCCTGGACTCCATCCCCTGATGCTAAGCTCAGGGGCACGATTCACCAGACGAGCGGGACTCCCGAATGTCGGAGAGAACCTCTGCCCCACTCGGCCGCGACGCGCGAGCTTCCGTTGTCGACGAGGTCGATCTGGATGTCGTGTCGGGGCACATCAAATGGTTCGACGTCGCCAAGGGGTTCGGCTTCATCGTGCCGGACGACCAGGGGCCCGACATCCTCCTGCACGTGACCTGCCTGCGGCGCGACGGTTTCGCGACGGCTTTGGAGGGCGCGCGACTCGTCTGCGAGGTTCAGGAGGGCGAGCGGGGACGTCAAGCCTTCCGTGTCCTGTCCATGGATACATCGAGCGCGGCCCATCCCTCCCAGCTTCCGCCGAGCCGGACCCACGCCAACGTCGTGCCGTCGAGCGATCTCGTGCCGGCCACGGTGAAGTGGTTCAACCGCACGAAGGGCTACGGCTTCCTGACGCAGGGCGAGGGCACGAGCGACATCTTCGTCCACATGGAAACGCTCCGCCGCTATGGCATGACGGAACTGCGACCGGGGCAGGACGTGCTCGTCCGCTTCGGAACCAGCGGCAAGGGCCTGATGGCCGCCGAGGTGCATCCCGGTAGCGGCCCCGCCGGACCGGCGGCGCACTGACAGGCGAAAGACGAGATCCGATGTCCCGGAAGATCCTGACCCTCGGCCTGGCCGGCGCAGCCTGCCTCGTCGCCGGCTATTTCGCCTACGCGGCCAACAGCCTGTCCACCGCCGTCCTCGCCACCGATATCGGCAAGCACGAGATCGCGGTCGAGGTCGCGGACACGCCGGAGACCCGCGCGACCGGGCTGATGAACCGCCCCTCCATGCCGGAGGATCACGGCATGCTGTTCGATTTCGACGAGACCCGCGACGTGACGATGTGGATGAAGAACACCCTCATCCCGCTCGACATGCTGTTCATCGACGAGACGGGCAAGGTGACGCGGGTCTCGACCAACGCGCAGCCTTTGTCGCTCGCGACCATCCCCTCGGGCGGCCCCGTGCGCTACGTGCTGGAGATCAACGGCGGCGCGGCCGCGCGCTACGGCGTGAAGGCGGGCGACAGGCTGGCCCACCCGATCATTCCGGCCCCCAACTGAGGCTCTTCGCCGCCTTCAGTGGGTCCAGGGCTGGCGGCGGTCGTAGCGGAAGTTGTCGGAATAGGAGACGCGCACGCGCTTGGTCTCGTGCGGCTCTTCGATCCGGTAGGCAATGCCGTTGCGCTCGGCATAGGCGATCGCCTGCTCCTTGTTCTCGAAGCTCAGCCGGACCTGCTGGAACATGTCTCCCGACGAGGTGTAGCCCATCAGGGGCTCGACCTGCTTGCGCTCGGCCGGCTCGTATTCGAGCAGCCACTCCCGCGTCTTCGCCTTGCCCGATTGCATGGCGGTTCGGGTGGGGCGGTAGATTCTGGCAACCATGGCGCGATCCGGGCTTCAAGCGTCTTTGGCGGATCGCCGCGGCCTCGGGCAATGGTCGGAGCGGCAGGATTCGAACCTGCGACCCTCTGGTCCCAAACCAGATGCGCTACCAGGCTGCGCTACGCTCCGTGAGGCTCGGTTCGACCCGACACCGTCGATGTGCAGCGCGCCAGGGTCGAAGTCAAGGCGGACGGTCGGGTGAAGCTGAAGCGGACATGACCCTTCCGCCTCCCGCCGTCGGCGAAGCGAGCTCCTCGGCGATCCCGACGTGAGCGCAGCCGTCGATGCCTTGGGATGTCTCGCAGACAGGTTGGCCTCACGGGGACGCGAAGGGGCAACCAGCGCAGCTCCGGTCGCGGCCACCCCGAGGCCATGCCGCCGGACGCCGATCGCGCCCGGGGGAGCATCGGCCGTGGCATGCGCGAAGAGCTCGATGCTCATCAGCGCAGTCATCTCGACGGGGATGTTCGAGGTGGCCACCCACCGGACTTGAGGCGGGCAACGCGACAGTCGGAAGTATCTTAAGTACACCTTCCAGGATCGTCTTCAAAGAAAGTAATTGGAATTTATAATCCGCGATACGTATCGACGTTTTACTAGCTCCGCGCAACCTCGGGTGGATAATGGTTCGACACCATCTTCAACTTTCGAAGCGTTTCCGAGGGGCATACTATGCGACTTACGTACAGGGCGAAGCTTATCGCTTCGTTCGCTCTCGTTCTTGTATTTACCGGCAGCATCGGCTTTTTCGGAGCGTCAGGCATTGCGGCGGTCAACAACGCCATGCTGGGCTTCGCGAATGGCCCCTTCCTTCAGGGCACCGCTTCGAACGCCATGCAGACGAACCTGGAGACGGTTCGCCGAACCATTCAGGCCGGTCTGTCCACCACGGGAAGCGATGGCGATCTCAAGGAGGAATATCAGCAGGCTTGGTCCGATATCGACTCGGCTTGGAAGATCATCGCGAGTTCACTGGATGCCGATCTGGTACGAGAGTTCGCGACCCTGCCTGAAGAACTCGACAAAGCGAGGGTCCAGTCCGAGCTCGCCCTTGCCGCCGCCTCGGATGCCGATCCTCTCGCTGCCGAAAATGCTCTCGACCAAATTGAAGGCGCCAAGGGCGCCGTGCAGGCGGCCTTGGCAGCGTTGAGGCAGAACATCGCGTCCGCCAGCTTGATGACGCTGCCGCTGGCGGAGAGCCTGGACCGGACGGAGATGGCGTCCAAGAACGCCCTGATCGAAACGACCCGGATCCTGATCCACACGGATGAGGAGGAGCTCAAGACGGCCAGTGCGGCTCTCGACGTCACGAACAAGGAGGTGGGAGCGGCTCTTTCACGGCTCTATGAGTTCACGCCCGCCGCGCAGCATCCCGCCGTCGACGCTCTCCGGTCCCAGTGGACGGAGTACTTCGAGCTGCTGAGGGCCACTGCCGACGAGGGCATGGAAAACCGTTTCAGCAAAGCCCTGACGGTCATCGCCGGCATCGGACCGACGATGAGCGCCCTCGACAGCCGAATGGACAGGCTCACCCAAATGGCTGAGCAATCGGCGCAGGCCTATCTGGAACGGGCGGATGCCGCTTATGGCTCGACGCGCAGCTTCCTGATCGCCCTCGTCGTCGGCGCCGTGCTCGTGGGTGCCGCGGCCGGCCTTCTGATCGCAGCGTCGATCTCGCGCGGCCTTTCGCAGTCCATCTCGGCTGCCGAAACGATCAGCTCCGGGGACGTCACCCAGCCGATCGAAGGCCATGGCCGCGACGAGGTGGGCGATCTTCTCACCGCGATGGAGCGGATGCGCGCTCGCTTGAGCGGCATCGTCGGTGGGGTCATCGGCTCGGCGGGCCAGGTGGCCTCCGGCTCGGCCTTGTCGGCGCAGACGGCCGAGCAGCTCTCCTCGGGCTCGACCGAGCAGGCGGCGGCCTCCGAGCAGGCCTCGGCCGCGGTGGAGGAGATGACGGCCAACGTTCGTCAGAACGCCGACAACGCCGCCCAGACCGAGAAGATCGCCGCCCAGGCCAACGTCAACGCCGAGAAGACCGGCGCCGCCGTCGCCCAGTCGGTGGAAGCCATGCGCATCATCGCCGAGAAGATCACGGTGGTGCAGGAGATCGCCCGCCAGACCGACCTCCTGGCCCTCAACGCCGCCATCGAGGCGGCCCGCGCCGGCTCCCACGGCAAGGGCTTCGCCGTCGTCGCCTCGGAGGTCAGGAAGCTTGCCGAGCGCTCGCAGACCGCGGCGGCCGAGATCGGCGAGCTGTCGGTGTCGACGCTGCAGGTGTCGGAGGAGGCGGGCGCGATGCTGCAGCGGCTCGTGCCAGACATCCGGCGCACGGCCGAGCTGGTGGGCGAGATCTCGGCGGCCTGCCGCGAGCAGTCGATCGGCATCGAGCAGATCAACCAGGCCATCCAGCAGCTCGATCAGGTCACGCAAGCCAATGCCGGCGCCGCCAACGAGATGACGGCGACGGCCGGCGAGCTCTCCGCCGAGGCCGAAGCGTTGAACGAGCGCGCCGGGTTCTTCAAGCTCGACGCGAGCGGTTCCGCGGAGGTGAAGGCGAGATCGATTCCCGCGCCAGGCCAGATGCCGATGCGCCACCTGACCGATCAACCACGCCCGGCAGGCCTCGCCTCGGCGCCGACCGGGCGGCGCACCGTCCACCAACTTCAGGCGCGCGTGAGCGAGTTCCAAGCCAAGAAGCGACCGGAAGCGCCGGCTCAAGGCGTCGCAATCGAGCTCGACGATGCCGGGCAGGATGCAGGATTCGAGCGGCTGAGCGGCTGAGCGCGTCCCGTTCATCACGCGCAGGCTGTAAGATCGATGATCGCCCCGCCCAGTTTCGACTGGGCGGGGCTTTTGCCTCTCAAACGTTGAGCGATTCGGCTTTCGCCCCTTCGACGTAATCGGCGAGTCGAAAGCGCATCTCCAGGAGCGCTTGACCGGTGGCTCGCACGACGACCTCGTCCACGGTGGCGAAGGCGAACCGCCCCACCTGGTTCATGATCTCGTCGAGCTTCTCGGCGATGGCGAACGCGGCACCGGTCGGGTGCATGCTCTTGTGCCGGCGATTCGATGCGCTCGGCCCGCTCTCCACCAGGTCGCGCTTCGCCAATCCCTCAAGCGTGCTCTTCAGCGTCGTCGGCTCGACGTGCAGCCACTCGGCCAGCTCGGAAGGCCGCAGGCCCGGATTGCGGACGATGACGGACAGCGCGCGGATTTCCGCCGGCGGCAAGTCCAGGCCCGCTCGACGGGCGACGTCTCCTAGCGTCTGCGTCCAAAGGTTCGCGATGTCCGCGACGAGCAAGCTCATCTGGCTTCCGCTCACCGGCGGCAGTGACGCGTACCGGCGCGGAGCGCTCGGCTCGAAGGTCAGGATCTGAGCAGACATCGGCGCTCCTCCGTTCTGCAACGACTCGGCTGAACGCGAACATTATAGGAACATCGCCGCGCCACGAGCAAGTTGGCCCGACAGTCCCGGACCCCGCGGACGTCGGTGGATCGACGATGCCGGCAGCGAAGCCCGGCCAGAAGCCGTGACAGGGCCAGGCTTGTTCCAACGCGCTTCGCTGCCGACGCCTGCTAAGCTGTTGACGCTGTGGCGACCCCGGCAGGATTCGAACCTGCGACCATCGGCTTAGAAGGCCGGTGCTCTATCCTCTGAGCTACGGGGCCGTCGCAGGCGTTCCATACCAGGATCGGCGCCGGTGCAAAAGCGCGGCGGCGGTCGATCGTCGAGCGGAGAGGGGACGGGTGACGGATCGGTCGAGTGGGCGGGACGAGGATGGTCAGGCACAGCCGACGGGCGATGCCGTCGGCCGGCGCAGGCGATTGGCGGCCGCCGCGCGCGCCACGCGTCAACGGCTCCGCGAACGGCGGCGCGCCGAGTTCGGGCCGCCCTTCGACCGGCGCATGGCATTGATCGCCCTCGGCGCCTTGGCGCTGGTCGGCGTGCTGCTTCCCTTCGATGGGCGGGTGAAGCTCGCCATGCTCGACGAACCGGAGGGCGTGCGAGCCTTTTTCGGCGTCGCGACCGACGTCGGACTGTCCGCCTGGTACGTGTACCCTTCGGCGGCCCTCCTGCTCTTCATCGCTTTCACCGATTGGCGCGGCATGACGCGCGTCGGTCGGCGGCGCGTCGTCAGCCTCTACGCCCACGCCTTCTATCTCTTCGCCAGTGTCGCGAGTGCGGCGTTGCTGACGCAGGTCCTGAAGACGATCTTCGGCCGCGCCCGGCCCGCGCTCTTCGACGAGGAGGGGCCGGTCGCCTTTCGGTTCTTCCAGTTGCCGCACCTGTATGCGAGCTTTCCGTCGGGGCACTCCACCACCATGGGCGCGGTGACCATGGTGCTGATGCTCTGGTTCAAGCCGCTGCGCATTCCGGTACTTCTGGCGGGTCTGTGCTTCGCCTTTTCCCGCGTGGTCGTTCTCGCGCACTACCCCTCGGACGTCGTGGCCGGCTTCACGATCGGCGCGCTCGTCGCGCTGACCCTGGCACGCTGGCTGGCGCGCCGGGGCATCCTCTTCGGCTACGACGAGGCGGCGCGGGGATGGGCGGCCCTTCTGCCGGAGCGCGTCGGCAACTGGCGCGACTTCGGCGTCCGCACCGTCCTTGGACGGCTCCGACCGGGCCGCTGAAGCGTCAACCGCCGGCGGCGACGGCCGCGAAGCCGCGATCGAGATCCGCCAGGAGGTCGGGCACGTCCTCGAGGCCGATCTGCAGCCGGATCAGGCCGCCTTCTGCCGGTCCCTTTGCTACGCAGCGGTCGGACAGGTCGACGGGGATCGCGAGGCTTTCGTGCCCGCCCCAGGAATAGCCGAGCCCGAACAGCTCGAGGGCGTCGAGGAATCGCACGACCGCCGCGTCGCCGCCGCGCAGCGCGAAGGAGAACAGGCCCGACGAGCCGCAGAACTGACGGCGCCACAGGTCGTGCCCGGGGAAGGAGGGAAGCGCCGGATGCAGAACGGCGGCGACTTCGTCGCGGCCCTCCAGCCACTCGGCGATCCGAAGCGCCGATTCCTCGTGACGACGCAGGCGCACGCCCATCGTCTTCAACCCGCGCAGGACGAGGTAGGCGTCGTCCGGCGCCGCGTTGACGCCGATGGCCATCTGCGTGTCGCGCAGCCGCCGATAAGCCTCGGCCGTCGCCGAAACGCTGCCCAGCATCACGTCGGAGTGGCCGCCGGGATACTTGGTGAGGGCGTGGATCGACACGTCGCAACCGTGATCCAGCGGCTTGAAGAAGATGGGGGTGGCCCAGGTGTTGTCGATCATGGTCACGGCGCCGCGGCTCTTCGCCGCCGCGGCCACCTCTGCCACGTCCATCATCTCGAAGGTGTTCGAGCCCGGCGCTTCGAGGAAGACGACCTTGGTTTCGCCACGCATGAGATCCGCGATCCCGGCGCCGACGTCCGGCGCGAAGTACTCGACCGAGACGCCCATGCGCTTCAGAACGGTGTCGCAGAAGTGACGTGTCGGCGAATACAGGCTGTCGACGAGCAGCACGTGGTCGCCGGCTCCGAGGAAGGCGAGGAGCGGGAAGGTGCAGGCCGCGAGACCGGAGGGCAGGAGGATCGTGCCCGCCGAGCCTTCCAGTTCGTTCAGCGCCTCCTCCAGAGCCGTGGTCGTCGGCGTGCCCCGCAATCCGTAGGTGTAGGCGAGGCTGGAGCGCCTGCGCAGCGAGTCGACGGAGTCGAACAGGACGGTCGAGGCGTGAACGACCGGCGGATTGACGAAACCGTGAAAGCTTCGCGGATCGTACCCGGAATGGGCCAACTGCGTGTTGATGCCCGCCGTCTGGGCAGAACTCGTCTTGTTATCGCTCATTCCGGAAGCTTTCGGCATCGCTGTTGATCATATCAGTGGCAGGTCTTGGAAATAACTGGAAAATTTCGTCATCCGCTTGACCTGCTGAATTTTATGGCATGAGATCGCGTCGTCGTCAGGCCCGAAGGGCTACGTACCGGCAAAGGCGACGTCGGCGAAGCAGGGTCGCTACGTCCTTCTGAACCATTTCATCACGGGAAGGTAGACTATGAACTTGAAGCTCCTGACTGCCGCGCTCGGCGTCACGATCGCCGCGCTGGCCGCCGGAAGCGCTTCCGCGCAGACTCTCGACGCGGTC
>CANJKV010000176.1 GCA_947474855.1 Aurantimonadaceae bacterium | reverse complement strand
CGCGCGGGCGGCGACGCGCGCCGGCATCGACCTCGCCACCACGATCGAGGTCTTCAACGCCGGCAACGCCCGCTCCTTCGTCACCGAGCGGCGCTTTCCCGACCACATCCTGTCCGGCCGCTTCGACGGGAAGTCTTTCGTCTCGACCTTCGCCAAGGATCTCGGCCTCGCGGAGCGCTTCCTGCGCGAGATCGGCGCGCCGGCGCTCTATGGGCCGCTCACGTCGGCGCTGCTGTCGCGCGCCGTCGACGAAGGCTTGGGCGGCGAGGATTTCACGCGGCTCTACGAGCACGTCGAGGCGCTTCTCGCGGCCGAGAGCCGGGCCGCACGATGAGCATCGCGCCCGTCGGCCTCCTTGGCGCCGGCCTCATCGGCACGGCGCTCGCCCGCCGCCTCCTCGCCGCCGGCTTCCCGGTCCACGTCTTCGACCCGGACGCGGCGAAGGCGAGCGCCCTCGCAAACGAGGGCGCGATCCCAGCGCCATCGCCCGAAGCGATCGCCCGGGCCACCCGGCGGACGATCGTCGCGGTCTTCGACACGGATCAGGTCGAGACGGCCACCGAAGGGGGCGAGGGCCTCGCCGCCGGCTGGGTCCCCTCCGCGAGCCCGAGCCCGGGTCCGGCTCCGGCTCCGATCGCGATCTGCGTCTCGACCTGCGATCCCCTGCGCATCGAGCGCCTCGCCGGGCGGCTGGCGGCCCGCGGCGTCGGCTTCGTCGAATGTCCGCTGTCGGGCAGCAGCGGCCAGGTGGCGGCCGGCACCGCCGCGGGCCTCGTCGGCGGCGCGGATGCCGACGTCGCGGCGGTCGAGGACGTCCTCACCGTCCTAGCGCCCCGGCGCTTCCGGCTCGGGGCCGCCGGTAACGGCAACCGGGCGAAGCTCGCGATCAACCTCGTTCTCGGCCTCAACCGCGCGGCGCTCGCCGAAGGCCTCGTCTTCGCCGAAGCGCTCGGCCTGCCCCTCGATGCCTTCCTCGACGTCGCGCGCGGCTCGGCCGCGCAGTCGCAGGTCATGGACGTGAAGGGCGGGAAGATGGTGTCCGGCGACTTCGCGCCGGAGGGGCGCGTGCGCCAGTCCGCCAAGGACTTCGCGCTGATCCGAGAGGCGGCGGCGAGCACCGGCCGGCACCTGCCGCTCTCCGCGCTCTACGGCGAGCTCATGGCCGGCTGCATCGCCGCCGGCGAGGGCGAGAGCGACAACGCCGCAGTGATCGCCGAGCTGCGCCGCCGCTCGCTTCGTCATTTCCCCATCACCCACGAGGAGACGCTAAGCCCATGGCCGAGCCCCGGACCATCGACGTCCACGCCCACATCCTGACGCTCGACACGCTCGCCCGCATCAACCGTGAGGCGCCGGGCTACAGGCTCGCCATCCGCGACGTAGCCGGCGATTTCGGCACGCTGGACACCGGCGCGCAGACCTATGCCAAGTTCCCGCGCGGCGGCTGGGACGTCGAGAAGCGCCTCGCCGACATGGAGCGGGCGCGCTTCGACCGGCAGGTGCTCTCGGTCCTGCCGCAGACCGTCGCCTACGAGGAGGAGGCGAGCCTCGGCCTGACCCTCTCGCAAGTGCAGAACGAGGCGATCGCAGCCCTCGTGCGGGAGCATCCCGACCGCTTCCTCGGCCTCGGTACCGTGCCGATGCAGGCGCCGGAGGACGCGGCGCGCGAGCTGCGCCGCTGCATGGGCGAGCTCGGCCTGAAAGGCATCATGACCGGCTCGAACGTGTCGGGACGCGACTTCGACGATCCGGCGCTGGAACCCGTCTGGGCGGCGGCCGAGGAGACGGGCGCCTTCGTCTTCATCCACCCGACCATGACGGCGGCGGGCGAGCGGCTGAAGAACTACTATTTCCGCAACTTCATCGGGAACCCGCTCGACACGACGATCGCGGCGGCGAGCCTCGTCTTCGGCGGCGTCCTGGAGCGCCATCCCGGCCTCCAGGTCTATCTCTCCCACGGCGGCGGCTTCATCCCCTTCCAGCACCACCGCTTCGTGCACGGCTGGGGCGAGCGGGAGGAATCCAAGGCGAAGCTCGCCGTCTCGCCGGAGGCCTCGCTGCGCCGCCTCCTCTTCGACACCATCCTCCACGGCCCCGAGCCGTTGAAGTTCCTCGTCGATTTCGCCGGCGCCGACCGCGTCCTCCTCGGCTCGGACTATCCTTACGACATGGGCCAGTACGACGGCGTCGCGGTGGTGGAGGGGCTCGACGTTCCGGCCGCGGACAAGGCCAAGGTGCTCGCCGGAAACGCCCGGCGGCTCCTCGGCCTCGACTGACGGGACCGGGAAACGCTATCTTGGGCGGCACAGGGATCGCGGCGGCCGGGTCCGGCCTGCGGCGGCGGCGCCCCGCCGGCGCAGGGCGCGGCCGGCGCGGCCAGCCACCTTCGCGAGCCGCCATGTCCGACACGATCAACGACCTCGAACCCGTCGAGCCCCCGGCGCCCCGCCGCGGGCCGGCCGGGCGGCCGCGCTGGCTGGAGATCCAGACCGAACTCGCGGCCGACGTGAAGGCCGGGCGCGTGCCGGTCGGCGGGCTCCTGCCGACCGAGCACGAGCTCTGCGCCCGCTTCGGCGCCTCGCGCTTCACGGTGCGCCAGGCGCTGAAGGGCCTCCAGGAGGCCGGGCTCATCGAGCGGCGCTCGGGCGTCGGCAGCCTCGTCGTCGCCAGCGAGCCGCGCGAGGCCTTCATCCAGTCGCTGACCTCCATGTCGGAGATCCTGCGCTATCCGGCCGAAACGTCGCGCGTCGAGCTCTCGCGCCAGGCGATCCGGGCCAGCGCCGAGCAGGCGCACCTCCTCCTGTGCAATGCCGGCGAGGAATGGTCGCGCCTCCAGGCCGTGCGCATCGCCCGCGGCTCGAAGCTCCCCTTCTCCTTCGCCGACATCTTCGTGCGCCCGGCCTATGCCGCGATCTTCGACCTGCCGAACCCGACCGGCGAGCCCGCCTTCCGCCAGATCGAGGCGCATTTCGGCCTGCGGATCGGCCATGCCCGCGTCGAGATCTTCGCCGGCCAGATCACCGACGACCTCGCCGGCCCGATGCAGATCGAGGCCGGCACGCCGGCGCTCATCATGATCCGCCGCTATACCGGGCCGGACGGCAAGATCTTCCTGGTCACCTACACGGTCCACCCCGCCAACCGCTTCGTCTTCACCATGGACCTGGAGCGCCGCCGCGAGCCGACCTGAGCGCCCGCGCTCCGCGGTCTCACGTCAGCCGGCGGTCTTCGGGCTGAGGTCGGCGGCGAACCCGTCCGTCGAGGGCATCGGCAGGATCGCCCGCTTGTCGAGATCGCGCAGGCACTGGACGTAGTCCGCGAGGATCGCGCGGCGGGCCTCGTCCGAAACGTAGGGCACGTGCCAGCCGACGAAGGGCTCGTGGACGTCGTATCCGACATAGCCGAGCGTTCCCTTGAGGATCGGCCGAAGGAGCTGGTCCAGCGGCCCGTGGATGCCCTCCGGCCCGAACATCGTCTCCCGACCGCCGATGGTCAGGCCGACGAGCGCGCGCTTTCCGACCAGCCCTCCCTGGTCGAAGATCCGCCGGCCGCCGTAGCAGAGGCCGGACACGAAGACGCGGTCGATCCAGCCCTTGAGGATCGCCGGCATCGAGAACCAGTAGACGGGGAAGTTGAGGATCAGGAGATCGGCGGCGACGAGCTTGTCGAGCTCGGCGCGAATGTCGGGGGCGAGCGTTCCGGCCGACACGTTGTGGCGCTGCTCCAGCGCGTAGGTGAGATAGTCCGGGTCGCGCCGCGCGCCGAAGTCCGCCGCGCTCGCGACCGGGTTCCAGTTCATGGCGTAGAGGTCGGACTGCTCGACCTCGTGGCCGAGTTCGCGCATCGTGTCGACGGAGGCTTTTCCCATGGCGGCGGCGAAGGATCGCGGCTCGGGCGTCGCGCTGACGACGAGGACCTTCATCGTCATCGGCCCTTCCATACGGGATCGCGCTTCTCGGCGAAGGCCTTGGCCCCTTCCAGGATGTCCTCGGACGCGTAGAGACGGTCGACGCTCGCGAGCTGCCGGCGCATGACGCGGTTCATGGTGGTCTGGAAGTCCTCGCCCTCGGACACGCGCGCGACCTCCTTGATGGCGGCGTAGACGAGCGGCGGTCCGCTCGCGAGGAGTCGCGCGACCTCCCAGACCCGGGCGTGGAGCGCGTCCTGCGGCAGCACCTCGTTGACGAGGCCCCAGCGATGCGCCTCCGCCGCCGCCATCCAGCGCCCGGTGAACAGGAGTTCCATCGCGACGTGGTAGGGGATGCGCTTGGGCAGCCGGATCGTCGCGGCGTCCGCGATCGTGCCGGAGCGGATCTCGGGAAGCGCGAAGGACGAGTGGTCGGCCGCGTAGAGGAGGTCGCAGGACAGCGCCAGCTCGAAGCCGCCCCCCACCGCCATGCCGCTGACGCAGGCGATCACCGGCTTGTTGAGGTCGCGCAGCTCCTGGATGCCGCCGAAGCCGCCGACGCCGTAGTCGCCGTCGACCGGCGCGCCGTCTGCCGCCGCCTTGAGGTCCCAGCCGGCGCAGAAGAAGCGGCTCCCCGCAGACCTGAGAATGGCGACGCGCAGCTCCGGATCGTCGCGGAACGCCGCGAAGACGCGGCCCATGGCCCGCGAGGTCGGCAGGTCGATGGCGTTGGCCTTGGGGCGGTCCAGCGTCACCTCGAGGATCGCGCCTTCGCGGCGGGTGGACACGACGCCGTGGGGTATCTCGCTCACCTCAGCGCCCCTTCCAGACGGGCGCGCGCTTTTCCAGCGCGGCGCGCGGGCCTTCCAGCGCGTCCTCGCTGTCGATGAGCCGCTTGAACAGCGGAAACGCGCCGGCGCGCATGGCAGCATATCCTTCCGCGAGGCTCATGTACTGCGCCATGCGCGTCGTCTGCTTGGCGGCGGCGACGGAGAGCGGGGCCGAGCGCAGGATGCGGGCTGCAAGCGCGCGGGCCTCGTCCATCAGCGCGGCCTGCGGCACGACCGCGTTGACGAGGCCCCAGCGCAAACAATCGGCGGCGTCGAAGCGCCGGCCGCCGTAGAGCACCTCGTTGGCGATCACCTTCGGCAGGAGCTTGGGCAGCATGAAGGAGCCGATGTCGGGCAGAACGCCGAGCGAGGTTTCCGGAAGCCAGAAGGCCGCGTGATCGGCCGCGACGACGAAGTCGGCGCACAGAAGGATCTCGAAGCCGGCGCCGACGGCATAGCCGTTCACGGCGGCGATCACGGGCTTTTCGAGGTCGGGCAGCTCGGAGAAGCCGTAGAGCCCGCCCTGCCCGTAATCGGCGACGTAGCCGTCGCCGCCGGTGGCGGCGGCCTCGGCGAGGTCCCAGCCCGCCGAGAAGAACTTCTCGCCGCCGCCCGTGAAGATCGCGACGCGCAGCTCCGGATCGTCGCGAAAGGCGGCGAAGACCTCGCCGAGCGCCCGGCTGGTCGGGCGGTCGATGGCGTTTGCCTTGGGCCGGTCGAGGACGATCTCGGCGATCGCACCGTTGCGGGTGAACTTGACCGCATCGCTCATGGGGACCTCCTCGCGCGGATCAGCGCGTCGGCTGCGATCGCGGCCTCGGCGGTCGCGATCAGGGGATTGACGTCGAGCTCCTCGAGGCTGTCCGCCTCGGCCAGCGCGTAGTCACCGAGGCGGAAGGCGGCCTCGACGACGGCGTCGAGATTCGCCGCCGGCCTGCCGCGGAAGCCCAGAAGGAGCGGCGCGGACTTCAAGGACAGGATCGCGGCGCGAATGGCCTCGCGATCGGCGGGCAGGAGCAGCGGGCGCGTGTCGTTCCACAGCTCCACGGCGACGCCGCCCGCCCCGATCGTGAGGAAGAGGCCGAATTGCGGGTCGCGGGCGATGCCCAGGATCAGCTCGGCCAGGGTGCCCGCCACCATCCGCTCGACGAGGACGTCGCAGCCGAGATGGGCGAGCGAGGCGGTCGCCGCGCGCACGGCCGCCGCGTCGCGCAGGTCGAGCTTCACGGCGGCGGCTTCCGTCTTGTGAAGGAGCGCCTCGCCGACGCCCTTCACGACGACGGGAAAGCCGATCCGCTCGGCCAGACGCACCGCCTCGTCGGCGGAGCGGGCGACGCCGCCGGCCGGCGTCTCGATCCCGATCTCGTTGAGGATCGCCTTCGACGCCCATTCGTCGCGCGCCCGCGGCTCGCCGACGCCGGGCGGGGCCTGGCGGGCGAGCGGGGGTGCCGGCGGCCTCGCCCAGGCGGCCCCGATCCGGGCGGCGTGCGCGGCTGCGAGAAGCGCGGTGGAAAGCCCCATCAGCGGCGCGATTCCGGCCTCGGCGAGCCGGTCGGCCTCGGCCTCGCTCATGGTTTCCGGCAGACTCGACACCAGTGCGAAGCGCCCGCCGCCCTTCCCGTGCGCGTCGATGGCGGCCTGGAGGGCGCCGGCCGAGCCGTTGTCGGCGCAGCGGTCGGGGCGCGGCTGGTCGAGCACGAGGATCGTCAGGCCGAAACCCCCGTCCAGCATCGCGCGATAGGTGCGGGCGAGCGCCGGCGGGTCGTTCCAGGTGAAGGTGTGGTAGTCGAGCGGGTTGGAGATGGTGACCATGTCCGGCAGCGTCGCGCGCAGCGCCGCCGCCTCGCACTCGTCGAGGGTGCGCAGGTCGAGTCCGGCGGCCTCGGCGAGGTCGCCGACGAGCGAGGCCTCCCCGCCCGAGCAGCTCATCGAGCCGAGCGTCGCGTCCGGCGAGGGCCCGAGGACGTGGAGGAGCTTCAGCGTTTCCACGAACTCCTCGATGCCGCGCGCCCGAGCGACGCCGCAGCGCTCGAAGAAGGCGTCCGCCAGCCGGTCGGCGCCGGCGAGCGAAGCGGTATGCGAGAGCGCCATCGCCTGCGCGGCCGCCGACGTGCCGACCTTGATGACGACGACGGGCACACGGCGCTCGCGCGCCTTGCGGAAGGCGCCTTCGAGCCGGTGGAGGTCGTCGAAGCCCTCGATGTGCAGGCCGAGGACGGTGACCCGCTCGTCGTCGAGCGCGGCTTCGACGAGTTCCGACAGGCCGGTCTGGGCCTGGTTGCCGGCCGTCAGCACGTAGGCGATCGGCAGGCCGCGCCTTTGCATCGTCAGGTTGATCGCGATGTTCGAGGACTGGACGACGAGCGCCGCGCCCCGCTCGACGCGGCGGCCGCCGTGCTGGTCCGGCCAAAGAAGCGCGCCGTCGAGATAGTTGATGAAGCCGTAGCAGTTGGGCCCGAGGATCGGCATGTCCCCCGCGGCCGAAAGAAGGGCCGCGTTGCGCGCGGCGCCGTCGGCGACCTCGTTGAAGCCGGACGCGAAGCAGACGGCGCCCCCGGCGCCGCGGGCGGAAAGCTCGCGCACGATGTCGATCGTCGCGTCCCGGTTCACCCCGATGAAGGCGAGGTCGGGCACGCCGGGCAGGTCGGCGACGCTTCGGAAGCACGTCAGGCCTTCGACCTCCGCCCGGCTCGGATGAACGGGCCACAGATCGCCCTCGAAGCCGAAGGCGCGGCATTGCCGCAGCACCGCGTTGGACCAGCCGCCGCCGAACACGGCGATCGAGCGCGGGCGCAGGACGCGCGACAGGGGGCCCTTCGTCATCTCAAGCCCCGAGCGGGCGCAGGAGGTCGCGCGCGATGATGTGACGCTGGATCTCGCTCGTCCCGTCCCAGATGCGCTCGACCCGCGCGTCGCGCCAGAAGCGCTCGAGGGGAAAGTCGTCCATCAGCCCCATGCCGCCATAGACCTGGATCGCGCGGTCGGTGACGCGCCCCAGCATCTCGGAGGCGTAGACCTTGGCCGAGGCGATCTCGCGGTTGGCCGGCAGGCCCTGATCGAGGCGCCAGGCCGCGGCGAGCGTCAGCCAGTCGGCCGCGTCGATCTCCGTGACGGTGTCGGCGAGTTGGAAGCCGACGCCCTGGAAGCGGCCGATCGGCTGGCCGAACTGCTTCCGCTCGGCCGCGTAGGCCAGCATCATGTCGAAGACGCGCCGGGCGCGGCCGACCGCCATGGCGGCGACCGTGATGCGGGTGGCGTAGAGCCACTCGTTCATCACCTTGAAGCCGCCGTCGACCTCGCCGAGCACCTGCGCGTCCGGCAGGCGGCACTCGTCGAATTCGAGGATCATGTTCTTGTAGCCGCGATGGCTGACGGAGCGGTAGCCCTCGCGGATGGTGAAGCCCGGCGTGCCGCGATCGACGAGAAAGGTGGTGATCGTCTTCTTGGGGCCGGCGGAGGTGGCCTCCTCGCCCGTCGCCACGAAGACGATCACGAAGTCGGCGTGCTCGGCGCCCGAGATGAAGTGCTTGGTGCCGTTGAGCACCCAGTCGCCGCCCTGGCGCCGGGCATTGGCCCGCATGCCGCGCACGTCCGAGCCGGCATCGGGCTCGGTCATGGCGAGCGCGTCCATGCGCTCGCCCCGCACGGCCGGCCGGAGGTAGCGCTCGACCTGCTCGCCCCGGCAGGCCATGAGGATGTTCTGCGGCCGCCCGAAGAAATGCGTCAGCGCCATCGAGCCGCGGCCGAGCTCCCGCTCGACCAGGGCGAAGTCCAGGTGCGACAGGCCGGGCCCGCCGGCCGATTCCGGGAAGTTGCTGGCATAGAAGCCGATCTCGATCGTCTTGCGCTTGATCTCCTCGGCCAGCTCCGCCGGCACGGTGCCGAGCTTCTCGACGGTATCCTCGTGGGGATAGATCTCGTTCTCGACGAAGCGGCGCACCGTCGAGACGATCATCTCCTGCTCATCGGTCAGGCCGAAGTTCATCTACGCTCCTTCTGAACGCTCAAGGCGTCACGACTTCGATCAGAAACGGCCCGTTCGCGCGGGCGGCGCGGCCGAGCGCGACTGAGAGCTCGCCGAGCTCCAGACGTCCGGGGGCGAGCGCCGCCTGATCGGTGTCCTCGGTCAGGCGGATGCGCTCGGATGGTAGGCCGTAGGCCTCGGCGATCCGGCAGAAGTCGGGAACGCCGGGGCGCACGCCGACGGGCTCGACGCCGCGCGCGATCATGTAGTCCTCGATCTCCTGGTAGCCGCGATTGTTCCAGACGAGGAAAACGACAGGGACCCGCTCGTCGGCCGCCGCGCCCAGGGCGCCGAGGCAGAACTGGAAGCCGCCGTCGCCAACGACGCAGACGACCGGAGCGCCTCCGAGCGCGATGGCGGCGCCGATGGCGGCGGGCGGGCCGAAGCCGAGCGCGCCGTAGCCGGTGGCGGCGTTGAACCAGGTGCGGGGCGCGGGCGCGTCCCAGTAGAGGTTGCCGGCATAGGCGGCCTGCGTGGAATCGCCGACGATGGTGCAGCCGGGAACGGCGTCGCGGACCGCGGCCAGCACCTCCACCATCGCCGCCATCTTCGGGCTCAGCTCGGCGCGGGCGGCGCGGCGCGCATCCGCGGCACGGCTTTCGCCGGCCGGGGCGCCCGGCGCGCGGGTCGGCAGCCGCGTCACCAGCTCCTCGGCCGCGCGCGCGGCGTCGCAGCACAGCGCGACGCGGGCCGGATGGCTCCGGGCGGCCGCCTCGGGATCGACGTCGATGCGCACGAGGTCGGCGGGCGGAACGAAGCCGCCGTCGCCGTAGGCATCGTAGTCGGTCGGCCCGAACTCGGTGCCGACGGCGATCACGAGGTCGCTCGCGGCGATCAGCTCGCGCACCGCCGAGAGGCTCGGGCTCGCAGGAACAAGGAGAGGGTGGCCGGCGAGGAGGCCGCGCGCATTGGTGGTGGTGACGACCGGCGCGTCGAGGCGTTCCGCCAGCCCGCGCAGCGCGTCGTCGGCCCAGACCGCGCCGCCGCCTGCCAGGATCAGCGGTGCCCCGGCCGCGCGGCAGAGCGCCGCGGCCGCCTCGAAACCGCCGGCGTCTGGCGGGGAAGCCGGTGCGGGCGCGGGCGGCTCCTCGGGCCTCCGGACCGGCGCCTCCATCAGGTCCGTCGGGATCTCGATGTGGACCGGGCCCGGTCGGCCCGCGCGCATCGCGGCGAAGGCGCGCGCCACCACGTCGGCGAGGTCGTCGGCCCGCAGCAGCCGCTCCGACGACAGCGCGATCGTCTTCAGCGTGGCGGACTGGTCCGGCAGCTCATGGAGATAGCCCCGGTAGAGGCCGTGCGTCGCGAGCGCGTTGACCCCCGAGATGACCAGCATCGGGATCGAGTCGGCGCGGGCCTGGGCCATCGCGGTGATCGCGTTGGTGACGCCCGGCCCGGTGATCAGCAGGCAGACGCCCGGCCTGCCGGAGGCGCGGGCGTAGCCGTCGGCCATGAAGCCGGCGTCGAGCTCGTGGCGCGGCGTGACGTGGCGGATCCGCGAGCCCGCGAGCCCGCGGTAGAGCTCGGTCGTGTGAACGCCCGGAATGCCGAAGACGACGTCGACGCCGTAGGCTTCGAGGAGCCGGACGAGCTCCTGCCCGACGGTCGGAAAGCCGCTCACGACGCATGCCTTCCGGCGGGGCCGCCGAGCGACAGCGCGAAGTCGGCGATCCGGCCGCAGGCTTCCTCGAGCGCGTCGTCGGGGACCGTCAGGCTCAGGCGCACGAACCCCTCGGCGGCGGAGCCGAAGGAGCTTCCCGGCATGACCGACACGAACCGCTCGGCGAGAAGGCGCTCGGCGAAGGCGCGGCCATCGAGCCCTGTGGCGGTGACGTCGACGAGCACGAACATCCCCGCTTCCGGGCGCAGCGGGCGCAGGATCCCCGCATGGCCGAGCCGGCGGACCACGAGATCGGCCCGCGCGGCGTAGTGGTCGCGCATGATCGCGGCGGTCGGCAGGTCGTGCGTCAGGGCGAAGGCGGTCATGTCGGCGATGAACGGCGGGCCGCCGAACAGCATGGATTCCGAGATCGGCAGGAGGCGCGCGCAGAACTCGGCCGGACCGATGGCCCAGCCGGCGCGGAAGCCGGGCGCCGCGTGGGACTTCGAGATCGAGGACACGACGATCGTCCGCTCCGCGAGCGCCGGATCGTCCAAGGG